>JAHEKY010000145.1 GCA_024644465.1 Ilumatobacteraceae bacterium | reverse complement strand
AGCCGGGTGCGGCACAGCGATGGCCTCCAGCCGTTGGAACCGTTCGTCGATCGGCTGCGCGACGGCCTCGCCGATCTCGCCGACGTCGACAGCCCGCGCATCGTGATGATGTCCGGCGGCGTCGATCACCCGTCGTTCGTCGAGCAGTCGTTCCTCGCGACGCGACTCGGTCTCAACCTGGCCGAGGGTGCCGATCTCGTCGTCCGCCAGCGCCGGCTGTGGCTGCGGTCGCTCGCGGGTTTCGAACCGATCGACGTGCTGTTCCGGCGGCTCGAAGACGACCGGCTCGACCCGATGGAGGTGAACACGGAGGGCGGCGCCGGCATCCCTGGGTTGCTGCTCGCGTCCGGCTCCGGAGGTGTCCACCTCGCGAACGCGCACGGGTGCGGCGTCATCGAGGATCCGGAGCTCGCCGACCAGTGGGACGAGGCGGGCGCGTGGCTGGCCCACGAACCGAGCGGCGATCCGACCCGCACGTTGCTGCGCCGCCTGCCGACGCACCAGCACGCCGACCACGACTGGGCATTGTTGCCGACGTTCGACGGCACGAGCGTCCAGCGCGGCGCCGTCATCGTGCGGATGCATCTCGTGGCCGCCGACCAGGGCGTCGAAGTGCTCGCCGGCGCGAACGCGCGGGTGCTCAGTCTGGGCGACAACCCGGCCGCACCGACAATCCTGCGTTCGAAGGACGTGTGGGTCCTGGGCCCGAGCGACCGCGTGCGCATCGGTCGGCGCCGGCCGCTCCCGCAGGTCGACTTGATCGCATCGGTCCCGACGCGCGCCGCCGAGGCGCTGTTCTGGGCGGGCCGCGCGCTCGAACGCACGGAACTGCTGGCGCGGACGTTGCGCGTCGTGCTCGATCGCACGGGCGGCACGACCGACACCGACCACGCGGTGACCGATCGCTGGGTACTGCCGGCGATCGGCATGCTCGCGAATGTCGGCGGCCTCGACGTCAATCGCCGAGCCGCGGAACTGGCGTTGAGGACGCACACGTCCGTCACCGCCACGGGCGCACTCGCGTCCGCGGCGATGGCGCTCGGCCAGCAACTCGGCTCGCTGCTGGCCGAAGTGTCGTCGGTGCGCGAGTTCTTCTCCGTCACTGCGGGCCGCGTGTTCGCACGGCTCGCCGACTCGCGCAGCGCGATCAACGCGCTGGTGACGGACACGGTCGGCTTGCCGCTCGTCGGCGCGGCACCGCCCGACGAACTCGCGCCGACGAACGCGGCGCATCTCGAGAGCGGGCTGCTCGACAGCGGGCTGCTCGATTCGGTGCTGATCGACGTCGCGTCCGTCGCCGGCTTGTGGAACGAGAGCGTGGTCCGTGGCCCTGCGTGGCGCATCGGTGAGATCGGCCGGCGTCTCGAGCGGGCGTTCGGCGTGATCGACGCGTGGCACGGCGCCGTCGGCTGGAGCGACATGATCGACTTCGACGACGACGCCCAGCGGCTCGTCGAGATCGTGCTCGCCACGAACGAGAGCCTTGTTGCGTACCGCCGGCGGTATCGCAGCGATGTCGAGTTCGGCGCGGCGGCGCAACTCGTGATCGCCGACGACTCGAACCCCCGATCGGCGGCCTCGGCGATCGCGACCGTCGCGCACGAGTCCGGCCTGCTCGGGTGGGACGAGGGTGCGAAGTTGGCGCACGAACTGTTCGTCGCCTTGCAGCGGGCCCGGTTGCAGGACCAGGCATCGGTCGGCCGTTCGCTCGCCGCCTTGTACGAGGGCTGTGACCGGCTGTCGCGCGAGCTCGTCGGAACGTACCTCGCGTCGCCGGTCGACCCCCGGGCGATGGGCGGCCACTGATGAGTGGACACGGACGCTACGTGCCGCCCCCTTCGCCGGACGGACGGCGCTACACCGTGTCCCACCGGACGGCGTACGAGTACGGCTCGGAGATGCTCGATGGCTACAGCGTCGCGAACCTGCTCGCACGTCCGACGCCGTTCCAGGTCGTCGTGTCGTCCGTGCTGACGACAGACCCGGCTGTCGACGAGCGTGACGAACGGATCGACGCGTTCGGCAACCGCGTCGTCCAACTCGGCGTCCACCGCCCGCACGACCACCTCGTCGTCGACGTCGCGACCGAGGTGATCGTCGAACCGGCGAACGTCCCCGCCACGAATTCGACGTGGGAGCTCGTCGCGGCGCAGACGGACGCCGTGCGCGGCGAGCTGGCGCTCGACGTCTCGCCGTATCGGGCGTCGTCACGGTTCATCCCGATCCGAGACACACCCCGCGAGGGTGGCCAGCGAGCAGCGTTGCTCGCGGCGTTCGCACACGAGTTCGCGCCGGGTCGGCGGATCGTCGACGTCATCACCGGGCTGTGCGATTTCATCTACGGGAACTACCGCTTCGATCCGTCCTCGACGACGGTCAGCACGCCGCTCGGCGAGGTGCTCGCGACGCGGGCCGGCGTGTGTCAGGACTTCGCACATCTCGCGGTCGGCGCGTTCCGGGCGCGCGGGCTCGCGAGCCGGTACGTGAGCGGCTACATCGAGACCGACCCGCCACCCGGCGAACCGAAGACGATCGGCGCGGATGCATCGCATGCGTGGTGTTCGGTCTGGATTCCCGAGCACGGCTGGCTCGACCTCGATCCGACGAACGGCATCGTCGGGCCGGACCGTCACGTCACGGTCGGGTGGGGGAGGGACTACGCGGACGTCGCCCCGATCCGCGGTGTCGTCATCGGACCGGGTTCGATGCAGACGTTGTCCGTCGAAGTGGACGTCGTCCGCCACTGACGCCGGTGTGACTTCCGGCGCACCGGGAATCCGACTGCCCGGGTCCGACGTTGGATCGGCAAGATGTCTCTCGTGCCGCCCCCGACCGTCACCGACGCTGCGCCCCCCGCCCGGCTCATCACGCGCCCGTTCGTCGTCGTCACGCTCAGCGCCGCACTGTTCTTCATGTACATCGGCACGCTCGTGCCGCTCGTACCGCTGTTCATCGAAGGGCCGCTCGACGGCGGCGAGTTCGGCCTCGGCCTGAACGCCGCGATCTTCGCGATCGCCGCCGTCCTCGCACGGCCTGCGCTCGGTCGGCTCGCGGATCGTCACGGCCGGCGGTCCGTGATCATCGGTGGCGCCCTGATCGCAGCTGCCGGTGGGATGGCGATGAGCCAGGTCGATGCACTTCCGCTGCTGCTCCTGTTGCGTGCGTTCACGGGCATCGGCGAAGCAGGCGTGTTCGTCGGAGCGGCCACGCTCATTGCCGATCTCTCACCGCGCGATCGCCGGGCGGAGGGCGCGAGCTACTTCTCGGTCGCCGTGTTCACGGGGCTCGGTGTCGGGCCGGTGTTCAGCGAATGGCTGCTCGACGACGTGCAGTTCGAGCGGACGTTCATCGCGGCGGGTGCGTTCGCGATCGCCGCAGCTGCGATCGCGTTGTTCGCGCCGGCGCGCGTGACGTCGCCGGACGACGATGCGATGTCGACGGTCGACTCCGGTGGCCGCGCTGCGCCGCCCGTGAAGGCGTTGGCGTCGTCCGGGATCTTCAAGTTCATCCATCCGGCCGCGATCGGGCCGGGAGCCGTGCTCGCGTTCGGCGTCGGCGGCCTCACGACGTTCTTCCTGTTCGCACCGGAGTACTCCCGCGACGTCGGGTTGTCGAACTCCGGCGTCCTGTTCCTGCTCTATGCGCTCGTCTCGCTCGTGATCCGGATGTTCGGCGCGAAGTTGCCGGAACGGCTCGGCGCGCGCCGATCCGTGACGATCGCATTGGTGTCGATGGCGGCCGGGCTCGTCGTGTTCGCGGCGATTCCCGAGGTCTGGGCGCTGTGGATCGGCGCCGCGCTGATCGGGCTCGGTGCGGCGTTCAACTATCCGTCGTTGATGGCGCTGACGGTCAACAATGCCGGCGATGCGGAGCGGGCGTCGGCGATCAGCTCGTTCACGATGTTCTTCGAGGTCGGGTCCGCGGGCAGCGGGCTGCTCGTCGGCCTGTTCGCCCACTTCGTCGGAAAGCAGATCGGCTTCCTCGGTGGCGTGTTGTTCTGCCTGGCCGGCTTGTGGGTGCTGCGCACGATCGTGGCGCCGCGCGATGTCGCCGCGCCGAGCGTGCGGCCTGCGACCGCGCCGTCTCCGTCCACATCGTGACGCGCCATCGATAGCGGAAATCGGACGACCACGTCGATGTCCGATTGTCGCTGGTTTCCTTCGCCCGGCGCGGGCATGATGGTGTCGTGCCACCGCTCGACGAGGAACACTGCTACAGCGCAGTACAGAGTCGCGATCAGCGCTTCGACGGCTGGTTCGTGACAGCCGTCCGCACGACCGGCATCTACTGCCGACCGAGCTGCCCGGCGATCACGCCGAAGCGAACGAACGTCGAGTTCCATCACACGGCGGCAGCTGCGCAGCAGCGCGGGTTTCGCGCGTGCAAGCGGTGCCGGCCGGACGCATCGCCCGGCTCGCCGGAGTGGAACGTGCGACAGGACGTCGTCGGTCGGGCGATGCGCCTGATCGCCGACGGGGTGATCGAGCGCGACGGCGTGCCGGGGCTCGCCCGCAGTCTCGGATACAGCGAACGTCATCTCAACCGTGTGATGACGGACGAGCTCGGCGCCGGCCCGCTCGCGATCGCCCGTGCGCATCGCGCCCACACGGCCCGGTTGTTGATCGAGACGACGGCGATGCCGTTCACGGCCATCGCGTTCGCGTCCGGGTTCGGAAGTGTCCGTCAGTTCAACGACACGGTCAGGGACGTGTTCGCCGCGTCGCCGTCCGCGTTGCGGGCGAAGCAGGCGCGGCAGCACGCAACGACGCCGACCGGCTCCGTCGTGTTGCGGCTGCCGACGCGCCGGCCGTTCCCCGGTGACGTCGTGCTCGCGTTCCTCGGCGAACGTGCGATCCCCGGGATCGAGTCGTGGGACGGCACGGTCTACCGGCGCACGCTCGCGCTGCCCGGCGGGCACGGTGTGATCGAAGCGCGAACGCACGACGACCACATCGAAGCGGTCGTGAAGCTCGCCGAGTGGGCGGACCTCGCGGCCGCCGTGCAGCGGATCCG
>JAHEKY010000144.1 GCA_024644465.1 Ilumatobacteraceae bacterium | reverse complement strand
ACCGGTTCCGCCGGTCCCCTCGGTCCCGGGCGACGCGACGCCGAACCCGGATCCGTCCGTGCCGCCACCTCCGGCGCCTGCCGCGCAGTTCGCGCCGACGGTGCCCGCGGTTGCGCAGATCACGCCGGCCGCATCGGCGAGCCAACCGGCCGTGCCGCCCGCCGCAGCCGTGCCGCCCGTACCATCGCTGCCCGGCACCCCGCCAGCCGCCCCACCGCCGGTCGCACCGGTCGCACCGTCCGGCGACGCGCCGGTGCTGCCACCGGTCGGTCCGCCACAGCGCCCTGCGCCCGACGGGCCGGGAACGCTCGGATTCGCGCCACCGGGCGGACCGCCGTCCCACGAGTTCACCGTTGCGCCGGAACCGGGTCCGAAACGCTCCCGCAGCCGTCTCGCCGTCGTCGGCGTCGTCGTCGCCGTGCTCGCGCTCGGCGCCGCCGGCGTCGTCGCGGTCGGCCGGATCGGCGGCAGCAACAACGGCGGGGCGTCGTCGCCGGAGGAGGTCGGCGCCTCCCTGATGGCGGCGATCGAGAACGAGGACGTGCTCGGCATGGTCGACCTGCTCCTGCCGGGCGAGCGCGACACGTTGCGCCAGCCGCTGATCGACATCGTCGACGAACTCTCGCGACTCGAGATCCTCAGCCCCGAAGCATCACTCTCGGACCTCGGCGGTATCGACATCGAACTCGCGGGTGAGGCGACCGAGGTCGTCCCGACCAATGCGGCGGACATCGCGAACATCACGATGACTGCCTCGATGACCGCGACGCTCGACGGATCGCAACTCCCGGTCGGCGATCTCGTCACCGACCAGCTCGGCGACGACCTCGACATGAACGAGTTGGACGACACCGTCGCCGGCGAACCGTTCGTCGTGCCGATGACCGTCGTCGAGCGTGACGGCCGCTGGTACCTCAGCGTCGCCTACACCTTCGCGGAGTTGGCGCGCGGCCAGTTCGGTGAACCGATCCCCGAACGGGGCATCCCGGCGAGCGGCGGCGCCACCCCCGAGGGGGCGATCGATGCGTTGCTCGCCGGCGTCGAGCAACTCGACATCGCCAAGGTGATCGCGGCGATCAACCCCAACGAGGCCGAGGCGCTCCAACGGTACGCACCGCTGTTCTTGGCGGAGGCGCAGGCGGCACTCGACGAGGCGCCGATCAGCTGGCGCATCACCGACACCTCCTACGACGTCGAGGGCAGTGGCTCGCGGCGGTTCGTGTCGGTGCGTTCGATCCGTGTCGAAGGCGTGCTCGACGGGTTGCCGTTCACCGTCTCGTTCGCCGACGGGTGTGCGCAGGTCGAGGCCGAAGGCCAGTCGATCGACTCGTGCGTGTACCAGCAGGAGGCGCTCGATCTCGACGAGTTCTTCGCCGATCCCGAGCCGTTCGAGGCACTCATCGAGGAAGTGCAACTGGCGATGGCCGACTACGAGCAGCCCGGCGTGACCGTCGTGCTCGTCGACGGGCAATGGTTCATCAGCCCGATCGGAAGCGGTTTCGACCAGATGCTCGCCGTGCTGCGGGCCCTCGACCGGGCCGAGCTGGACCGGATCATCGATCGCACCGAAGTCGCGGTGCAGGCGTTCTTCGACCAGCTCTTCGGTGGGTTCACGACGATCGACGAGACTTTCGGGGAGGACCTGTTCGGTGACGAAGGCTTCGGCGACGAGGGCTTCGACGACCAGCCCGAACCGCCGGTCGACGAGCCGGACCCGCAGATGGAGGCGTACGAGGAGGAACAGCGCATCGCGACGGAGTGCTACGCGTCCGGCGAACTCGCCGCCGTGATCGACTGCCTGCGGTCGAACATCGCCGCCGGAGAGCTGCCCGACTACTACCTCAGCATCGAACTCGAGTATCCGGAGTGCGGCGTCGGCGAGATCGCAATCGGATCGGTGTCGCTCTACGAGCTGACCGACGCCGAGTACACGTCGCTGATCGACGCCGCAGCTTCCTGCTTCGGCGAGCTGATCGACGCCGGCACGATCCTGCCGACCGATGTCCCACCCGAGTATCTCCGGCCGGCGTGTGGCGAGGGCCGCAACCCGTGGGACTTCGCCGCCGACGACAGCGAGGAACTCTTCGACCGCTGGCTGGAGTGCGTCTACTCCTGACCACTCCTCCCGAGGGCCGGGGCCGGCCGATCAGGCTTCGGAGATGATCTGATCGAGGAGCGCGCCGTCGACCGCGCCGGCGACGGACTCGATCGAACCGTCGGTCTTGACGATCGCGAGCGCCGGCTGGTAGGCGACGTCGAACCGGGCGAACACGTCGCCGCGATCATCGCTGATCTGGGGGAACGTCAGCCCGTGCTTGTCGATGAAACCCTGGAACGCGGCATCCGACCCCGTCCAGGCGACGCCGACGAAATTGACGGTGTCGGCGAACTTCTGCGCTGCCCCCTCGACCGAGGGAGCTTCTCGATTGCAGGTGCTTCAAGTCGGCGCCCAGAACCAGAACACCGTCGGCTTGCCCGCCAGTGTCGCCGCGTCGAACTCCGCGCCGCCGACGAGGTTCGCGGAGAATTGCAGCGCAGCCGGCACCGTTTGCGCGTCCGGCAGCTCGACGGCTGCCTCGTCCGCCGGCGCGTCGGCCGAGGGGGCGTCCGTGGCGGCTGCGGCGTCGTTCGGGACGGCGGTGGCAGCAGGGGCGTCGCTCACCGGGGCGGCGTCGTCGGGCGCGCTGCTCGCCGCGCCGCACGCGCCGAGCACGAGCGACAGCGAGATCGTGGCCGCGAAGCGACGTGTCGGAACCATGACGACAACGCTAACGGTCCGCGCGCCGCCCGCACGGCGGCAGCGCACATCGTTTCGCCGCCGTTTTCCGGCACGACCACGTCCGGTCTGCCCGTAGTCTGACGCCCGATGAAGACCAGGACGCTGCTGCTGCTGTCGGTCGGCACTGCGCTGTTGATCCTCGTTGCCGGTGGCGTCCTGCTGTTCCAGCTGACGACCCAGGAGACGACGACCGAGCCGATTCCGGTCGGCGAGCAGGTCTCGATCGGCGACGCCGTGGTCACCGTCCTCGGTGTCGAGGAAGCCGCGGGGGTGCTGCAGGTGTCGATCGAGGTCGGCGGTGTCGACGACCCCGACGGCGTCGAGAGCTTCCGGCTCGTCACCGGCGACCGGCGTCTCGAGCCGCTCGCCGCACCCGCCGACGGCCGCTGCGGCCCACTGACCGTCGCGCCGCAGCGATGCACGATCGACTTCGACATCAGCGCATCCACGGGCACGAGCCGCGTGCTCGTCGTCCGCCGTGGTGAGGAACAGGCGACGTGGCGTCTGAGCTGATCCGATCCGGCGCTACGGTGAGCTGCGATGAGTGAGCACTTCGACGTCGTAGTCATCGGTGGCGGCCCCGGCGGCTACAGCGCCGCGTTGTACGGAGCATCGGCGGGGCTGAACGTCGCGCTGGTCGAGATGGATGCGCTCGGCGGCACCTGTCTCAACCGCGGGTGCATCCCGGCGAAGGCGTTCCTCGAGACGGCCGCGGTGAAGCGCCATGTCGACCACGCCGCCGACTTCGGCATCGAACCGGGCGGCGAGGCGACGGTCGACTTCGCTCGAACGCAGGAGCGCAAACAGGGCATCGTCGCCGGCCTCGTCGGCGGCATCGCGGCGATGTGCAAGGGCCGCAAGGTCGAAGTGTTCAACGGTGTCGGTTCGCTCGGCGCCGGTCGTACAGTCACCGTGGCGATGAACGACGGCTCGTCGGCCACGATCACCGGCGAATCGGTGATCCTCGCGACCGGGTCGGTGCCGCGGCTGATCCCGAACTTCGAGCGCGGCGGCCCGATCATGACGAGCGACGAGGTCCTCGACCTCGACCACGTCCCCGCCCGCGTCGCCGTCATCGGTGGCGGCGCGATCGGGTGCGAGTTCGCGTCGACGTTCGCCGACCTCGGTGCCGAGGTCACGATCCTCGAAGGCCTGCCGAAGATCCTGCCCGGGCTCGACAAGGACGTCACCAAGGTCGTCGAGCGGTCCTTCAAGAAGAAGCAGATCACGTTGAAGACCGGTGTCATGGTCAACGGGCACACGCCGACGGGTTCGGGGAGCACGGTCGTCGACTTCGGCGACGGCGAATCGTTCGAGGCCGACGCCGTCGTCGTCTCGGTCGGCCGCCGCCCCCTCGCCGATCACCTCGGCCTCGACGGCACGGCGGTCGAAGTCGACAGCCGGGGCTTCGTCGTCGTCGACGAGCTCTGCCGGACCGGCGAACCCGGCGTGTACGCGGTCGGCGACCTGATCGACACCCCGCAGTTGGCCCACGTCGGGTACGCCGAAGCGATCCTCGCGATCAAGCACCACCTCGGCGAGTCCCCGATGCCGGTGCGATACGACCGTGTGCCGTGGGCGATCTACTGCCATCCCGAAGTCGCGTGGGCCGGCCCGGACGAGCAGCAGGCGCGCGACGCCGGTCACGACGTCGTCGTCGGCAAGCACCCGTTCAAGTTCAACAGCCGCGCCCAGATCGTCGGTGAGACCGAAGGCCTCGTCAAGATCATCGCCAAACGCAATGACGACGGCACCGCCGGGCAGATCCTCGGCGTCCACATGGTCGGCCCGTGGGTCACCGAGCAGCTCTCCGGCGGGTATCTCGCCGTGAACTGGGAGGCGACCGTCGACGAGGTCGCCGAGTTCATCCAGCCCCATCCCAGCCTCACCGAGCTGTTCGGCGAGACCGTCCTGGCACTCACCGGGCGTAGTTTCAACGGCTAGCCAACCCCCTCCGACCGCGCACGACCCGCATCCAGCATCACAAGGACAAGAACCAATGGCAGACGTCACCCTTCCGCAGCTCGGCGAAACCGTCACCGAAGGCACCATCACGCAGTGGTTCAAGAGCGTCGGCGACGCGATCGCCGAAGACGAGCCGTTGTTCGAGGTCTCGACGGACAAGGTCGACACCGAGGTGCCGTCGCCGGTGTCGGGGGTACTGACCGAGATCCGCGTCGAGGAAGGCGACACTGTCGACGTCGGCATCGTGATCGCCGTCGTCGAGGCCGAAGGTGCGGCGCCTGCGGCACCGGCCGAGGCACCGTCCG
>JAHEKY010000056.1 GCA_024644465.1 Ilumatobacteraceae bacterium | reverse complement strand
CCGCGCGGTGTCCTGGTCAGGGTTCATGCAAGGTCCTCCTCGTGGATTCGAGCGGACCGTAGCACGGCAGTCAGAGGAACCGGCGGTGCAGTTCGGCGATGTGTTCGGGGTACATGTCGCAGCATCCGCCGATGACCGTCGCACCGCCGGCGACCCAGTCACCGACGATGTCCGCGTACCGCGTCGGCGTCAGATCGTCGCGCCGTTCCAGCACGTGCTCGTTCGCGGCGTAGCCGTCGTCGCGTGCCTCCGGGAACGCGTTGGCGTAGCCCCCGGTGCGGACGTCGAGGCCGGTGTCGTCGAGCGCGCCCCGCAACGCGTGCAGTGCCGGGCCGATCTGCTCGGGCAGTGCACAGTTGAACAGCACTGCGTCGACCATCTCCGCGTGGTCGTCGATCGCGGCCACGATGTCGTCGATCGACTCGCCCGACCGCAACGTGACCACGCCGTCGGGCCAGTGGTCCGGCAGCGTGAACGAGACCCACAGCGGCTTGCCCGCCCCGCCGGCCGCCACGGCGGTCGCGATCGCGTCGACCTCGGCGACGGTGCTCAGCGTCTCGGTCAGCCACAGGTCGACGTACGGCGCGAGCGCGTTCACGATCATGCGGTACAGCGCGGGAGCACGGACAGGGTCGAACTTGTCTGGCTCGTACGACGCGAACAGGGGCGGCAGTGATCCCGCGACGAGCACCGGCCGATCGGCGGCGTCGGCCGCCTGCCGGGCAAGGCGACCCGACAGCATCGTCAGCTCGGATCCGCGCGCCGCGATCACGTCGTCGCCGAGGTGGTAGGGGACGACTGCGTAGTTGTTCGTGATGATCACCTCCGCGCCCGCCTCGATGAAATTCGAGTGCGCCTCGACGACCGTTTCCGGGGCTTCCATCAGCGCGAGCGCGGACCACTCGGGCTGCCGGAACGGAGCACCGATCCGGCGCAGTTCCTTGCCCATCCCCCCGTCGAGCAGCGTGATCCCGTTCATCAGCCGGCGACACTATTGCCGATCTGGCGTGCGGTGCACGTTGGGCACAGCCGAGCTCAGGTCAGCTGGGACTTGACGAGTTCGGCGACCCGGCGACCGTCCGCACGACCGGCGATCACCTCGTTCACGGCCTTCATCGCCCGGCCCATGTCGGCCCTCGTCGTGAACTCGTTGGCCACCAACACGTCCGTGACGATCGCCTCGACGTCGTCGTCGGTGAGCGCCGCCGGGAGGTACGTCTCGAGGACCGCGATCTCCGCGCGCTCGTCGTCGGCGCGGTCGGAGCGGCCCCCGGAGTCGAACGCGTCCGCTGCATCGTGGCGTCGCTTCACCTGAGCCTTGACGACCGCGCGGACTTCGTCGTCGGTGAGCTCCCTGGCCTCCTCCCCGGACACGCTCGCCTCCTGCACGGCCGCGATCACCGAGCGCAGCGTCCGCTGGCGCAGCTTGTCCTGCGCCTTCGTCGCCGCGGTCAGGTCGGCCCGGATCTGTTCGAACAGCATCACTCCATCGTGGCCGGTCGCGCGCTGCGATCCACATTTCACGCGCTGCGCAGGCCGACGCCGCGGGCGCTGCCGTCGGCCGGACCTGGCGGAATTCGCACGGTTCGCGCAGCGTCGTCCGCGTGACGGGCGTCATGCACCAAGATGGGGTCGATGCAGGTCCAGCCGGACAGGGTCGACGGCGAAGTAGCGACGCCCGCCGTGACGTCGCGGCGGCGTCGCATCCGCCAGATCGTGCTCGGCGACGGCCCGATCATCCCGCTGTCGGTCGCCCACGGCCTCGCTGGTGCCGCGGACGCGTTCGTCTCCGTCAGCCTCGCCGGCTCGCTGTTCTTCAACGTGAGCCCGGACGCCTCGCGCCAACAGGTCCTGCTCTACCTGCTCGTGACGATGGCCCCTCTCGCGGTCCTCGCGCCGCTCGTCGGCCCGGCGGTCGACCGATTCCGGCGGTGGCAGCGGTTCGTCGCGTCGTTCTTCTACCTGCTGCGAGCCCTGAGCTGTCTCGCCCTGGTGAGCTTCCTGCTCGATCTCGCGTTCTACCCGCTCGCCCTCGCGCTGCTCATCGCGAGCAAGGCGTCGGGCGTCGTGAAGCAGACCCTCGTCCAGACGCTCGTCGACGATCCGGACGAACTCGTCGCGACCAACGCGCGCCTGGCGCGCTTCGCCAGTGTCACGGCGGCGAGCGGCGCGGGGGTGGCGGCGGCGGTGTTGCAGCTGGGCGGCCCGGAGTGGACGTTGCGGATCGGAGGTGTCCTGTTCCTGACGGCGGCGTACGTCATCTTGCGCATTCGGCCCGGTTCCCAGGTCGAGATGGTCGCGACCGACGAGGTCGAGTACGCGGAGACGCATCTCCCGGTCGTGTTCGTCGGCTCGCTCGGGATCATGGCGATCCGTGCCGCGGTCGGGTTCTTCCTCTTCACGCTCGCCTTCACGCTCCGTCGGGAGAGCCAACCGGCGTTCATCTACGGACTCGCGGCCGGCTGCTACGGGCTCGGCGCGTTCGCCGGTCATTCGATCACCGGCATCCTGCGGCATCGGTTCCGAGAGCAGCAGTTGATCGCGCTGGCGATCGCCGCGCCGGCGGCATTCACCGCGGTCGGGGTGCTCGGTGTGTCGACACCGCTGCTGATGGTGATCGCAGCGATGGTCGGCCTCTCGACGACGCTGGGTCGCAACGCGTTCGACAGCCTGCTCCAGCGCCGAGCGCCCGAAGCGCTGATCGGTCGGGCCGGCGCCCGCTACGAGACGCGGTTCCAGCTGGCCTGGGTGATCGGCGGCGCGATCGCGACGCCGATCACGCTCGCGCCGGAGGTCAGCATGATGGTGCTGTCCGGCATCTACATCCCGGGGCTGCTCGTGTTCGAGAAGGCGCTGCGCGACGCCCGCCACTTCGAGGAGACCGACAGCGACGCGCTCGCCGGCGCGCGCGAGCGGCTCGTTCACGCCAGTCAGGCGTGGGAGACGAAGCAGTTCCGCACTGCGATCGTCGACGCGTCCGCGGCTGTCGACCTGGCGCAGACGGTGTTCGGCCCCTTCGAGGACCGTGATGGTCGGGTCCACCTCGACGAGTTGCGCCGAGCGGCAATCGACCCGTCGTTCGAGGTCCACCGAGACGATGCGCGGGACGCCATCGAGACGGCCCGTGCGCTGATCGACGCGATGTCACCGACCGTCATCGAGCCGGGGTGACCGGTCAGCCGTCGGGCTCGCTCTGCGCTGTCGCCGAGATGACCTTGGCGCCTTCGTCCGACGCGACGATCTCGAGATGCAGCGTCGCCTGGTCGTCGAGCGTTCGGTACCGCTGGACGGAGGTGAGCACCGTGGCGTCGCCGTCGGGGAGGTCGTGGAGCACGAACATCACGCCGTCGTCCTTGACCGGGCTGCCCTCGAGCCCCTCGTCGATCGCGTCCTTCGTCTCGTCGGAGAACCGGACGACGACATCGTCGGCGGTCGCACCGACGACCTCGGCCTGCACGCCGACGTCGATCGTGCCGCCGTTCGCGCCCGTGAGGTAGATGACGGGCAGCTCGACGTCGCCGTTCTCGTCGACGATCGGCTCCCGCTGTTCGGCCTCCCACCGCACGATCGCGACGTATGCCTCTGCGGGCGACACTTCTGGTGTGGGTGGGGTCGCCTCCTCGGAGCCGCATGCCGCCGTCGCCACGACGATCGCACCGGTGCCCGCCAGCCACGCCAGCCGAGTGAGCCCACCGCATCGACGCGGGCCGCGCCGGCACGTTCGGGCCTCGGGAGCGGGGCGTCCCGTACCTGGATGGGTTGGGCGGCGCGCTCCCACGCCTGCACGTTACGACAGTTTGCGCCGTGGCACGTCTGCTAAGTATTTTTCGCAGACCCCTTGCATTTCTCGGAATGCGTGGTATAGTTCGCAGTACGAAAGCGGATCAAGCAACCCCCCGGCTCGATCCGCACGATCACCCAGAGAATCCCCCCGAGACCATCAGGAGAAACGCCATGCGCGATCAAATCACCACCGCCATCAACGACCAGTTCAAGACGGTCACCTCGAACGTCACCGAGAGCAACGAGCGGGTGCTCGACGCCGTCGTCGACGTCAACCGCAAGTTCGTCGACTTCGTCGTCAAGACCGCCGAGCAGGCACCCTCGCTGCCCGTCGACGTCCCGTTCGCGGACCGCCTCCCGACGCCGGCCGAGGCCGGCGAGCGCTACTTCGAGATGGTCGAACGGCTCGTCGAGCTGAACCGTGACTTCAACGAGCGCGTCGTCAAGATGCTGCCCGCCGATGTGACGCCGAAGCCGGCCGCCGCGCCGAAGGCCGCTGCGAAGCCCGCCGCCAAGAAGACGACCGCCCGCAAGACCACGGCGAAGAAGGCCACCGCCAAGAAGGCGACCACCAAGAAGGCCGCCGCCAAGAAGTGACGTCCCGGCGGCGCGTCGAAGCGTCGCCCGAACGCGAACACGAACGAGGCCCGGCCGCAGCGGCCGGGCCTCGTCGTCGTTCGGCACCGAAACGCGCCCACCTAGGATGACGACCCGATGAGCACCGACGACGACAAGGATCCACTGCGCCGTGGCGTCGACGCGCTCGGTGACTTCATCCGGAGCCAGCGCCGCATCGCCGAACTCTCCCAGCGCGAACTGGCGCGGCTCGCCGACCTCAGCGACGCCTACCTCAGTCAGCTCGAGCGCGGCCTCCACGAGCCCTCGGTGCGCGTGCTCAACGGGCTCGCCAAGGCCCTCAACGTGCCCGCCGACAACCTGCTGAGGTTCCTCGGCCGCGATGACTCCGACGACGCGGCACCGCCGTCGACCGAATCGGTGATCCTCACCGACGACGAGCTGACCGACGCGCAGAAGCAGTCGCTGCTCGACGTCTACCGGGCGTTCCTCGCGGCGAACGACCGGCCCTGAGCCGTCAGCGATCTGCGGCGAGCAGCCGCCGTGACGCGTCGACGACGAGCGGGACGGCGCCGGCTTCGGCCGAGACCGCGGTCTCGTCAGGTCGCTCGTCGAGCGTGCGGTTGACGATCACGTCCGCGATGCATCCCGATCGCAACCCGGACGACGTGCACATCGTGAACAGCGTCGCGGTCTCCATCTCGTAGTTGAGAACACCCATCGACTGCCACTCCGCGACCGACCCGCGGAACCGTTCGACGACTCGACCGGAGAACGTGTCGTACCGCTCTTGGCCCGGGTAGAACGTGTCGCTCGATGCCGTGACGCCGAGGTGCACCGTCGTTCCCGCCGAGCGGGCCGCCGCGGCGAGCGCAGTCGTGCACTCGAAGTCGGCGACCGCCGGGAACTCCATCGGTGCGAAGTGCAGGCTCGCCCCGTCGAGTCGGACGGCGCCGGTCGTGACGATCACGTCGCCGGGCGAAACGTGCGGCTGGATGGCGCCGGTCGTGCCGACGCGGAGGAACGTTCGCACCCCGAGTTGTGCCAGTTCCTCGACGGCGATCGAGACCGACGGCCCGCCGATCCCCGTCGAGCACACGACGACCGCTTCGCCGTCGAGCCAACCGAGCCACGAGGTGAATTCACGGTTCTGGGCGAGCGCAACCGCGTCGTCGAGGTGCTCGGCGATGCGTTCGACCCGCGCCGGGTCGCCCGGCACGATCGCCAGCGTGGCGCCCTGGATCATCTCCGCGGTCAGATGGAGGTGGAACATGCCGGCCATACCGGCAACGTAGTGCTGCGAGCCCCGCCCGTCGACCGCGGATCAGTGCCCGGTCACACCGTGGTACGGCCGGCCGGCCGCGTTGAACTCCTTGGCGAGGGCGAAGTAGTTGTCGCCGAACGGATCCTTGCCCTGCAGGGGCAGTGATGCCCGCCGGATCGTCCAGTCGTGCGGCGCGAGTTCGTTCGCGAGCGCGAAGTTGCGGTCGGCGCCGGTGGTGTCACCGGAGCGGCGCAGATTCGTTGCGATCCGGAAGTGCAGACGGGCCCGTTCCTCGTCGGGACTCAGGTCGTCGACCGCGACCTTCACCTCCTCGGGGGACATGTGCAGTTCGCCGTCGCGGACCCAGCGGCGGATGCGGTCCAGCTGCGCGGTGGAGTCGACGCCGGTGATCTCGCGGAACGTGTCGCTCGCGAACGCGCTCCAGTTCGGGTGCACGATCTTGTCGTGCTCGTCGATCATCACGACCGTCGGCACGTTCGAGATCGCATACAGCTCGGTCACGACGTGGTCGGCGTCCATCAGCACCGGGTACGTGATGCCGTCGGCCGCCGCGCGGACCTTGTCGACATCCTCGTCGATCGCGACGGCGATCACCTGGAAGTTGTGATCAGCGAGTTCTTCTTGGAGTGCCTGCCAACCTGGCAGATCGAGAAGACAGCCTCACCAACTGGCGAACGCGACGAGGAGCCGCTTCTTGCTGCGATGGTCCGAGAGTGCGACCGGCATCCCGTCGAGATCGGGCAGCACGAACTCCGGTGCCTGCTGGTCGTGCAGTGCGCTGCGGCGGCGATCACGCGGGACCCCGATCGCAACGAGGCCGGACGCATCGTCGCTCACCGCCGGGCGGTCGAGGAGGTCGGCGATCGCAAGCACGTCGAGCTGGTCGCCACGACGGATCGCATCCGGATCCGGCACGATGACACAGGTCTCGTCTCGGCAGAGGCCCTGTGGTTTGAGTGTCCAGCCGAGGGTCGCCTCCAACTCGTCGGCGTCGACGAGCGGGCCGTCCTCGAGCATCAGTACGTCGTTGGCATTGGTGTCGGAGCCCATCGCCTGCACGGTAGCGACTCCACCGCGGGCCGCGGTCATCGATGATCGACGAGACCGTGATGCCGATGATCGCGTCGTGCGTGCCGGCCTCAACCCAGTTCGTCGGGCATCTCCGCCTTGCGGCGCTCGACGTAGTCGACGAGCTCGGCGTCGATCGCGTCATCGAGCGGCGGTGGCTCGTACGACGCGAGACTCGCCTTCCACGCGGTGTTGGCTCGTTGCGCAGCGGTCGTTGCGCCGTCCTCGAGCCACTGCTCGTAGCTCGAGTTGTCGGCGATCGACGACCGGTAGAACGCGGTCTCGAAGTTCTCCAGCGTGTGTGCGGTGCCGAGGAAGTGATTGCCGGGCTCGTGCGCGCACAACGCGTCGATCGCCTGGCCGTTCGGAGTCACGTCGAGGCCCTTCGCGAACGTCATCATCATGCCGAGTTGGTCGGCGTCCATCATGAACTTCTCGTACCCGATGGCGAGGCCGCCCTCCATCCACCCGGCGGCATGGAGCACGAAGTTGACGCCGGCCATCACCGTCGGCAGGATCGTCGACGCCGATTCGTAGGCGGCCTGCGCGTCCGGCAGCTTGGACGCCGTCATCGACCCCCCGGATCGGAACGGCACACCGAGCCGTCGGGCGAGTGCCGCGACGGTGTACAACACGATCGCGGGCTCGGGCGTCCCGAACGTCGGTGCACCGGTCGCCATCGACATCGACGAGGCGAACGAGCCGAAGATCACCGGTGCTCCAGGCCGGACGAGCTGGCAGAACGCCATGCCGGCGAGTGCCTCGGCGAGCGTCTGCGCGGCAACGCCCGCGGCTGTCGTGGGTGCCATCGCCCCGGCGAGGATGAACGGTGAGATCACGCACGCCTGGTTGGCGGCCGCGTAGGTCTCCGCTGCGGCGAGCATCGTGTCGTCCCAGACGAGTGGCGATGACGCGTTGATCAGCGAGGACATCACGGTGCGTTCGACGCCGGTCGCGTCGCGCAGGTCGCCGCCGAAACCGATGCGAGCCATCTCGACGGAATCGGCCGCACGCTCGCCCGCCGTGACCGACCCCATGAACGGCTTGTCGCTGTACCTCAGGTGTGAGTACACCATGTCGAGGTGGCGCTTGTTGACCGGGATGTCGACCGGTTCGCAGACCGTGCCGCCCGAGTGGTGCAGGTTGGGCGACATGTACGCCAACTTGACGAAGTTCTGGAAGTCGTCGATCGTCGCGTACCGGCGACCGTTGTCCTGGTCGTACACGAACGGTGAGCCGTAGTTCGGCGCGAAGACGGTCGCGTCTGCGCCGATCAACACGTTGCGGTCCGGGTTGCGGGCGTGCTGGACGTAGGTGCGCGGTGCGCTGTTCGTCACGATCGTCCGGCACAACCCACGCGGGAAGCGGACCCGGGTGCCGTCGACGTCGGCGCCGGCATCGCGCCACCGGTCGAGTGCCGAGGGGTAGTTGCGGAACTCGATGCCCACCTGTTCGAGGATCGTGTCCGCGTTCTGCTCGATGATCTCGAGCCCTTCCTCGGAGACGATCTCGTACGGCTTGATCAGCCGGGTGAGGTACGGGGCGACCGGCGTCCGCTGGGCGGCGCGCGAGGCGGCGCGGCCCGATCGGCCGCCGGACCTTCGTCCCTGGCGTGTGTCACTCATGACGTTCGGTCCCCTCGGTACGTGCGGCGCGTCCCGCGATGCGGAACGGTTCCATATTACAGAACAGCGGACCGGCGTGTGTACCGACGGATGTCGGTCGCAGCGCCGGTCACGCGCGTTCGGATCACGACACGAACCGGCTCCTCCGCGCCCCTGCGATGACGATGACCCCGCCCGGACGGGGTCATCGTCATCGCGAGGGGCGTCGGCGGCCGCTGCGGACCCGTTCGCCGGCGGGCTTCGGGCGGGGGACGGGGAGTTCGATCTCCGTGGAGAGATGGCGCGCGGTGTCGGTCGTGTGCGGGAAGCCCATCGCGTTGACGAACAGCTCTTGGAAGCGCGGCTCGGTCGCGGTCTCGATCTTCTCGACGTGCGCGACCGCCGACTCGATCTCTGCCCGTTGGCTCGCCGACAGCAGTGCCCGCACCGCACCGGCGCCGGCGGCGTTGCCGACCGACGACACGCGGTCGACCGGCACGTCCGGGACGAGGCCGAGCACCTTGGCGTACAGGGGATCGATGTGTGCGCCGAACGCTCCCGCGAGCCGCACCGAACCGATCTCGGCCGGGTCGGTGTGCCCCGCGTGCTCGCACAGCAGGTCGATGCCGGCGCGCAGCGCGGCCTTCGCGAGTTGGATCGCACGGACGTCGCCCTGCGTCACGTCGATCGGATCGGCGTCGTCGCCCCACAGCCGGTAGGAGAACGTGCGGCCGTCGGAGAAGATCCGGGCGCTCGTCGAGGCGGCATCCGACCGCAAGGTGCCGTCGACGTCGATGACGCCGCACAGATACAGCTCGGCGATCACCTCGATGATCCCCGAGCCACAGATCCCGACGATGTCCAGGCCGCGGGTGGCACGTTCCCAGTCCGGGTCGTCGGACCAGACGTCGGCGCCGATCACCTTGATCCGCGGTTCGAACGTGTCACGGTCGATGCGCACCCGCTCGATCGCCCCAGCTGTCGCGCGCATCCCCGAGGAGATCTGCGCCCCTTCGAACGCCGGGCCGGTCGGCGATGACGCCGCGAGCACGTGGTCGGCATTGCCGAACACGATCTCGGCGTTCGTGCCGACGTCGACGAGCAGCTGCAGCTCGTCGCTTCGATGAGGTCCCTGCGCGAGGATCGCGCCGGCGGTGTCCGCGCCGACGTGTCCGGCGATGCACGGCAGCACGTAGACCTCAGCGAACCGCGCGTCGAGGTCGAGGTCGGCGGCGCGAGTCATCACCGCGGCGGCCGTCGCCAGGACGAACGGCGCCTGGCCGAGCGGCGTCGGGTCGATGCCCAGGACGATGTGGTGCATGATCGGATTGCCGACGAGTGCGATGTCGAGCACGGCATCGCGGCTGGCCCCCGCCGCAGCGACGAGCGTTCCGACCATCGCGTCGAGCGCGGTGCGGACCGTTCGCGTCAGCTCGACATCGCCGCCGGGGTTCATCATCACGTAGGACACGCGCGACATCAGGTCGTCGCCGAATCGGATCTGCGGGTTCATCACGCCGTTCGTCGCGAGCACCTCGCCGCTCGCGAGGTCGACGAGGTGTCCGGCGATCGTCGTCGAACCGATGTCGACCGCGACGCCGAACGCGCGGTCGACATAGCCGGGGTGGATCGCGCAGATCTCGTCGCCGCGGCGCACCGCGACGGTGACGCATCGGTCGCCGGCTTCGACGGCGCGGGCCAGGAGCGGCAACACGTTGGCGGCGATGCGGCCGGGCCGGACGTCGAAGTCCCGCTCCAGCAGCTCGACGATCTGTTCCCGCAATCCGTCGACGTCGTCTCCGAGTTCGATCCGCGGCAGCTCGACGTAGTGCAGCCGCACGAGCGGGTCGATCTCGATCGTGCCGACATCGACCGACTTGCGCACGACCTGACGGTGGACCTGGCTCGCCGCCGGGATCTCGACGACGACGTCGCCGGTGACGAGCGCGGCGCACCCGAGCCGTTGGCCGTCGAGGATGGTCCGGCGCCCGGTGTACTCGGCCTCGACCGAGGACCACGCGGTGATCGAGTCGGCCGTCGAGTCGATCCGCCACTTCGGGAACGAGCCGAACGACGGCACGATCTGGCACCGTCCGCAGATCCCCCGGCCGCCGCACGTCGAGTCGAGGTCGGCCCCTGCCCGCCGTGCCGCGTCGAGCACGGTCGTGCCGTCCTCGACCGTCACCGACAGCCCGGACGGCGCGAAGACGACCCGGTTGGACATCGCGCTCAACCCTCGACGCGGGCGCGGCGGCCACCGCGCCGGCGCGGGCCGCTGCCCGCATCGGCAGCGTTCGCGTCGCCGCCCTCGCGGTACGTCGCGATCCACGTGCCGCAGTCCTGATCGTGGCCGGCGAGCACGTCGGCGGCCTTCACCGCCCGCTTCACGTCGTCGTGCAGCGGGTTCATGATCGCCGACGTCATGCCGTTGCTGATCGCCATCGCGAGGAACGTGCCAGTGATGGCGTTGCGCTCCGGCAGCCCGAAGCTGACGTTCGACGCGCCGCACGTGGTGTTGACCTTCAGTTCCGTCTGCAGGCGGCGCAGGAGACGGAACACCTGCTGGCCGGCCTGGCCGAGTGCGCCGATCGGCATCACCAGCGGATCGACGACGACATCGGACGAGGGGATGCCGTGATCGGCGGCACGGTTGACGATCTTGCGGGCGACCTCGAAGCGCACGTCCGGGTCCTCGGAGATGCCGGTCTCGTCGTTCGAGATCGCCACGACCGCAGCGCCGTACTTCTTGACGAGGGGCAGCACGCGCTCCATCTGCTCGTCCTCACCCGTCACCGAGTTGATCAGCGGCTTGCCCTGGTACACCGCACAGCCCGCCTCGAGCGCCTCGACGATCGACGAGTCGATCGACAGCGGGACGTCGGTCACCGACTGCACGAGCTGGATCGCCTTCGCGAGCAGCGCCGGCTCGTCGGCGAGCGGGATGCCGGCGTTGACGTCCAACATGTGCGCGCCGCCGGCAACCTGCGCGATGGCGTCGGCGATGACACGCTCGAAGTTGCCTTCCTTCATCTCCGCGGCGAGCAGTTTGCGGCCCGTCGGGTTGATCCGCTCGCCGATCATCACGAATGGGCGGTCGAAGCCGATCACCACTTCCTTCGTCGCTGAACTGATCACGGTGTCGGTCATGGCTGGTCCTCTGCGGTTGCGGGGTCGGTTGCGTTCGGCCCGGTGGCGTCGTCGACGCCGCCGGACGCGACGAGGGCGTCGAGGCGATCCTTGGGATAGGCGGCTTCGATCTCCGCGCAACGCTGGTCGAGCTGTGCGGTGACGTCGCCGTCGGGGAGCGGGGCGCTCACGCTGCGCCACTCCTGGACGTAGTCGTTGGTGGACGTCAGCCCCGCGACACCGGCGGCGCGATCGATCGCGTGCTGGAACCGCGCGTGCAGGAGCACCTTGTGCTGCGTGGTGGCGGCCCGCGCCGTCAGTTGCGCCGGGATGTCGCGCCAGTAGATCGTGTTGACCGTCTGGCCCGCGGCGCGCCGGCGCGTCGCGCGGCCGCTCGTGCGTCGCTCGCGCATCGCGCCCTGGTCGAACTCGTCGCCGGTGCCGTCACGTTCGCTCACCGTGTCACCGCCCTGCGGGTGAACTCGACGACGGCCGTCTCGAGGTCGCCGTAGCCCGTGCGCTCGGTGTGCAGCTCCAGACCGAGCCGGTCGGCCGCGTCGCGAGCGCACGCGAGCGCTTTCGGGTCGTCGGTCTGCTGGAGGTACACGAGGCGGGTGTAGTTGCCGAAGTACGCCTCGAGGAGTTCCGGGTGCCGGGCGATGCCGAGGCCCTGCCAGACGAGTCGGTCGAAGTTCCGGGCGAGGAAGTCGGTGAGGTAGAAGGAGCCGAGTTCGTGGTCCTGCAGCCGTTCGAACCCGGCCTCGGTCGCGAAGAACTGGTAGCAGTGCGCACCCGCGAGCATCTCGACGCGCTCCTGCGCACACACCTCGGCGAGCTTGCCGCCCGTTCCACAGTCGGCGTACCCCACGAGGATCTCGTCGTAGCGATCGCCGCGCCGACCGAACGTGGTCTCGTGGTCGAACAGCTCTTCGTCGGTCGCCTCCATCATCGAGGTCGTGGCCGACCCCACTTCGATGCCGCGGGCGCGGTGGATGCGCTGACGGACGAGTTCGGGGATCTCGCTCGGGCGGTTGTGCAGCGATGCGGGCAGGCACTCGATCGTCACGTTCGGCAACCCGTTGAGTTCGTTGATCGCGAGCAGCTCGCGAGCCAGCGCGCCGCACGCGATGAGCAGGACGTGTGGCGCGTCCGGCCCCTCGGTGGTCATGTCGAGTTCACTCCAACCACGACGAGCCGGTTCGGGTCAGACCGACACCGAGGGTCCGGCCGGCTCGGGTGTTCCGCGCCGTGCCGTGACGAGCGACTTCGCCTGCTCGGCGGCGACCGCAGCGTCGCGGCAGTATGCGTCGGCACCGATCGCGCTGCCGAACTCCTCGTTGAGGGGGGCGCCGCCGACGAGCACGATGTACTTGTCGCGCAACCCCTTCGATTCGAGCGTGTCGATGACGACCTTCATGTACGGCATCGTGGTCGTGAGCAGCGCGGACATGCCGAGGATGTCGGGCTGGTGTTCGTCGAGTGCGGCGAGGAACTCGTCGGCGTCGGTGTTGATGCCGAGGTCGATCACCTCGAACCCGGCGCCTTCGAGCATCATCGCCACGAGGTTCTTGCCGATGTCGTGGATGTCGCCCTTGACGGTACCGATCACGACCTTGCCGACCGACTCGGCGCCGGTCTCGGCGAGCAGCGGACGTAGGATCGCCATCCCCGCCTTCATCGCGTTCGCCGCGAGCAACACCTCGGGAACGAACAGGATGCCGTCGCGGAAGTCGATTCCGACGATGCGCATCCCCTCGACCAGGGCGTCGTTGAGCACCTTGTCCGGCGCCCAGCCACGATCGAGCAGGATCGTGGTGCCTTCGGCGATCTCGTCCTTCATCCCGTCGTAGAGGTCATCGTGCATCTGCGCGGTGAGGTCCTCGTCGCTGAGCAATGCAAGATCGATCTCGCCGTCGTCGCCGTCCGAGCCGGCGTCGGGGTTCTCGTCGCTCATGTTGTTCTCCCAGAGAAAGGTGCGGGCCCGAACCGAACTGCCGGTTCCGCAATGTGGAACAGTACCGTATAGTGAAACTGTACGCCAGACCCCTCTGGGAGAGGCGTACGGATCAGGTTAATCACGGCGATACCGCATCGCAATGCGGTTGCTCCGACCGGGGCAGTCGAACCGCTGTCGGTCGGATCGACCGATCGGGAGAAGGGACAACGCAAATGGCAGGAGTGCAGTCGATCGAGCGAGCCTTCGCCGTGCTGCGCGAGTTGGCCCTCGGGCCGGCGGGCGTGACCGACATCGCCGAGCGCGTCGCGCTGCCGAAGTCGACGGTCTCGAGGTTGCTGTCCGCGCTCGAGTCCGAAGGCGCGGTCGCCCAACGCGACAGCGGCGGCGAGTACGAACTCGGCGGCGGGCTCGCGGCCCTCGCCGACGCGGCGAGCAGCGACGCGAACATGGCCGCTGTCGTGCGGCCGTTCCTGATCGAACTGAACGAGGAGATCGGTGAGGCGGTCGGCTTCGTCGTGCGTTCGGGACGCAACGTGTACTGGGTCGACAACGTCGAGCAGATGGCGCGTGCCGTGCGGGTCGAGGACCGCACCGGCTTCTACGCGCCGATGCACTCGGTCCCCGCCGGGCTCGCCATGCTCGCGCACCTTCCCCCGGAGGAGATCGACCGCTATCTCGCCGAACCGTTGGAGCGGGTCAACCATCGCACGATCACCGACCCGGTCGCGCTGAGAGCCCGGCTCGACGAGATCGCGACCGCCGGCGTCGTCTGGTCCTACGACGACCTCGGCGACGGCATCACGGCCGTCGACGTGCCGTTCCGCGGTTCGTCCGGCGCGTTCGAGGGTGCGCTGTTCGTCAACGCGCCCAGCTTCCGGTTCCCCGCCCCTGGCGACGACGCGCGCGTCGAGAAGCTCGTGGTCGACGCCGCGCACCGGCTGTCCGAGCGCTTCCGGGTCCACTGACGAGACCGGTCATCTGGTTCTCGACACCGGATGACCGCTAGGTTCCGCCGCGATGCGACGACAGGACAAGGCCGACCGGATCGGTGAGATCCTCGACGACCTCTACCCCGAACCGCCGGTCCCACTCGACCATCGCGACCCGTACACGATGCTCGTCGCCGTCGCGCTGTCCGCGCAGACGACCGACAAGAAGGTCAATCAGGTGACCCCGGCCCTGTTCGACGCCGCGGGCACGCCGGAGGAGATGGCCGCGCTGTCGCCCGAGGAGATCCTCGGCTACATCCGCGAAGTCGGCCTCGCGCCGACGAAGGCCCGCAACCTGTCGGCGATGGCACACCAGATCGTCGACGCCGGCGGCGAGATCATCGCCGATTGGGACTTCCTCGAGTCGTTGGCGGGCGTCGGGCACAAGACCGCCGGCGTCGTGATGGCCGGCGCGTTCGGTGTTCCGGCGTTCCCGGTCGACACCCACATCCACCGGCTCGCCCAGCGCTGGGGGCTCTCGAACGGCAAGAACGTCGAGCAGACCGAACGCGACCTGAAGGCGGTGTTCTCCGAGTCGACGTGGGCGCGCCGCCACCTGCAGATCATCTACTTCGGTCGGGAGTACTGCCCAGCGCAGCGACACGATCTCACCGCGTGCCCGATCTGCTCGTGGGCTGCCACGAAGAAGCGCATCGCGCAGGAAGCCCGGCGGTGACCGACGCGCTCGATCACCGCCGGCGGAAACGGTCGAAGAGTTTGGGAAGGAATTCACGACCCCTGATATCTTCGAGGCCGCATGTCGCTCTTCCTTCGCGATTACCTCACCGTCGTCTGGTTCGGAATCGCCGCCCTGGCGATCGGCGGCCTCCTGCTCGGCCTCGCCGCGCTGATCCGGCCGTCGAAGCCGAGCTACGACAAGGCGATCGCGTACGAGTCCGGTGTCGATCCCGTCGGTCTCGGCTGGTCGCAGAGCCAGATTCGCTACTACGTGTTCGCGCTGCTCTTCGTCGTGTTCGACGTCGAAGCGGTCTTCCTGTTCCCGTGGGCGGCCTCGATGGAGCGTTACGGCGCGTTCGGCCTGATCGCGATGCTCGCGTTCATCGTGCTCCTGCTCGACGGCCTCGTCTACGCCTGGAAGCGAGGGCTGCTGCGATGGGTGTGAGTGTCCCGACGGTGGAGACGATCTGATGGGTCTCGTCGACAAGGGCCGCCTGCCGGCCCCGCTGACCAAGCTCTTCAACATGAGCCGGTCGTACTCACTGTGGGTCTACCAGTGGGGCCTCGCGTGCTGTGCGATCGAGATGGGCGCCGCATTCGGCTCGCCGCGCTACGACGTGATGCGCCTCGGTGTCATCCCGTTGCCGGCCAGCCCGCGCCAGGCCGACTTCGTGTGCGTCTCCGGCACGGTGACCGACAAGATGGCGCCTGCGGTCAAGCGGCTCTGGGAACAGATGCCGGAACCGAAGTACGCGATCTCGATGGGTTCGTGCGCGAACTGCGGCGGCCCGTACTGGGACAGCTACTCGGTGACCAAGGGCGTCGACCAGATCCTGCCGGTCGACATCTACGTGCCGGGCTGCCCGCCCCGACCCGAAGCGCTGCTCGAGGGCATCGTGCTGTTGCAGCAGCGGATCAAGAACGAGGACATGGCCGCGAAGTGGCGCGGCGACGAGTTCACCACGCTGCAGCGGACGCGTGCGGTCGAGGCCGGCGAGGTCGACCGTGACGGCGAGCTGATCGCCGAGACGCACAGCATCTCCGAGGACCCGACACCCGACGCGCGCCCCGAACCGATCGTCGTTGGTGGAGGACCCATTGAGTGACGACACCACGACCACCGAGGACGCTCCCGCTGCGCTGCCCGGTGACGGCCTGCGTGAGGGCATCGTCGACGACCTCCGCGCCCGGATCGGCGACGCGCTCGTCGACAGCCACATCGCGCCGAACGACGACGTCTGGGTGCGGGTGACCACCGCCGGCTGGCGACCCGCCGGCGAGGCGTTGAAGGCCGCAGGGTTCACCTACTTCTGCTTCCTGTCGGGCATCGACTGGATGCCGTCGCCGTACGGCAAGGGCGAAGACGATCCCGACGCGGAGCCCGTCGAGCCGGACACCGAGATCCGCCAGGGCGTCACCGGCGGCGAGACACGGCTGCAGGTGTTCGCCCGCGTCACCGACCTGGAGCGTCACGTCGGCATCACGATCAAGGCAGACGTCGACGACGACGCGCCGGTCGTCGACTCGTGGAGCAGCCTCTACGCCGGCGCGAACTGGCACGAGCGCGAATGCCACGAGATGTTCGGCATCGGGTTCAACGGGCATCCCGACCTGCGCAACATGTACCTCCCGACCGAGTTCGAGGGGTATCCGCTGCGCAAGGACTTCCCGCTGCTGGCGCGCATGGTCAAGCCATGGCCCGGCATCGTCGACGTCGAACCGATGCCCGCCCAGGACGACGAAGACGCAGGCGCGGAAGGCGACTCGTCGTGAGCCTCACCGACCGCCAGCAGTTGAGCTACATCGCCAGCCAGGCCGCCGACGCGCGGCTGAACGTCGAACTCGAGACCGAGGGGATGACCCTCAACATCGGCCCGCAGCATCCTGCGACGCACGGCACGCTGCGGATCATCTGTCGCCTCGACGGCGAGCAGGTCATCTGGGCCGAGCCCTCGGCCGGGTACATGCACCGTGGCTACGAGAAGCTGACCGAGGTGCGCACGTTCCCGCAGGTGACCACGCTCGTCAACCGCATCGACTGGCTCGGCAGCTTCGCCAACGAGGTGCCGTTCATCCTCGCCGCCGAGAAGCTGATGGAGATCGAGGCGCCGCCCCGCGCCCAGGTCATCCGCACGATCCTGTTCGAGCTGTCGCGCATCGCCAACGTGTCGTTGTTCCTCGGTGACCTCGGCGTCCAGATGGGCGCGGTCACCCCGGTGTTCCTCGCGTTCCGCGACCGCGAGTACGTGCTCAACCTGATCGAGGGCGCCACCGGCGGCCGCTTCCACCCGAACTTCGATCGCATCGGCGGCCTCAAGGACGATCTGCCGAAGGGGTGGATCGACGAGACGCGCCAGGTCGTGAAGAAGCTGATGCAGTTCTGCGACACGATCGAGGACCTGCTGTTCGGCAACGAGATCTTCCAGAGCCGGATGCGCGGCATCGGTGTCATCCCGGCCGACATCGCCAAGGACTACGGCCTGTCCGGGCCGAACCTGCGCGCCTCCGGCGTCGACTGGGACCTCCGCCGCGACCAAGACCTGCCGCTCGCGTGGGACAAGGTCGACTGGAAGGTGTGGACGCACCCCGACGGCGACAGCTGGGCACGGTGCTGGATCCGCCTGCAGGAGACGCGCGAAGCATGCAAGATCGTGGAGCAGTTGCTCGACCAGATCCCGGCGGGTCCGGTGATGACCAAGGTGCCGCGCATCATCAAGGTGCCCGCGGGCGAAGCCTGGGTGTCGACCGAGAACCCGCTCGGCGAGATGGGCTACTACGTCGTCTCGAAGGGTGACCTCGGGCCGTTCCGCGTCAAGATCCGTTCGGCCAGCTTCAACAACATCTCGATCGTGCCGTGGGTGCTGAAGGGTGTGTACGTGCCCGACGTGATCACGATCCTCGCCTCGCTGTACTTCATCCTCGGAGACATCGATCGTTGATGGTCCACTTCGCACTCGAGATCCCCTACTGGGGCCAGTCCCTGCTGCGTGTCGTCGGCGGCCTCGTGGCGGTGCTGCTCCCCGCGGGCGGCATCGTCTACATCTTCCTCTTCAAGATGATGTCGTTCATGCAGAGCCGCCTCGGGCCGATGGAGGCCGGGCCGTACGGGTCGATGCAGCTGCTCGCCGAAGTCGGCAAGTGGATGCAGAAGGAGGACCTCGCTCCCGAGCGCGCCGACAAGGCGATCTACAAGATGGCGCCGCTGATCGTGCTGCTGTCGACGTTCCTGCTGATCGTCGTCGTGCCGTTCGGCCCGGACGCGTACTTCACGAACTTCGAGACCGGCGTCTTCTATGCGATGGCGGTCGGCTCGGTCAGCGTGCTCGGCATCCTCGTCGCCGGCTGGGCCAGCGCGAACAAGTACTCGCTGCTCGGCGGCCTGCGCGCCGCCGGCCAGCTGATCGCCTACGAGCTGCCGATGGTGCTGGCGACGCTCGGCGTCGTCATCCAGGCGGGTTCGATGAACCTCAACCAGATCGTCGTCGCCCAGAACGATGGTGAGATCTTCGGCTTCGGCGGCCTCGGGAACCCGTTCATCATCACCCAGTTCGTCGGCTTCATGATCTTCATGATCGCGGTGCAGGCCGAGTTGACGCAGGTCCCCTTCGACATGCCGATCGCCGAGTCCGAGCTCGTCTCCGGCTACATGACCGAGTACTCCGGCTTCCGCTTCCTGATCTTCTTCATCGCCGAGTTCGCGACCGCCGGCGTGTTCGCGTTCATCGCGTCGGTGCTGTTCCTCGGCGGTTGGGGTATCCCGTTCGACTGGTTCGGCTGGGACGGCTCGAACCTCGACACCGTCGACAACTGGATGAACGTCGTCGGTCCGATCATCATGGCGACGAAGATGTTCGCGCTCGTCGGCGTGATCATGTGGGTGCGGTTCAGCTACCCGCGTTTCCGCGAGGACCAACTGCAGACGTTCGCCTGGAAGTTCCTGATCCCGCTCGCGCTGCTCAACACCGCGGTCACCGCCGTGCTGAAGGTGGCGTTCTGATGGCTTCGTCCTCACTCGCTGCGCTCCGTTCGGCCGAGGTCGTTCGGGCTCGCTGCGCTCGCGCCCACACTGCTGTTCGCTCGCAGCGAGCTGCTCGGCTCACGGCGAGGGGGGATCGCGGAGCGCCCCCCTCGCGCACCCCCCACTGCCGGACCGCTGCTCGGCTCACGGCGAGGGGGGGATCGCGGAGCGCCCCCCTCGCGCACCCCCCACTGCCGGACCGCGGGCGGGCGGGTTCTCGCTCTTGGAGGTCTTGCTGATGCCTAAGGTTCCTGGACTGTTGAAGGGGCTCGGGGTGACGCTCGGGACGATGGTCGACACGATCACCGACGGTGCTCAGACCGTGCAGTACCCGCACGAGAAGGAGGCGCCGCCGATCCGCGCCCGGGCGTCATCGCGCTCCACGAGGGCAACTGCACCGCGTGCATGCTGTGCTCGCGTTCGTGCCCGGACTGGTGCATCTACATCGAAGGGCACAAGCAGCTCGCCCCGCCGCGGCGCGCCGGTGGCAAGCCGCGCCAGGTCAACCACCTCGACCGGTTCGACATCGACTACGCGCTCTGCATGTACTGCGGCATCTGTGTCGAGGTGTGCCCGTTCGACGCGCTGTTCTGGAGCCCGGAGTACGAGTACTCCGAGCCGAAGATCGCCGACCTGCTCCACGACAAGGCCAAGCTCGGCGAGTGGATGGAGACCGTGCCCGAGGCGCCGGATCTCGAAGCAGGAGCCGGCAAGTGACCGGGCTCGTCCTCGCCACCGACGGCGTCAACGTCGCCCAGAACGTCGGGTTCGGGATCATCGCGTTCGGGATGATCTTCGCGGCGTTGTGCGTCGTGTCGACGAAGAACGTCGTCCACGCCGCGTTGTGGCTCGTCGTCGTGCTCGGCGGCGTCGCCGCGCAGTACATCCTCGCCGCGGCGGAATTCGTCGCCGTCTCCCAGGTGCTCGTGTACATCGGCGCCGTGATGGTGCTGTTCCTGTTCGGCATCATGCTCACCCGCGCCCGGATCGGAAGCGAGGAAGGGCTCAACAACAGCGGTTGGCAGCTCGGCATCCCGGTCGCGTTGCTGCTGCTCGGGCTGATGTCCTACGTGATCATCGACACTGTCCGCGACACGGTGGTCGCCGACCGGGGCCCGACCCCGACCGTCGGTCTCGCCGACCAGATCCTGTCGCCGTATCTCGTGCCGTTCCTCGCGATCTCCTTCGTTCTGCTCGCCGCCGCGATCGGCGCCATCGTTCTGGCCAGGAAGGACTGACGATGCTCGCCGTCAACTTCC
>JAHEKY010000143.1 GCA_024644465.1 Ilumatobacteraceae bacterium | reverse complement strand
AGCCCGGAGAAAACGCCGACAGCGACGAAGTCGCTGCAGACGGCGCAGCCGCCCTGATCGACAACTCGCCCGCGCCCATCACGACCGGACCCGATTCGAGCGCAGCGAGTCCGGGCGACAGCCCGGAGAAAACGCCGACAGCGACGAAGTCGCTGCAGACGGCGCAGCCGTCCTGATCGCCGGAGGCGATCAGTCGGCGGCTTCGGCGAGCGCCTCGCTCAGCGCAGGGTGGACGAGCACACTCTCGACGAGGTCGGTGACCGTCAGGCTGGCGGTCACCGCGACGGCGATCACCGAGATCAGCTCCGCCGCGTGGCGGCCGACGATCGAACCACCGAGCACCTCACCGGTGGCCGGGTCGGAGATGATCTTCACGAATCCGCGCACGTCGTCGTTGATCATCGCCTTCGCGGTCGCGGAGAACGGCACCTTCGTGACCCGGATCTTGCGGCCGCTCGCGAAGGCCTCGGCCTCCGCGAGGCCGACGTCGGCGATCTCCGGCTCGGTGAAGATCGCCGATGCCGCCTTGTCGTAGTCGAGGTGACGGTGGACGCGGGTGTGCAGACCCATCGCGTGCTCGGCGACCTTGCGGCCCTGGATCGAGGCGACGGACGACAGGGGCAGCTTGCCGCTGATGTCGCCTGCCGCATAGATGTTCGGGATGTTCGTGACGCAGTGATGGTTGATGAGGACGTAGCCCCCGCGGTCGACCTCGACGCCGGCCTTGTCCAACCCGATTCCCTCGGTGTTCGGTACCGAGCCGATCGCGAGCACGGCGTGGGTCGACTCGACCATTCGACCGTCGTCGCACTTCACGATCACGCTGGCACCATCGTCGGTGCGTTCGATCGATTCCGCCCTCGCCCCCATCAGCAGCTTGACGCCGCGGTCCATGAAGTTCTGCTCCAGGACCGCCGCGACTTCCGGGTCCTTCCCTGGCAGCACCTGCTGGCGGCTGACGACGAGGGTCACCTTGGCGCCGAACGATGCGAACATGTGGACGAACTCGACGCCGGTCACGCCGGAGCCGACGATCGTCACGCTCTCGGGGAACGTCTTCGGCGGGTAGCAGTCGCGCGTCGTCAGGATGCGGTCTCCGTCGGGAGTGCACCATTCCGGGACTCGCGGGTACGAGCCGGTAGCCACGAGCGCTGCGTCGAACGGAATCGTCTCGATGCCGTCCGCGCCGTCGACCTCGATCGTCAACGGGCCGGTGAAGCGGCCCGTCCCTCGGACGATCCGCACGCCCTGGCTCTCGAGGATGTCGGTGACGTTGTGCCGCATCTTGTCCTCGATGGCGACGATCCGCTGGCTCAGCGCGTCGATGTCGACATCCGGCGCTGCGCTCTGCAGACCCATCCCCCCGAGCCGGTTCGAGAAACTGATCGCGCCACCCGTCGCGATCATCGTCTTCGACGGGATGCAGTCCCACAGGTGCGCGGCGCCGCCGACGAGATCGCGCTCGACCATCGTCACCTCGGCGCCGAGGCGCGCCGCGTGGGTCGCCGCATTGTTGCCCGCCGGGCCACCACCGAGAATGACGAATCGTGTGCGCACCTCGTCAAGGCTAGGCGACACCGGGCGACACCGAGCCGATCTGACGATCAGCCGTCCGCGATCAGGCCATCGTCGGCGAACAGCGTGGCGCGCTGATCCGGCGGATCGGCGGATCGCAGGGCGCCGCCGTCGAGGTTGGGGCAGTACCGGCTCGGATACGCGACGTACTGGTCGCGCGGTTCGCCGACCCACTCGAAGTGCATGCCGTCCGGCGTGAGGAAGTTGCCGCCCCATGCGAACCCGTGCTTGCGGAAGATCCGCACCGTCCTGCAATCCATGTCGGGCGGCGCACATCCCTGACACGAGCCGACGGTGTTCGTGTCGATCGCCATGCCCCAGGTGTGGCGGGACAGGAACCCGATGCTGCTGTTCGGCGAGAGCCGCGAGAAGCGTGGGACGAAACATCCACCGGCGGTGTTGGCGTGCGCGTAGTTGATCGTGTGTTCGAGACCGGCCGCGATCACCTCGTCCATCGCTGCCTGCAGCGCGACGCGTACGGCGACGTGGCATCCGGAGCGCAACGTCAGCTGGCCGATGCTCCCCTCCCGTGAGATGAACGTGTCGTACCAACCGGCGTCGACGCTGACCGCACCGCTCGACGAGATGCGATACGCGAATTCGCCGAGCGCTTCCTTCGTTCGGGCCATGCCGAGCGTCGAGTCGGGGTCGCTCGGGCCCCATGTCCGCCGGATCCGGATCGACGTGCTGACGAGCCCCTGGCGGGTGAGTTCTGCGTCGATCGCCTGCCGCGACTCGAATCCCCACAGCAACACGCTGCTCAACCGCGCGATGCCGAGCCGGTCGGCGGCCGCTTCCGACAGCAGCAACTCGGTCCCGCCGACGCGATCGTCGTCGACCACGGCGCCGATCGTGAACGTGATCGTCGCGCCGCTGGAGGCGATCAGCTCGATCGAGTCGCCGGCGCGTGCGCCGCGCAGGTCGGCGCTGCGCCGGCCCATCACGATCTGCTGCGCCGACAACGCGCCGGAGACATCGAACCCCATCAGGGGGCCGATTGCCGAGGTCGGCAGCACGGACGTCCCCATCGGGTACGCCCAGCCCGTCGGCGCCTGCTGGACGATCGTCGCGCCCCGCAGCACACGCCGCATGCCGGTGCTGGCCGAGCGCGTGATCGCCGCGGTGCCGCCGGCCGATCGTGCGGCCGCATGGGCCCGTTCGGCGACGTCCGGCTTCAGTTCGCTGACGTTGTAGACCCGGACGACGTCGCCGGTGTACACCTCGCGACGGGCCGGCTCGTTGCCGGTCGCCGGCCCGTCGACGACGCCGTCACCGATCGCGAGAACCGGGACGGCCGACAGCGCCGCCACGGCGAGGGCGGTGACGATGGTCGATCGGCGCACGGACACCGATGCTACGAGCGCGGCGGCCGACGGAGAGGCCATCTCCGCAAGGTTTTTGGATCACCGAACCAAACGCGCAGAATCGCGGCATGTTCGCTACCGTCAACTCACCGTGAGCGAGCAGCACAACGACAACGTGTCGACGCCCGACCCCGGCACCGAGACCGTGGCGGCCGGCAGCGGGCTCGACGCCGAGCGGGCGCGGCGGCTCGCGCTGTTGGAGGAACTGCGCGCCGCCGGCACCAACCCCTACCCGTACCGGTTCGACCGGACGCACACGCTGGCCGAGGTGCGCGAAGGCTGGGGGCAACTGGAGCCCGGCACCGAGACCGACGATCCGGTCGCCGTTGCGGGCCGGGTGATGCTCAAGCGCGATTCCGGCAAGCTCGTGTTCGCCACGATCCGCGACCGATCGGGCGAGGTGCAACTGTTCATCTCGAAGGCGGTCGTCGGCGACGACGCGTTCGCCGCGGTCAAGGCGCTCGACCTCGGCGACTGGGTCGGCGTCGACGGCACGGTGATGACGACGCGCAAGGGCGAGCTGTCGGTCAAGCCCGAGCGCGTCGAGCTGCTGGCGAAGGCGATCCGGCCGATGCCGGACAAATGGCACGGCCTGCACGACGTCGACACCCGTTTCCGCCAGCGATATGCCGACCTGATGATCAACGAGGACGCTCGCCGGCACTTCGAGATCCGCCACGAGATGACCGCCAGCTTCCGTCGAACGCTGGCGCGGCACGGCTTCATCGAAGTGGAGACGCCCGTCCTGCACCCGGAGGTCGGCGGGGCGACCGCGCGCCCGTTCACCACTCACCACAACACGCTCGACATGTCGCTCTATCTGCGCGTCGCCGTCGAGCTGTATCTGAAGCGGCTGATCGTCGGCGGGATGGAGCGGGTGTACGAGATCGCCCGGACGTTCCGCAACGAAGGGGTGTCACCGCGGCACAACCCCGAGTTCACGATGATGGAGCTCTACCAGGCGTTCGCCGACTGGACGGAGATGATGGCGATCACCGAGGAGCTGATCACGACCGCCGCTCGCGACGCGCTCGGCACGACCGTCGTACACGTCCGCGGCGAACCCGTCGACCTCGCAGACCCGTGGCCGCGGGCACGGCTGATCGACCTCGCCTCGGAGAGCACCGGTACCGAACTGCACCCGTCGATGCCGCTCGCCGATGCCCGCAAGGTGGCTGCGGCGCACGACGTGCACGTCGAGGATCGCTGGGGGGCAGGCAAGATCATCGAAGAGCTGTTCGAGAAGACGGCGGAGGCGTCGGTCGTGCGCCCGACGTTCATCACCGGTCACCCGGTCGAGATCTCGCCGCTGGCGCGCGTCGACCGCGACGACCCGTTCCTCACCGAGCGCTTCGAGTTGTTCGTCGATGCCCGCGAACTCGCCAACGGCTACACGGAACTGAACGACCCGGTCGAGCAACGTGCCCGCTTCGAGGAGGAAGTCGCTGCGAAGGAAGCAGGCGACGACGAGGCCGGTTCACTCGACGAGGACTACATCCGCGCCCTGGAGTACGGCATGCCGCCGACCGGAGGGCTCGGTGTCGGGATGGACCGGCTCGCGATGTTGCTCGCAGGTGTCGACACGATCAAGGAAGTGATCCTGTTCCCCACGCTCCGACCGGAGGTCTTCTGATGACGACGATGGCATGGGGCGCAGGCCTCGCGACGATCGCCGCGGACGGCGCAACGCTCGACACCTGGTACCGCTGGCTCGGCTGGGGCGAGTTCGCCGGCGACGACTGCCCGATCGAGGAGATCGAGTCGCAGCTGGGGATGCGCGACACCCGCGACGAGGTCCGCAACGTGACGATCCGTCCGGTGCGCATCTCGATCGACGTCGACGAGCCGCCCGCGTCCCCGGAGGACGCCTACCTCCGGCTGCACCTGCTGTCGCACCGTCTTGCCGCTCCCCGCACGATGAACATGGACGGCACGTTCGGCGTACTGAACAACGTCGCCTGGACGAACCTCGGCCCGGTCGCCGTGTCCGATCTCGACGACGTCCGGCTGAAGATCAGGCTCGGCGCGGTCGAGGGATGCCGGGTTCTCAGCGTGCACGGCCTCGACAAGTTCCCCCGGATGACGGACTACGTCGTGCCGACGGGTGTGCGGATCGCCGACGCCGACCGGGTCCGGCTCGGCGCCCACCTCGCCGAGGGCACGACGGTGATGCACGAGGGCTTCTGCAACTTCAACGCCGGCACGCTCGGCGTGTCGATGGTCGAGGGCCGCATCTCGGCCGGCGTCGTCGTCGGCAACGGTTCCGACATCGGCGGCGGTGCATCGATCCAGGGCACGCTCTCGGGAGGTGGCCAGGAGGTCATCTCGATCGGC
>JAHEKY010000055.1 GCA_024644465.1 Ilumatobacteraceae bacterium | reverse complement strand
CCCCAGGCGTGCACGTTGACTGATCCACCGGTGTCGGTCACCGATGCGGTGCGCTGATCCTCGTGGAACTGTTGATCGTCGAAGGAGCCGTCGGGGTCGGCCAGCGTGACGAAATGGTCGACCGCGATCTTGAACTCGGCGAACACCAACACCTCGGCGTCTTCCACCAACAACGGGGCGAACTCGCCGAAGCGGGCACCGGCGACCCGATGCAGGAACGCGTCGGCCAACACATCGACCTGGGCGGCACCGACCCGGCTGCCACCCAACAAGTCACCGATCTCGGGGTGCTGGTTCAACAACCGGCTGCGGCGTTTGATCTTGCGCGCCTCGGCTGCTGGACAGTTCAACTGCTGCTTCAGATACCCGTTGACCGAACGGTGGCCGTGGTCCTGGTGCAGTTGGCGGGACTCGACGACCGCGGTGATCGCCGCGATCTCCATGTCCGCTTCGTCACGCTGGCGCTTCGCGACGGCCAGCGCGTCGTCGAGCTCGGCCAGCGATTGGCCGGTCAACTCGTCGATCCGTGCTGCGAACATGTGTTTGATGATACCAACATCGTCGACCCGAATCCACCCCCTGAGCAGGGACGACGCGAGGCGGGTTGGCGGGTGCCCTGACGGCGGGCACAGGGTGCGGCGCATCACGACGTGGGCATCGGACCGCGCCCGGCTGGGGTCCTTCGGCGGACGGGCGACGTCGCCGCTGCAGCGCGCGATCCGGCGCCTCTCCGGCCAGTGTGGGGCGCAAGAAATCCGAGGATTCTCTGCGCCCGGCCGGGAGCTCGCAATCAGCCACTTGTCGCGGCCGGTCGATCGGCCGGCGAATTCGGGGCCTGGTCGTCGCCGTGAAGGCGCCGCTGACCTGGAGGACGCCGACGGCCAGGTGTTCGATGACCCGACGTTGGAGCAACCGGGTTCCGGCTCGTCAGCGATCCGGTTGGAGATCGGTTGGAACGGACGCTCGGGCCCGCCGACAACGGAGCCGGTACGCTCCGCCCGATGGAGCGTTACCCGTTCTCGTCCGCGTTGGTCACCGGTGCGTCGTCCGGCATCGGCGAGGTGATCGCCACCAAGCTCGCGGCGGCCGGCGTCCCGACCGTCGTCGTCGCACGGCGGGCCGACCGCTTGAACGAGTTGGCCGACCGTCACGACGGCGTCGAGGTCCTCGTCGCCGATCTGCTCACCGCCGAGGGGCAGGCGGAGGTCGCAGCACGGATCTCCGATCCCGACCATCCCGTCGATCTCGTCGTCAACAACGCCGGGTTCGGCACCGGCGGGATGTTCCACGAACTCGACGTCGACCGGCTGGCCGACGAGGTCGAGCTCAACGTCGCTGCGCTCACCCGGTTGAGCCATGCTGCGCTCTCGGCGATGGTGCCGCGCGGCCGCGGCTGGCTGCTCAACGTGTCGAGCGTCGCGAGCTTCCAGGCGACGCCGCGGCTGGCGGTCTACGCCGCCACGAAGGCGTACGTGACCAGTCTCACCGAGGCCCTGCACGAGGAGGTGCGCGGTACGGGCGTGCACGTGACGGCACTCTGCCCGGGGCTGACCAAGACCGAGTTCCAGTCCAACAGCAACACCGAAGGCTACGAGCGCGACATCCCGTCGCTCGCGTGGACGAGCGCGGACCAGGTCGCGGACGAGGGCCTCAAGGATGTCGTCGCCAACCGGGTCATCTCGGTGCCCGGCCTGCAGTACAAGGCGCTCGTCGCCGCATCGACGGTGACGCCGCCGTTCGTCAAGCGCGTGCTGACGCGCGTCGCCCAGCGCTGGGACTGACCGCGCCACCCGACCGCAACTTGTGCCAGTTGCGAAAGCACTACTACGGTTGAGGCATGACGTTGACGACCGTCCTCAAGACGATCTTCACCATGCTCACTGCGCCCGTCCGGATCCGGCGCCATCCCGACAATCCGCCTTCGGGGCGCGTGCACTACACGCCCGGGCCGCTGGCCCCATCGCTCGACCAGGCGACGACGAAGGCCCGGGACATCCCGGTCGCGAAGACACCCTCGGGCGGCACTGACGGGTGGCCTGATCCGGTACTGGCCGGATGCGACGAGCCGCTCGTCGACGGCGCCCCCGATCTACGCGGCGTCTGGCTGACCTACAAGGGGCCGCTGAAAGGTCACATCGAGCGCGTCGAGCAGGCCGGTGACCGCGTCGTCATCACCGCGGGCGGCGTGATCCACGACATGTTCGCCGACGGCACCCTCGAAGGTGGCGTCAACGACGTCGCAGAGGGGTCCGGGGCCCCGATCTCGGTCGCCGCCCGCTTCGAGGACGGCCGGCTCAACCTGTACCCGGGCGACAAGCGGGTCGTCGCCGTCACCCGCTACCTCGACGGCGACGACATGGTCTGGCGCTGGGGGCCCTGGAAGAACCGGCTCCGCCGGCTCGACGCGCCGAACTGACCTACCCGTCGATCCACACCGAGTCGAACCAGTTGCGTCCGTTGACGACGCACGCCAGCGGCACACCGTCGGGAGACGTCCGGTCGCAGACGCCCCGGACGGACTCGCCGAACGCGTTGTCCCAGATCGTGTGGAGCAGGAAGATGTACGTGAACGACTCGGCGATCTCCTGCGACACCGCCTGCCAGCCCGCCGCCCGAGCGGCCGGATCGGTCGACGCCTGCGCGTCGAGGATCAGCGCATCGCGGGCTTCGGAGCAGTAGCGGGGGAAGTTCAGCGAGAGCCCTTCACCGACGGTGCGGCACATCAGCAGGTGGCGGTTGGCCGACGGGTCGAGGTTGCCGAACTGGCGGAAGATCGCCGACTGGTACTGACCGAACACGACCTGCTGGATGTGCTCGTCCTGCAGCAGTTCTTCACGGTCGACGTTGAATGCTCCGCCCCAGCCCTCGGTGAGGATGTCGGCCTCTCGCGTCGTCAGCACGCTGCCGCCGACGTACTGGTGCTGCACGTCGATCTTGCCGTTCGAACAGTTGTCGGGATTGTCGGCGCAGTACTCGGCTGCGAGCGCCGCGGCCGCGGCCGGGTCGTCGCCCACCTGCGCGACGGCGGGGTTGTAGAACACGCTCTCCGGGATGAACATCTGGTCGGCACCGCGGGCGACGCCGAGGCCGATGAGGTCGCGGTAGACCTGCAACGGTGTCGCGAGTGCGAGCGCTTGACGGGCGCGGATGTCGTCGAACGGCGGCACCGCGGTGTTCAGCAGCAGGAACTGCTCCTCCCCCGTCTCGTCGATCACGTTCTGGATCGAATCGTCGTCGCGTAGGTCGGCGACGTCGGCCGGCGACGTCGTGTGCAACGCATCGACCTCACCGCGGACGAGCAGGTCGGTGCGGGTCGCTGGGTCGGTGACCGGGAGGAACTCGACCGCATCGAGGTAGACGTCACCTCCCCACCAAATGTCGTTGCGGACGAACCGCGTCACCGAGTCCTGCGAGCGCGAGTCGAAGGCGAACGGGCCCGTACCCACCGGTCGCTGATTCAGCGTCGGATCATCCCCTGCGGCGGCGAGCCACTGCGGCGAGGCGACCATGCCGAGTTGACTCGTCAACAGTGCCGGGAACGTGGCGTTCGGTTCGAGCATCGCGAACTCGATCGTCCGCTCGTCGATGACACTCGTCGCGCCCTCGGCCGGAAAGAACGGGCGCAGCGCCAAGCCGACGAGCGGGCTCGCCAACTGGGCGTCGAAGTTCGCCTGCACCGCCGACGCGTCGAGGGTGGTGCCGTCGTGGAACATGACGCCGTCGCGCACGACGACGCGCCACCGGCTGAGATCGCCGTCGACCGGCTCGAACGACTCGGCGAGCCACGGCACCGCGTTGCCGTCGGTGTCGAACGCGGCGAGCGTGTCGAAGACCGCGTTCCCCATCGTCAGACCCGGCGCGGACAGCGCAGACGTCGTCGGGTTGAGACCGTCGACGTCGGCCTCGATGGCGTACCGCAACGTTCCGCCTTCCGTCGGTGTCGACTCGTCGACGACCACGTCCGCCTCGATCTGGCCCTCGCTGACGACCGGGGCCTCGGTCGCCGCCGGCGCCTCCGTGGCCGGCGGCTCTGTGACCGCCGGTGGCTCGGACGTGCCGGCCTCGCCATCGGTCGCGACGGCGGCCTCGGGCGTGCTGTCGCCGGTCGTCGAATCGCCGCCGCCGCACGCCGCGATCAACAGCGCCAGGCTGACAGCGACGGCGGTCCGGCTCGAATGTGCGCTACGTGTGCGGTGCATGTTGCGGTGTCCGATCAGCTTGAGAAATATATTGCGTCTCGAACAAGCATAACTTCTGAACGCCCCATCCGCCTCATCGGTCGAATCTGTCGGCCAACGAGTCGGCCAGACCCGGCGAACGCCGCTGAAGATGCGCTGCGATGACGCACAAGTTCAGCCCTGCTAGCTTGCGACCTCAGTGAGTGGGACATCTGACACCGAGCAGCCGATCGACGGCCGGGTCGCACGGCGCGAGCGCAATCGCGACCGGGTGCTCGACGTCGCGCTCGAGATGTTCGGCGAGGAGATGCTCTTCCCCACGATCGAGCAGGCGTCCACTCGTTCGGGACTTTCCCTGCGATCCGTCTACCGCTACTTCCCCGACCCGGCGGCACTCGTCGAAGCGGTGATCACGCGGAACATCGAACGCAGCCGGGAATATGCATTGCTGCCGTCCATCGGGAAGGGTCCGTTGGGAAAGCGGATCGACGACTTCGTCGCCATGCGTGTGCGCCTGTACGAACGGATCGGTCCGGTGTTTCGGGCCACGATCCACAACGCGCCGAGCCACCGCCGGCTACGCAACGAACTCGCAGACACCCGCCGGAGCTTTCGAGAACAGTTCGAGCTGCAGTTCGCCCCGGAACTCGCGGCCCTCGGAGCGGCCCGCCGCCAGGACACGCTCGCGGCGGGTGACGTCCTGACGCAGCTCGACTCGATCGATCTGCTCCGCCGGTACCGCCAGCTCACGATCAACCAGACCGAGGCCGTCCTGCGCAGCGGGCTGTCGGCGCTGCTCGAGCGGGGCTGACCTGCGAGCGACGCCGGCTGCTGGCCAGCGCGCGAACTGACCACTGCGGTCAGCCGGTCTCCTCCGGCTGCATCACCGAGAAGTTCCCGCCGGCCGGGTCGTGGACGACCGCCATCGTGCCGACGCCGGGGATGGCGAACGGCTCCTGCACCGTCTGGCCACCGTGCTCGTTGATCTTGGCGAGCGTGGCGGCCACGTCCTCGACCGCGAAGTACGTCGCCCAGTGGTTGGGCACCATCTCGGGCACGTCGGGCGGCATCGTCATCATCCCGGCCCATCCACCGTTCTCGCCGCCACGGACCACCCAGTAGGTGCCCATCGGGCCCATGTCCTGCCCGATGACCTCCCAGCCGAGCACCTGCTCGTAGAACGCCCGCGCCGTGTCGACGTCCCGCGACATCAGCTCGGTCCACGACCACGTGTTCGGCTCGTTGCAGATCTCCGCTCCGATGTGGTTGCCGGGCTTCCACAGCGAGATGGCGGCGCCGGTCGGGTCGGCGATGATCGCCATGTGGCCCGCGTCCATCACCTCCATCGGGGGCATCATCACGGACCCGCCCGCAGCCTCGACCTTGCCGACGACCGCGTCGATGTCGTCGCAGCACACGTAGTTGTTCCAGATCGGTGGCATGCCCTCCATCTCGCCCATCTGGCCGCCCAGCCCGGCGACGGTCTTGCCGTCGAGCGAGAAGAGCACGTAGATGCGGTTGCCCTCGTCGTCGTGCTGATCCTCTGCGTTCCATCCGAAGACGCCGGTGTAGAACGCCTTCGACCCGTCGACATCGGGACTCATCAGGTCGACCCAACACGGGCTGCCGTTGGCGTGGGACGCGAACTCTGGCATCGGGAACTCCAATCGGTGCGGTGGAACGCCGAAATTAGCCGATCCGGATGACCCGTGCGCCGAAGGCCGTCTGCGGCGACGCCGCCGACCAGCCAACGCCACGCGAATCCCGCGCCGCGATGGCGCCGAATGGTCCGAAATGTGTCAGTCGCCGGAAGCTGCGCCGACCGACCGGGCCGCAAGGTCGAAGACATCGCGCAGTGCGTCGACCATCTCGGCGCGCGCGGCCCGGCTGGACAGCAGCATGTCGACGGCGGTCAGCGACGTGTGGATCTGGCCGCGGCAGCGGATGTGGCGAACGGGAACGCCGGCCGTCGCCAGCGCCTCGGCGTATGCGTCGCCTTCGTCCCGCAGCGGGTCGAACTCGGCGGTCACGATCGTCGCCGGCGGCAACCCGTCGAACCGGTCGGCGCGCAGCGGCGACGCCCGCGGATCGGAGCGGTCCGCCTCGTCGGCGTAGTGGCCCCAGAACCACTCCATCAGCGCCGCGGTCAACACGTAGCCCTCGGCGTTGTCGCGATACGACTCGGTCGACATCGTTCCATCGGTCACCGGCGCGACGAGCAACTGCCCGACGATCGGCGGACCGCCCGCGTCGCGCAGTTCGGCACACGCCACCGTGGCGAGATTGGCGCCGGCGCTCCAGCCGGCGACGGCGAGCTGCCCGGTGACGCCACCGAGTTCCTCTGCGTGCTCGGCCACCCAGCGCACCGCGGCGACGGCGTCGTCGGCTGCGGCCGGGAACCGGTGCTCCGGTGCGTGCCGGTAGTCGACCGACACGACGACCGCCTCGGCGCCTGCACAGAGGTGACGGCAGAACGGGTCGTCGCTCGTCGCGCTGCCGAGCACCCATCCGCCACCGTGGAAGTAGACGACGACCGGGTGCGGCCCCTCGCTCGCCGGCCGGTACAGGCGGTAGGCGAGGTCACCGGCCGGGCCGGGCAACGTGGCGTCGATCGTCTCGCCGACATCGGGACCCGGCGGGCGTTGCGCCGCCATCGCCTCGGAGAACGCCCGCGCGTCGGCGACCGGCAGCGTCTCCATCGCCGGCAGATCGAGCTCGGCCATCATCTCCAGCATCAGCGTGACGTCGGGCTGCACGCGTTCGATCACGCCGTCGTTCGTCTCCGCTCGATCGGACCCGCCGAGCGTGAAACCGACATACCCGGACGCGACCACCTCGCCGCACGTGCGGCGGTACCGGTCGACCCCGCCCACGTACGGCAGCACGACCCGCGGCTTGCCCGGCACGTTCGCCCCCATGTACCACGAGTTCGCCTGCGGGAACAGCGTGATGTCAGCGAAGTCGTTCGTGTGCTGGACCCATCCCGACTCGGCCACCGGGGTCGGCTCGATCACGTCGTACCCCTCGGCGCGCAGGTGCTCGATCGTGTCGCACACCCAGTCGACGTGCTGCTCGATCGAGACCGTCATGTTCGACAGCACCGACGGGCTCTGGGGGCCGGTGATCATGAACAGGTTTGGAAAGCCCACCGTCATCAGCCCGAGGTAGGTCTTCGGGCCGTCGGCCCACCGCTCGGCGAGTGCCAGTCCGCCACGGCCTGCGATGTCGACGGCGACGATCGCCCCGGTCATCGCGTCGAAGCCGGTCGCATAGACGAGGGCGTCGAACTCGAACGTGCGATCCACGGTCTCGATCCCATGCTCGGTCACCGAGGCGATCGGCTCGCGGCGCAGGTCGACGAGGGAGACGTGCGGCTCGTTGAAGGTCGCGTAGTAGTTCGTGTCGAGGCACAGCCGTTTCGTGCCGACCGGGTAGTCGGTCGGGCACAGCGTCTCCGCGGTCCGGGGGTCGTGCACGATCGAGCGGATCTTGTTCCGTACGAACTCGGCAGCCGTCTCGTTCGCCTCCGGGTTGATGATGATGTCGTTGAACGCGCCGAGCAGGGCGAAGATCGTGCCCTCCTCCCACGCCGCTTCGAACCGCCGTTGCCGCTCCTCCTCGCTCACCTGCAGCGCACTCTCGGTCGCCACCGGGGACGGCACACCGGTACGCGACCACCGCGCCGCCTCGCGATAGCCGTCACGGTCGGACTCGACCGCCGCCCGCTTGCCCGGATCGACCGGCCCATTGTGTGCCGGGATCGAGAAGTTCGGGGTCCGCTGGAAGACGACGAGCTCCGACGCTTCCGCCGCGATGAGCGGAATCGACTGGATGCCCGACGAACCAGTACCGATCACGCCGACCCGTTTGCCCGTGAAGTCGACGCCGTCGTGCGGCCACCGGCTCGTGAAGTAGACGTCGCCGCCGAAGCGTTCGGCACCCGCCACGTCGGGCGTCTTCGGCGCGGAGAGACACCCCGTCGCCATCACGTAGTGACGGCACGACACGTCGTCGCCCCGGTCGGTTCGAATCCGCCAGAGCGACGTCTCCTCGACCCAGACCGCGTTGTCGACCCGGGTCGAGAACCGGATGTCGCGGCGCAGGTCGTGCTTGTCCGCGACGTGCTGGAGGTAGCGCAGGATCTCCGGCTGGGTCGCGTAGCGCTCGGACCACTCCCACTCCCGTTCGAGTTCGGGGTCGAAGCTGAACGAGTAGTCGACGCTCTGGACGTCGCACCGGGCCCCCGGATACCGGTTCCAGTACCACGTGCCGCCGACGTCGTCACCCGACTCGAACGCCTGCGCCGACAGGCCCATCTTCCGGAGCCGATGCAGCAGGTACAACCCGGCGAAGCCGGCGCCGACGACGACGACGTCGACGTCCGGCTCGCGCGTCGCGGTCGCGTCGGTCTGGTCGGTCATGTCGGGCTCCTCTCGATCAGCACCGCCATTCGACCAGGTTCCGGCGGCGCGCGACGACCCGCGTCACCGGCCCCGGTGCGGTCGACGAGCGCGCTCGTCGCTGTGGCGGGCGGCCGATGCACGGTCAGATCCAGCCGAGCTCGCTGAACTGTGGGAAGACGGTCCCGTCGGCGACATACCAATACCCACCCCAACCCGCCAGCAACAGGAAGCCCGCGCCCCCGACGATGAGCAGGAGCGATGAGACCGGGTCGCGACGCCACACGATGCCCGCGACGACGCCGGCGAGCAGGAACGACATTCCCATCCAGGGCGTGCCGCCCTCGATGTACGTGTTCGCCAGCGTCAGCGCGACGAGCAACGCCAGCACCATGCCGAATCCGCCGGGCCGCACGTCATGGACGCGGAGTGCCAGCGCAAGCGCGGCGAGCACGACGAACAGCCCCGCATACCAGATGTAATGGCTCGCCACCTCGTCCCACAGGTGCACGATCGACGCCTCCGAGACGGCGACGTCATCGACGTTGCTCACCGAGTTTGCGGCGATGTGCAGGCCCTTGCCCAGCGAGAACATGACCGCACCGACGCCGAACAGGGCCCACCGATGCGGGTCTGCGCCGGCACGGTGGAGCACGATCGCCGCGCACCCGAGCACGACGAACGGTGTTCCCAGGTCGATCCAGTCGGCGACCCGCGTCGCCCCGGCGGAACCGAGCGGCTCGAACGCCGTGCCGGCTTGCATGCCGACGACCAACGCGAGCGCGAACCACCCGAGCCACCAGCGCACCGAACCGTCCTCTCTGTTGCCACCTCGCTTCTGACGGTATTGCCGGGCGACAGGAGGCGGAAGAGGCAAAGGTCAACGTCGGCGGACCACCCCACCGCGTCGCACGTCACTGGAAGCTGACGTACATCGGGACGGGATCGTTTGCCAACGTCTGCGCCGGCGTCGGCGTCGGGCGGTCCTCGTCGAAGAAGTTCTTCCATCCGGTCAGCGCTCCCGGCGGCAGGTCCGCGACCATCCGGCCGTACGAACCTCGCTTCAGGGTGAGCGAACCGAATCCGTCCATGTGCAACATCACCTGCACGTTGGCAGTGCCCCGGATCAGCTGCTTGTTCGTGATCATCGACGGGGTGAACTGATGCAGGACGAGCAACTTGCGCGGCAGCCCGTGGGCCCGCACGATCGAATCGATGTAGTCGATCGTCTCGTTCACTTCGCTCGCGTCGACGGTGCCGATCCGCCCCCCGCCCGGCCGGGCGGGGGCCTCGACGCGCCATTCCGGATCGAGGGCGATCGACGCGTGCGGATAGCGCCAGAGTTCCTCGTACTCGCGGGCCTGATCCGGGAATCGCGACCGGCCGGGCTGCAGGTCGAACACGCAGTGGAACCCGTTCGCCCGCGCGGCATCGAGGTAGGGCCGGAACTTGTCGACGTTGAACTCGTTCGAGTAGTCACCGTCCGCCCCGGGGAACGCCGAGGCGACCGATGCGAGGATCTCGAACGCCGGCACGACCGGCCTGCCGAACCCGACGTACGTCGACGCCATCAGCCGGGCCCGGTCGACGGTCGCCGCCACGCTCTGCTCGCCGAGGGCGCCGAGCTGGCTCGAACCCGGGTGGCCGTACAGCGCCACGTAGAGCACACCCTCGACGTACGCGCCCGGCACCGGCGGGACGGCGGGCGGGTCGAGACGCGTCGCCCGCTCGAGTGCACGGGCCGGTCCGTCGAGCCCCGGTGCCAGTGCGTCGAGGGCACGCCCGGCGGCGAGGCCGGCCGCCACCGCGACCGACGCTGCGCCACCCCATACGAGCCGGCGTCTGCTGAACCGACCGGAGCCGCTGCGCGACGGGGGATCGGGTGGCGGTGCGGAATCGGATTGACCCATGTCGCTGCTGATCCCCGGATCGTCGTCGGACGCTTCGACCCCGAGACTGTCAGGTCGCGCAGTCCGTCGCCAGGACCGAACGTCCCGAACGGTCAATCAGATCCGGTGGACCCGGCGGCCCGCCACTGCTCGTACCCGACGACCGGCAGGCCGTCGGCACGCCACCCCTTGAAACCCGTCTCGATGTGCGACGCCTTCGGAAGCCCCATCTCGTTCAGCGTCTTCACGGTCAAACTTGACCGTCCACCCGACGCTCAATAGAAGATGAACTCGCGGTCCTCGGCGAAGACCGGCTTGTGATACGGCGACGCCGGGTCGACCCAGAACTCGAGCATCCCGCGCGGTGCATGGAGCGCCCCGGCAATGACGCCTTCACGCTCCAGCTCGCGCACGTCACGGATGTCGACGAGCAGCGCATTCTCTTCGTCGACGCGTTGGCGGGCCTCCGCGGGGGAATGACCGGTGATTTCCTTGCGGGCTTCGTCGACCATCTGCTGGACGGACTTCATCGACTCCTCCTGGAGAACGAGGCGGGTGGTGGGTGAAGACGTCATCATCGCGCTCCCGGACCGACCAGTACAGCCCCTTCGACACCGTCGACCGAGGTCTGCGTCTGCCGGCCTACCCGCCGGTCAGTGCGATCTGCCGCTCGGCGGCGTGCAACGGCAACTCGGCACCGGTGCGCTGCGCCAGCCCGAGGCACGCATCGGTGAACTTGATCGTGTGGTCGTCGAGGGTGGCGGCCGCCCGATTCGCGAGATCGTCCGACAACGGAAGCAGTGGCGCCGGTTCGTCGCTCGGCCGGTCGAAGCCGACGATCGCCGCCGCGACGAAACCGGCCACCGACGTCACGAGGCGGCGTGCGTCGCCGGGCCCGAGGTACGGCACGAGCACCCGAGCCATCGTCGACACGGTGACACCGTGCAGGAGCGCGAAACCCGACAGGAACTCCTCGTTGCGGAGGTATCCGGCAGCCGCCGCGAGACCCAGCGCATCGAGTGTTCGTTCCGCGTCGTCCGCCGGCGCCAACGACGACACAGCCACCGCGAAACCCTCCTGGTGCGCGGCGAGGTCCAGCGTTGCCGTCAACAGCCCCGGGAGCGGGTCGAACGTCGCGAGCCGGCGCAGCGCGCGGACCCACTCCCCCGGTGACCGGTCGCCGCCGAGCGGCGCGGACACCGGCAGGCTCGAGCCGACGGACCGCCAGTATCGGAGCGCCGCCGCCAACTCTGACGTCCGCACGTCGGGCACGAACCCGTCGAGCCGACCGCGTTCGATCCCACGGACCGCGTGCGCCACCCGCAACAGGCCGTGCCCCGCCCCGGCGGCGGCATCGTCGACGAGACCCGGAAGCCGTTCCTCGAGCAATGCCCCGACGTCGTGGCGCCCGACCCGGGCGGTGTCGCGCCGATCGAGCCGGGGCAGGTACGTCTCGACGAATCGACCCATCCACGCCTCGGCGCCCATGTCGACGAGCGCTTCGCTCGCCATCGGGCCGTGGTTCGAGAGCCCGCCCGCGAAGGAACCCCGCGTTGCGAGGAACACCTCGAGCGCCTCGTCGTACGTCATTGTCATCACTGTGGCACGGTCACTCATGATGTAGGGATACACCTTCAAGTGAACTTGAAGTCAAGCGTTCTCCGCCGATCGCCGGTGCGATCGGGGCCGGGCCGCTCAGCTCCAGAGCGTCACGTGGACTCGGGGCCGGAACCGCGTCACGTTGGCCCCGCTGCCCGACAGCATCGCCTGCGTCGCACGCGGGGTGGACACGAACCGGATCAACTCGTTCGTCAGGGGGATCGTTGCATCGGGGGCGAGCGCGAAGGTCGCCCACGTGCCGTCGACCGACGCGCCGGGCGCCTGGAGACGGGTGAGTCGGCCATCGGCGAGCTCGGCGGCGGCGGTGTGCGCCGCGCACAGCGCAACGCCCTTGCCGGCCCGGGCTTCGGTCAGCGCAGCGGCGTGGTTCTGGAAGATCCGCTGCCGCTGCTCGGGTACGCCGTGACGCCGCAGCAACCGGGCCGCGCTGCTCGACGGGTCGACCGCTGACGGACCGAGCAACCACGTGTGGTCGGCCAACGCAGTGACGCCACGGGTCCTCGCGGCGAGGTCGTGTTGCGCGCTGGCGACGACGACGAGCTGGTACCGGAGGAATTCCTTCATTCGGATGCCATCCGCCCGACTCGCCACCGACGGACCGATCGCCACGTCGACCGCCCGGGCCGTCAGCAACCGCACGAACTGATCCGGCGACCACACGCTCATCTCGACTTCGAGATCCGCGGCGCGCGTCGAGAAGAGCTCGATCAGGCCCGGCGCGGCCACTTCACCGAACAGCGACGACACGGCGATCCGCAGGATGCGCTGCCCGTCGGAGGCACTGCGCACCTCGTGCACCGTCTGGTCCTGCAAGCCGAGCAGCTCGACGGCCCGCGATGCGAGCCGCAGCCCCCCGGGCGTGAACGCGAGCCCCGAGTGCGCGCGCCGGAACAGGTCGTCTCCCAATTCCTTCCGCAGGGCGGCGACGTGACCGGAGATCGCCGCCTCCGAGACGGAGAGTTCACCGGCTGCGGCCCGCGAGCTGCCGTGCCTCGCGATCGCCGCGAACGCGCGCAGCTGTGTCGGCGTCATCGTTGCGCCGACGACCTGCGGGTGCTGCTCACCGGACCAACTTAACCCTTTGCTGAAGTCGCAGTTGACTCGCCGACCGAGACGGGCGGACACTGCACCCGGGGACGAGAGAGGGGAACACTCATGCAGGTACCGGCACCGTTCGAGTACGAGCGCGCGACGAGCGTCGACCACGCGATCGCGCTGATGGAGCGGCTCGGCAGCGAGGCGCGCATCGTGGCCGGAGGCCACAGCCTGCTCCCGATGATGAAACTCCGGCTCGCGACACCCGAGTATCTGATCGACATCAACGACCTCAGCGCGGAACTGGAGTACATCCGCATCGAGGGCGACGAGGTCCGCATCGGCGCGTTGACGCGGCACCGACAACTGCTCGAGAGCGACGAACTGGCCGCAGTGCTCCCGATCTTCCGCGACGCCGAGAAGGTGATCGCCGATCCGATCGTCCGCAACCGCGGCACGCTCGGCGGGTCGCTGTGCCAGGCCGATCCATCGGAGGACCTGTCGGCCGTGTGCGACGCGGTCGGCGCGTCATGCGTGATCCGCAGCACGACCGGCGAACGGGTCGTCTCGATGCACGACTTCCACCGGGGCCCCTACGAGACGGCCGTCGGCGACGGCGAGATGCTGACCGAGGTCCGCGTCCCGATCCGGCCGAACTCGTCGAGCGCGTACCACAAGGTCGAACGTCGCGCCGGCGACTGGGCGGTCGCGTCCGCGGGCGCCGCGGTCACGATGGACGGCGACGTGATCGCCGACGGCCGCGTCGGCTTGTGTGCCGTCGGGCCGAACCTGACGAACGTGGAACCGATCTCGGCGGCGCTTCGCGGACAGGCACCGTCGGAGGAGTTGTACGCCCGCGTCGGCCAGATCGCCGCCGACAACGCATCGCCGTCGGCCGACACCCGCGGGACTGCTGCATACAAGACCCATCTCGCCAAGGAGCTGACGATCCGCTCGCTCCGCAAGGCGGTCGCGCGAGCGACCGGCCAGGACTGATCGACACAGGAGGGAAGGAACATCACGATGGACGTGACGATGAACATCAACGGCGAGGAGGTGACGCGCGACATCGAGCCGCGCACGCTGCTCGTCCACTACCTGCGTGACAACCTCGGCATGACGGGGACCCATTGGGGCTGCGACACGAGCAACTGCGGCACGTGCGTCGTCTGGGTCGACGGCGAACCGGTGAAGAGTTGTACGACGCTCGCCGCGATGGCCGGCGGACACGACGTCCGCACGGTCGAGGGGATGGAAGTCGACGGCGAACTCGACCCGGTACAGGAGGGGTTCATCCAGTGCCACGGCCTGCAGTGCGGCTTCTGCACGCCGGGGATGATGATGACCGCGCGGGCGCTCCTCGATCGCAACCCCGACCCGTCCGAGGCGGAGATCCGTGAGGCGATCAGCGGTCAGATCTGCCGGTGCACCGGCTACGCGACGATCGTCCGCTCGATCCGGTGGGCCGCGCAGAAGGAACAGGCGACCAGAGTGGAAGTGAGTGCGTCATGACCGTCGTCGAAGAGAGCACCAACGCGGTACCGACCCCCGACAACAACCTCAACGACCAGAAGCCGGCCGGGTTCGGCCGGATGCTCCGCAAGGAGGACCCGCGGTTCGTCCGTGGGATGGGCCAGTACTGCGACGACGTCGAGCTGCCCGGCATGCTGCACCTCGCGATCCTGCGATCTCCCTACGCGCACGCGCGCATCGTCAGCATCGACAAGACCGCTGCCGAGGCGCACCCCAAGGTGAAGGCCGTGATCACCGGCGAGGACCTCGCCGCATCGAATCTCGCCTGGATGCCCACGCTCTCGAACGACGTCCAGGCGGTCCTCGCGACCGACAAGGTTCGCTTCCAACACCAGGAAGTCGCGTTCGTCGTCGCCGAGGACCGGTATTCGGCGCGCGATGCCCTCGAGCTGATCGACGTCGAATACGACCCGCTCCCGGCCGTGATCGACGTCCGCAAGGCGCTCGCACCGGACGCGCCGATCATCCGCGACGACCTCGACGGCAAGACGAACAACCACTGCTTCGAGTGGGAAGCCGGCGACAAGGCCGCGACCGACGCAGTGTTCGCCGACGCCGATGCCGCCGAGGACGGGATCGTCGTCACCGAGGACATCGTCTACCCGCGAGTTCACCCTGCCCCGATGGAGACGTGCGGCTGCGTCGCCGACGTCGAGCGCGTCTCCGGCAAGCTGACGCTCTGGTGCACGACGCAGGCGCCGCACGCGCACCGCACGGTCTATGCACTCGTCGCCGGCCTGCCGGAGCACAAGATCCGGATCATTGCGCCGGACATCGGTGGCGGCTTCGGCAACAAGGTCCCGATCTACCCCGGGTATGTCTGTGCGATCGTCGCATCGCTCGTGATCGGCAAGCCGGTGAAGTGGATGGAGGACCGCACCGAGAACCTCGTCAGCACCGGCTTCGCGCGCGACTACGTGATGCGCGGCGAGATCGCGGCCACCAGGGACGGCAAGATCCGCGCCATCCGCACCGAGGTCCTCGCGGACCACGGCGCGTTCAACGGCACCGCCGCGCCGGTGAAGTATCCGGCCGGGTTCTTCGGCGTCTTCACCGGCAGCTACGACCTCGAAGCCGCCTATGCGCACATGGATGCCGTCTACACGAACAAGGCGCCGGGCGGCGTCGCGTACGCGTGCTCGTTCCGGATCACCGAGGCGGTGTACCTGGTCGAGCGGATGGTCGACGTCCTCGCGCATGACCTCGACATGGACCCGGCCGAGCTGCGGCTGAAGAACTTCATCCAGCCCGATCAGTTCCCGTACGAGTCGAAGACCGGCTGGATCTACGACTCCGGCGACTACGAGCCCGCGATGCGCAAGGCGATGGCGATGGCGGGCTACGACGAGCTACGTCGCGAGCAAGCCGAGAAACGCGAGCGCGGCGAGTTGATGGGGATCGGTATCTCGTTCTTCACGGAAGCGGTCGGCGCCGGGCCGCGCAAGGACATGGACATCCTCGGCCTCGGTATGGCCGATGGCTGCGAACTCCGCGTTCATCCGACCGGCAAGGCGGTCGTGCGGCTCTCGGTGAAGACCCAGGGACAAGGCCACGAGACGACGTTCGCGCAGATCATCGCCGAGGAGATCGGGATCCCGCCCGAGGACATCGACGTCGTACACGGAGACACCGACAACACGCCGTTCGGGCTCGGTACGTACGGCAGCCGCTCGACGCCCGTGTCGGGCGCGGCTGCCGCGCTCGTCGCGCGCAAGGTGCGCGACAAGGCGCAGATCATCGCATCAGGGATGCTCGAAGCCTCGGTGGCCGACATCGAGTACGAGGCCGGAGCGTTCCGGGTGAAGGGCGACCCGGAGAAGTCGGTCACGATCCAGGACATCGCGATGAAGGCCCACGGCGCCGGCGATCTCCCCGACGGCCTCGAAGGCGGGCTCGAAGCACAGATCTGCTACAACCCGGAGAACCTGACGTACCCGTTCGGCGCGTACATCTGCGTCGTCGACATCGACCCTGGGACAGCGGAGGTCACGGTTCGCCGGTTCATCGCCGTCGACGACTGTGGCACGCAGATCAACCCGATGATCATCGAAGGGCAGGTGCACGGCGGGCTCGCCGACGGTGTCGGCATGGCCTTGATGGAGATGATCGCCTTCGACGAGGACGGCAACTGCGTCTCCGGCACGTTGATGGACTATCTCATCCCGACGGCGATGGAGGTGCCCGACTGGGAGACCGGCCACACGGTGACGCCGTCGCCGCACCATCCGATCGGCGCGAAGGGCATCGGCGAGTCCGCGACCGTCGGGTCGCCACCCGCGATCGTCAACGCGGTGATCGACGCACTCAAGCCGTACGGCGTGCGTCATGCGGACATGCCGTTGACGCCCAGCCGGGTGTGGGAGACGATGCAGGGCAACCACACACCCCCGATCTGATCGAAGCACCGATGACGATTTCGCAGCAGCACGCCGCCAGGGTGAGCGAGCTGATCGCGCAACGGCGGCGTTTCGTGCAGGCGACGGTCGTGCGCGCACAGTGCCCGACATCGGCGCGCCCCGGTGACGCTGCGATCGTGCTGGCGGACGGAACGGTCGAAGGTTTCGTCGGCGGGCAGTGCGCCGAGGAATCGGTCCGCACGTTCGCGCTCGCTGCACTCGACAGCGGCGAGTCGACGCTGCTGCGCATCCTGCCCGACGGCGCCGACGAGTTCCCGGAGGCCCCTGGCTCGGTCACGACGGTCAACCCGTGCCTGTCCGGCGGAGCGATCGAGGTGTTCCTCGATCCGAAACTGCCGGCGGCGCGGATCGTCGTCGTCGGTGCGACGCCGATCGCCGACGCGTTGACGCAATTCGGCGCGCCGCTCGGCTTCTCGATGGATCACACGGCGGACACGTCGGCCGTCGCCGGCGCCACGGCCGTACTGATCGCGAGTCACGGCCGCGCCGAGGAGGACACGATCCGCGCCGCGCTCGACGCTGGCGTCGACTTCATCGGGCTGGTCGCGAGCCGGACCCGCGGGGCCGCCGTGATCGACTCGCTCGACCTGAACATCGAAGAACGGCGAGTCGTACGCAGCCCGGTCGGCATCGACATCGGGGCGCGCACCGCGGAGGAGATCGCCGTGTCGATCCTCGCGGAACTGGTCCGGTCGGTGCGCGTCGATGGTCTCGCTGCCCCGAAGGGCGACGACGATCAACCGCGACCGTCGAGCGCGATCGATCCCGTCTGCGGGATGGAGGTGACGATCGGTGCCGACACCGCGCACCTGCGGCACGACGGCGTCGACCACTGGTTCTGCAACGCCGGCTGCCGGGCGCGCCACGCCGAAGAACTCGGCGTCGCCTAGATGACCGCGATCCCGACACTGCCCGAGATGCGGTCGGCGCTCGACGATGTCGACTATCTCGTCGACGACGGGCTGTCGATGGCGCTGTTCCTCGCGATGAAGCTCGGGCAGCCCCTGCTGCTGGAAGGGGAGCCGGGGGTCGGCAAGACGACGGCTGCGAAGGCGCTCGCCGAGGCGCTCGGCACGCCGCTCGTCCGCCTCCAGTGCTACGAGGGGATCACCGCGGCGGAAGCGCTGTACGAGTGGAACTATCCCCGCCAGATGCTGGCGATCCGCCTCGCCGAGTCGACGTCGGCGGCGCTCGCCGCGACCGACCTGTTCACGACCGAGTATCTCCTCGACCGGCCGTTGCTGAAGGCGGTGCGCTGGGCCGGCGAACTCCCCGCCGTGCTCCTGATCGACGAGATCGACCGGTCCGACGACGAGTTCGAGGCACTGCTGCTGGAGTTCCTCGGCGAATCGACCGTGACGGTCCCGGAGATCGGCACGTTCGACGCCGAGCGGCCGCCGATCGTGATCCTCACGTCGAATCGCAGCCGCGAACTGCACGACGCGTTGAAGCGACGCTGCTACTACCACTGGATCGAGTTCCCGTCGGTCGCCCGGGCGGCCGACATCGTTCGTCGCCGGGTGCCCGGAGCGTCCACACCGCTGGTCGACGCCGCGACCGCGTTCGTCTCGTCCGCACGCGCGCTGGAACTCGACAAGCCCCCTGGTCTGGCCGAAGCGATCGACTGGGTGCATGCGCTGCACATGCTCGGTGTCTCCGATCTCGACGATGGGCTCGCCCGCGCCACGATCGGCTCGCTGGCCAAGACGCCGGACGACGTCGACGCGCTCACTGCGCACTACGTGTCCCGGTCGGCGTGAACACGAGGGGCTCACCGTCCGGGGGCTGGGGCGGCTCCCTCTTCCCCACCGTCGACCGCGCCGTGTTCGCCTCGGCGTTCGCCGATCGCCTGCGCAGGAGCGGAGTCCCCGTCGCGCTGACGGCCGTCGAACGATGCGCGGCGGCGCTCGATGTCGTCGACGCGCCGACGATCAACGATCTCTACTGGTTGGCGCGGGTCAGCTTCGTCAGCCGGCACGTGGACCTCGTCGCATTCGACGAGGTCTTCGGCGCGGTGTTCGACCTCGAGGTCGGCCGGCTTCCGACCGCTCGTCGGGGCCAGCACGAGGCGATGCCGGCCGGTCCGGACGACCGGCTCGTTTCCGTCGAACCGCCCACTCATCGTGACCCGAGCACATCGGGCGGTGTGCCCTGGGCGACGCTGCCGTCCGTGTCGTTCCGTGACGATCAGCAGGACGCCGCCGGCGAACGCCGCGACGACGCAGTGATCCGGGAGCGGCAGCCGTCGGCGGTGTCGGCGGCGATGGACCGCCGCTTCGACCTGCTCGACCCAGCGGAGATGGAACTCGTCGGTCGCCTGCTCGAGGCGACGATCACGTCCTGGCCACGGCGGCGATCCCGACGCCGCCGTCCTTCGCGCACCGGGGGGCGCGTCTCGCTTCGCCGCAGTCTGCGGCGATCGCTGCACACCGGGGGCGACGTCTTCCGGCTGATCCACACGAGACCGGTCCCGCACCCGCGCCGCGTCGTCGCACTGCTCGACGTCAGCGGGTCGATGGAGGCGTACACGCGCGCCTATCTCCACCTCGTCCGCCCGCTCGCGATCACCCATCGCGCCGAGGTCTTCGCCTTCGCGACCGAGCTGAGCCGGATCACCCCGGTGGTCCGGATGCGATCGGCCGCCGACGCGATCGAGCGGATGAACGAAGAGGTCGGCGACAGATTCTCCGGCACGCGGATCGACACCTGCCTGCGCACATTGCTCCATCACCGAACGTGGAGTACGTGCGTTCGCGGCGCCGTCGTCGTGATCTGCTCGGACGGTTGGGACGCCGACGACCCCGCCCGTCTCGAACGCAGCATGCGCCGTCTCGCACTGCTCGCCCATCACGTCGTGTGGGTCAACCCGCGGGCGGATTCCGACGAGTTCGAACCGACGACCGGCGGGATGTCGGCCGCCCTCCCCCATTGCGATGCATTTCTCGCCGGCGCGACCGGTCGATCGATGCACGCCGTCATCTCGGCGATCACCGCGGCGTGAACTCGGCTCCTCGCGGCCGGCGTCGATCAGCGTCGTCGCACGCGATGGCTCAGTTCGGCGGCGAGTCCGCGTGTGCGAGGAGCATCTTCACCCGCTCGCGCAGGACATGCTCCGGCTGGGCGCCGACGAGGCGGTCGACGACGCCGCCGCCACGGAGGAAGATCAGCGTCGGGATGCTCGCCGCGGAGAATCGCTGCGCAGTGATCGGTGACTGATCGACGTCGACCTTCACGACCTTGACGTCACCGGCGAAGTCGCGCGACAACGTCTCGAGGATCGGTGCCACCACCTTGCACGGCCCGCACCAGGGAGCCCACAGGTCGACGAGCACGAGGCGGTCGGTGTCGACGGCGGCATCGAAGTCGCGGTCGGCGACGTCGACGATCCACGGAAGATCGCGGTGACACGTGGCGCACCTGGGTCGGCCGGCCGCGACGGACGGCACGCGGTTCTTCGTTCCGCAGGATGGACACGGGATGACAGCGGACGCCATCGCCCCACTCTAGAAACTGACATCGTCCCGGACACGCGACTCGACGAACCGCTCACTTGACGGCGATGCCGAGCCGCAGGATTCCTCCGGGAGCGGGGGTCTCGTCGCTGCCGACGAGCCGCGCCGCCGATCCCGACACGAGCCGGTCGTTCTCGTCGACGAGGTAGCCGCAATCGAGATCGAGCAGGAGCAACCCGCCGCCCTCCAATTCGCTCATCAGCTCGTCGCCGAGCGTCGCCCGCACCCGCAGTCGCCGTTTCGCCGGATGCGTCAGGTTCGTCGGGGTCCATCGCTCCACACCGAATCTCGGCAGCGAGCGGAGCACGACCGCGCACGGCGGCACGTCGACGACCGCGGGATGGAGGCCGGCCGTGAAGGTGATCTCGAGGCCGGATCTGACGAGAGCGGCCACCTCGTCGAGCGACACGACGTCGCGCTGTTCCCAATTGAGCTGCTCGGCGACCGTGATCTTCTCCGAGAAGCCGATCCCCGGCGCACCGGGCTCACCGCGGTCGCCGGTCTCGCCCCGCGGGCCCTCTGGACCACGCGGACCCTGACCGCCGTCACTGCCGGGCGGCCCCGCGACGCCTTGTGCCCCGACCGGACCGCGTTCGCCGCGCGGGCCCGGCCGTCCTGCCGGACCCTGCTTGCCG
>JAHEKY010000142.1 GCA_024644465.1 Ilumatobacteraceae bacterium | reverse complement strand
GGTCCGACGCGACGGGCCCCGCCGGGCGAGGGTCCGACGCGACGGCCTGTAACGAGCCAAGGTCCGACGCGACGCCCTGCGCCGGCGTGGTTCGGGAACGACGAGGTCGGCGGCAACGGTGCCGCCGACGTCGTCGGGGTGGATCGGAACGATGTTCATGATGGATCTCCTTTCTCTGCGAACGGCCCGGTGCCGCCCGCCCGACCATCGTCCGCCCTGTGACACGGCAGTTCCGTGCACACCGCGACGAGTCGAGTGTGCGCGTCGACACGCTGCAACGTGTGATGACGATCGGACCCGGCTCAACCCAATCCGATGACCCGACGCAGCGATCGACGGGGCTACGTCGGTTCGCCGGGTGGGCCGCGGCCGGAGAGTTCAGCCGACCGGCAACCAGGGAGGGCGCGGTGCCTGGACGAGGTCGAGGTCGCGCTCGAGGTCGGCGAGGTGGTGCCGCTCGGTATCGGTCAGCTCGTTCGAGCCGCTGGCGCTCAATGCATCGAGCGCCAACGCGACCTCGTAGTCGAATGCTTCGTCGCTGGCGAGGGCGAGTCCACGTCGGAACTGGGCGTGCGCCTGGTCCACATCTCCGAGCCGCATCGCGGCCCAACCGCGCAAGCGGGCCAGGGTGGCCGGGAGCACCGCGACCGGTCCGGCGTCGGCCAGGTCGTGCTCGATCTGCTCCGCCAGATCCTCGGCTTGCTCGGCTCGTTCGGCCCACACGAGCTGCTCGACCCGCCTCACGTCGGTGTCGAGCACCATGTGGCGCGCGTCGAGATCGACGAACGCCTGCCGGGCCCGATCGAGCAGCTCGGCCCCGAGTTGGAGGTCGCCCTGGCGCAGGACGATCCGCGCCCGGCCGCTCGTCGTGATCGCGATGCCGAGCTGGTATTGGGCGGCCCGCAGCGCACGTTCGACCTCGTCGAGGATGGTCGCCGCTTCGTCGAGTCGGCCCTGGTCGGTGAGGATCTCGGCCTGGTTGTTGCGCGCTGCTTCTGCTCCGATCGTGTCGCCGACGCGGCGGAAGTTCTGGGCGCTGCGCTCGTAGTGTCCGATCGCCTCTCGCCAGTTCGCCTCGTTGTACTGCGAGACCCCGAGATTGAGGTGCAGGTTCGCAAGGCCCAACCGATCGTCGAGCCCGCCCAGCAGCTCGAGCGCACGGGCGCCATGCTGCGCCCGCTCGGCCTTCCGGCCGAGTTCGCTGTACGCCATCTCGAGCTGCAGGTGGGCCTGAGCGAGCACCGCGGTCGCCCCTCGTCGTTCGGCGGCATCGGCGGCGGTGTGCGCGAGCTCGATCGCCTCGTCGAAGCGGCCCTGGAAGAACCGCACGACGCCTGCTGCGAGATGGAGATCGGCGGCGATCTCGTCGTGGTCGTTGGCCTGGAGGACCTTGAGACCCTGCGTCGACCATCGGAGCGAAGCCCGATAGCGACCCGCTCGTAGGTCGACGCGGGCGTGCTTGCGGCAGAGCCGTGCCTGCTCGACATCGTCGCCCGTCAGCGCCCGTCGGGCGCGCCGGTAGGCCGCGTGCGCGTCGGCCGCCCGCCCGACCAGCTCGCACGCGTCGCCGAGCATCTCGGCGATCCTGGCCTCCTCCGCTGCGCCGACGTCGACCGAAACCGTGGTCTCGAGCGCCCGCTGGAGGTGCACCGCCGCCTCGTGCGCCGCACCCTGTTCGAGTGCCTCCGCGGCCGCGGTACGTGCCCACAACCAGGTCGTCGGGGCATCGCCGGCGTGGTGGGCGTGTTCGGCGATCGATGCTGCTTGGCTCGCGGCGTCGGGCCGACCGGCCAGCACCGCCGCCAGCCGGCCGTGGAGATCGCGTCGCCGCTTGACGGAGAGGCCTTCGTAGGCGGCGCGGCGGTAGAGATCGTGGCGAAAGCGGACGCCACGGTCGTCCGCGGCGACGAAGTCGTGCAGCAGCGCGAGCCCCTCGTCGCCGAGGCCGTGCTCGTCGAGCAGCAGGCCGACGGTGGCTCGGTCGGCCTCCATCCCCGCCACGGCGAGGTCACGCAGCATCAACCTCACATCGAGGTCGAGGTGGTCGATTCGGCTGCCGATGATTCCTTCCACGCGATCGGGCACGTCGCCGGTGCTGCCATCGACTGCGGCCAGCACCAACTCGCGAGCGAACAGCGGGTTGCCGGCCGACGCGGCGATGATCTCGGCGAGTTGGCGCCGCGACATCGGGGCGTCACCGATCGCATCGCGCACCGCGTCCCGAATCGCGGGTTCGGCGAGCGGCCGGAGTTCCAACGTCTCGAAGTCGTCGAGCGGAACGCCATCGGGGCGCCGGGTCGCGAGGATCACCCAGGGGCGGTGAACGGCCGCCAGCCCGGAAAGGATCTGGCGCGACGCCTCGTCGAACCAGTGGACGTCCTCCGCGACGAACAGGGTCGACTCGGCTCGGATCGCAGCGAGCAGTTCGATGACGACTTCTCGGGTGCGCGAACCCCGGAACGGCTGCGAGACGGCGGTCGCGGCGGCGGTCGCGGGAACCTCGACGTGCGCGGCCGCGGCGAGGAGGGGTGCGAGCGGCACCAGTTGTGGCGCCGAGTGATCGAGTCGATCCAGCAGTGCGCGCCCGGCGTCGTCGGGCGCTGCGTCCGAGGGGATGCCGAGCACGCCACGGACCAGCGCGGAGATGGCGGCGTACGGGCTCGTTTGCCGGTCCCGTCGTCCATCGGCTCGGAAGACGGCGACCGAGGCGGTCGACTCGACTTCGCGCACGAGCCGGCTCTTGCCGACGCCGGCCTCGGCGACGATCTCGATGGCCGCACCGCCACCTCCGGTGATCCGATCAACGATCGCACGAACCTCCTGCTCGCGCCCATGCAGCCGCTCGGGCGTTCCCCGACCGATCGGCACAGCCCGCCGGCCCTGCAACCGCGCGACGGCGACCGGATCGGCGAGACCCTTGAGGGTCAGTGCCGGAGCTTCGGCCGTCTCGAACGATCCGTCGACGAGCGCGGCGACGTCGGCGGTGAGCAGGACCGATCCCGACGGAGCGGACCCGGCGATGCGGGCCGCGAGGTTGACCACCGGGCCCATCACGTTGTACGTCCGCCGCTGGTCGTGGCCGACGTCGCCGACGAATGCCCGTCCCCGGGCGACCCCGCACCGCAGGGTGTGTCGTTCGCCGATCTCCCGCACGGCGTCGACGAGTCGTTCGGTGTCGTGCTCGCGACGAATGGGAGCTCCGACGGTGAGCATGAGCCGAATGCGGTTGTGCTCGGAATCGGATTCCAGCCAGCAGACGTCATGACGCCGGCAGGCTTCGCTGACCGAGGCTGAGATGGCGTCGAGCCGGTCGGTCACCGCCGTCGGTCCCGACTCGCGCCACAGACGCCCGATCTCGTCGACGACGACGAAAGCGACGGCGATCGTCCGGTGCTCGGCCAGGCTCCGACCGGGTTCGATGACCGCTGCGACGGCCGGATCGAGGAAGGTGCGCGCCCGCTCGTCGGCCGGGGGCCGGCGGACGCCGTTACCGAGGAGTTCGGGCACAGCGGCAACACGCAGACGCCGACCTTCGCCGCCTTGAACCCGCCACGACCATCGCGGCGGCAACGCAGATGCCAAGTTCGCGCCGATCCGCACCTGGCCCGGCTTGGCATCGGAGTCGAGCGCGAACGTACGGTCGACGACGGAACCGGTCACGACGAGGTCGCAACGATCATTCGCACGTCCGCCGAGGATCAGCGCGGTGACCGGGCCGGACTCCGCGCCGACGGTCATTCGCGGTCGCACCCGACCCAGCGGAGTCCGAAACGTCTCGAGCTCACGGACCACCCGCTGCATCGCCGCGGCCGACCGGGCGGCGCGCTCGCGATGGTCGCTGCCCTCGAACAACGCGAGGAACCCATCGCCGGCAAACTTGATGACGTCTCCGTCGGCGCGCAACACGGCGTCGAGACATGGTTCGAAGATCGAGTTGATGATGTCCTTGACCGCCTCGGTTCCTTCCGCGCCGAGGGCGCCGAGCCGCTCGGAGAGACGGGTGAAGCCCGACACGTCGGCGACGACCACGGTGGCCTCGCGCTCCGCCCATCGACGTTCGTCGATCGGCCAGCTCGCGGCGAGATCGGAGACGTACCGGCCGACGCCAGCGTGGTCCGTGCCGCCGTGGTCCATGTCGCAAGTCTCGCGCGCCCGGACGGTGACTCGAATTCTCAAGGCATCGTCAAGAAGACCGTCGCATCGACCACGTTGTGTAGCCCCGCTGACGCGTGGAGCGTGATCGTGGACACATTCGGTGATCAGGCCGTTGACACCCCGAGAACATCGTTCCTAGCATGCCGTAACGGGGTTTCGGGCGGCTGAGCTGGCGGAAGCGGGCGGCAACATGAGCAGATCACGAGTGCTGACCAAGAGCCAACCGGCGCGTGTCATGACAGCCGCGATGGCGTTGGTCGCGACCTCGGTGGCGATCGTCGTGATCGATCCGCCGATGGCCTCGGCAGCGGTTGGCGACTGCACGATCAGTTGGACCGGTGGTGACGGAGCGTGGTCGGATGCCGCCAACTGGGCGGAGGATGGCACCGGCACCAACCGCGTGCCGACATCGACCGACGACGTGTGCATCGACGACGGTGATGCCGCAACGTCGTTGGTCGTCACCATCTCCACCACGAACGTCACCGTGGCCTCGATCCTGAACGTGGAGACCGTCGAGGTCGGCACCAGCCGAACGGTCTCGATCGTCGAGGGCGGATCGATCGCCAACACCGGCACCTGGCGGATGATCGACAACGCTTCCGTGCGCGGCAACTTCACTGCGCCCGACGAACGCTTCGTCAACACCGGCACCCTCGAGATCGCCGCCAACGCATCAACGGCCAGCATCAGCCTCTACACCGTCGTCGACGGCCCCGGCACCATCAACGTCGTATCGGGCACCTTCAACGTCGACATCGGCACTGCCACCACCGGCTGGATCCCCAACGTCGCCACCGACGCCCAACTCGACGCCACCTTCACCCAACCGATCACCGGCGTGTTCGACATGACCGGCGACGGCACCGTCGCCTGGTCCGGCACCGTCACCGCCGCCGGCCCCGTCGAACTCGCCTTCGAACCCGGCGAATTCGAGACCACCGTCACCGAATGGGAATCCACCGCCACCAACACGATCACCAACACCGGCCACCTCCCCATCACCACCCAAAACCCCACCATCGGCACCGGCTTCACCAACACCGGCATCGTCGAGGTCGGTACGTCTCGCACCGTCACGATCCGCCAGGCAGAGTCGATCGTCAACACCGGCACGTGGCGGATGATCGACAACGCTTCCGTGCGCGGCAACTTCACTGCGCCCGACGAACGCTTCGTCAACACCGGCACCCTCGAGATCGCCGCCAACGCATCAACGGCCAGCATCAGCCTCTACA
>JAHEKY010000141.1 GCA_024644465.1 Ilumatobacteraceae bacterium | reverse complement strand
TGCTCGGTACCGGCCACGGCATGACCGCCGACGACGATCAGCAGATCGGGATGTGCGACGCGTACCGCACTGCACGCTTCGGCGAGTGCACCGAGGTTGTTCCGCGCCGTCGCTGAGAGCCCGACACCGAGGCAATCAGGCGTGTCCCCCAGCAGCGTCACGAGCGACGCACTCGGCAGGTTGACACCGAGGTCCGACACCTCCCACCCCTCGATCCGCAGCAGGTCGCTGAGCATCGCCAGCGGCAACGCATGCAGCTCACCGATCGGCCCGGCGGTCACCACGGTCCCCCGTCGCCGGCCCGGCCGGGTGAACCGTGGGCCGAGCTGGCCGATGATCCGCATCGCCAGCGTGGCAGCACGATGCTCGAAGGCGACATCGAGCTCGCCCGTGCTCCACCGTTCGCCGATGCTGATCATCGCCGGCGTGACGATGTCCTGATAGACCTCACGCAACCCGGTACCCGAGGAGAGCGCCGCCTCGACCACACCCCACGCCCCACGCGCATCGCCGGCGACGAGGCGCGACTCGAACCTGCCTGCCCACGGCGCCCGCTCGCCCGCCTTCACCGGTGCGACGTCGGAGCCGCGGCGAAACGCCTCGACCGCCGACGGGGTGATGCGCCAGGCACCACGCGACTTCGTTCCTTCGAGCAGACCGAGACGCACATAGCGGTACGCGGTCATGTAGTGCACGCCGAGCGCGTCAGCCGCCTCCTGGAGCGTGAGTGAAGAACCGTCCATGACTTCCCCCGACCCTAGGCGGGGAGACGAGGTGGTGCGGCACGACGCGTGATCGGACCGTGTCGATGCGGCCGCAGGAGATTCAGCCCTGCTTCGCGTTCCACTTCTCGCGGGCGGCGCGGCCCCGTTCGAGCAGATGCGCCGGGACGAGCTTGGCGGCCTCGGACAGCGCGGCATCGCCACCATCGCCGCCGGAATCACCGGACGCCGCGGCGGGCGCCTCCTCCGGTTGCAGGTCGTCGAACGTCGGCGGTTCGACCCCGGGCTTCCAGTACGTGTGGAGCCCGCGGATCAGGTCGGCCAGCCCGGCCGAGTCGTAGCCCTTCTCGAGGTCGACCGTGATGATGTTCGCGTACACGTGGACACCGGCGACCTGGCCGGTGCCGAACAGCCGACGGGCCAGTTCATCGCTCGGCGAATTGCCGTGGGCGTCGATGATCGACCGGAACCGTTCGTGCCCGGAGCCCGACAACGTGCGGTTGATCTCGAAACGCACCACGCCGGGCGTCGAACTCGGCTTCTCGGTGACGGCGACCAGTTGACCCATGACGCGTCACGTTACCTTCACGCTGCTTGATTGGCGAAGACCGCCACCTGGCCCGCGACGAAGCGGCCGTCGCCAGTTCCGCGCACCGCGACGATCACGCCGTCCCGGCCGCCGATCGTCGCGATCGTGTAACCGTCTCCGGCAGACCCGGACCCCGGTGGCGGCTGGAACGAGCGCAGCCCGACGGCGTCTCCGCTCACTTCGCCGACCGGCTCGACGCCCGTGCGTTGGAACCAGTCGTCGCGCACCGCGGCCTGCGTCACGAAGTACACCTCGACGACGACGGGCCCGGCGGTGTAGCGACACGTGCTGTCCGACACCGACTCGGCCGATGCTGCGGTTCCGGTCGCCGACGTGACCGCGCCGGCGACGTCGAACACTGCGAGCCGGTCACACGCCGGTGGCGGGGGCGCAACCGTCGGCGGTGGGGGCGGCTTCGTCGTGGCGGGGATCGGTTGGGGGTCGCCGACCAGCTCGGTCGTCGGCGGCGCCGGCGTGGTGGCCGGGCCGTTCGGATCGGCCGGTGCCGGTGGTTCGGGGACGATCGTCGGCGACGCGTTCACGACCCCCGGAGCGGTCGTTCCCGTCTGGCCGGCGATCGTCGATGGTGGCACCGTCGGCACCGGGCGGGGTTCCAGCGCAACCGTGCTCGACACGGCGGTCGACAGGGTGCCATCGGACGACGACGCACTGTCGGAGCAGGCCGACCAGGACACCACCCCGGCGAGACAGACCGCGAGGAGCGCCGGGCGGCGCCGAGTGCGCCCGGGCGCTGACGCCAGTGCACGCGTTCGTCCTGCTGCCGCTGCCAGGACGGCGGTCGGTGTGGTGGTGGATGATCCGCCCATCGGAACGAACCGTAACCATCAGAGCAGTGCGTTCGCGAGCACCTCCGGGAACTCGTCCGGTGTGGTCGACATCACGGTGGCGCCGATGTCGCGCAGCGCTTCTGCCTGATGGTGATCGTGGGACGGGGTGCCCTCGTCGCTCAGTGCGAGCAGCACGATCACCTTCACGCCCGATGCGACCAGCTCGGCCACACGGCGGCGCAGGAGACCGACGTTGCCCCCCTCGTAGAGGTCCGACACGAGGAACAGGACGCTCTCGCGAGGACGTTCGATCAGTTGCTGACAGTAGGCGACCGCGTTGGCGATGTCGGTGCCGCCGCCGAGCTGGACACCGAACAGCACCTCGACCGGGTCGTGCAGGAACGGTGTGAGGTCGGTGACGGCCGTGTCGAACGCGACGAAGTGCGTCCGCAGCGCGGGCAACTGGGCGAGGACCCCGCCGAACAGCGACGCGTAGACCACGCTGTCCGCCATCGAGCCCGACTGATCGACGGCGATCACGACGTCCTTCGCGAGGCTGCGCTGACGGCGACCGTGACCGACGAGCCGTTCGGGCACGAGCGTCCGGTGCTCGGGGATCCAGTGCCGGAGATTGGCCGCGATCGTGTGGTTCCAGTCGATGTCGCCCGGTCGCGGCCGGCGGGTCTTGGCCGATCGCGCGAGCGCCCCGCGGACGGCTTGGCGCGTGTGGTCGCTGAGCCGCGCCTCGATGTCGGCGAGCACGGTGGCGATCACCTGCCGGGCGGTGCTGCGGGTCTCGTCGGGCAGCAGCTTGTTCAGCTCGACGAGCATCGTCACGAGGTGGATGTCCGGTACGACCGTTTCGAGCAGTTCGGGTTCGAGCAGCAGTTGCTTCAGGTCGAGACGTTCGACCGCGTCGCGCTGGAGGATCCGCACGACCGGGGTCGGGAAATAGGTCCGGATGTCGCCGAGCCACCGGACGACGCCGGGCTTCGAGCGGCCGAGGCCGCCCCCGCGGCGACCACCGGAACGCCCCCGGCCGCGGCCCTCGGCGTCGTCGCGGTCATACAGGGCGCCGAGTGCCGCGTCGATGCGGAGGTCGTCACCGGTGAGCCGGCCGCCGCCATCCGACGCACCGTCGCCCGACGGGGCGCCGTCGCGCCCGGCACCACCCTGCCCGGCACCATCCTGCGCGCCGCGCTGGTCGGCGTCGTCGTCGGCGTCGACTGCGGCGCCGAGCACCAGCCGCCACCGCCGCCGCCGTTCGGCGGCCGACACCTGCGGCAGCCCGTCGTTCGGATGCGGCACGACGGTCATCCGTCGACCTGGCCCGGGAGACCGAGGAGATGGCGGACGGTCACGAGGGCGGCGGCCGCGCGGGCAGGGTCGACACCGGCGCCGAAGCCGGTCACACGCTCGATGCCGGCGTCGAACAGCAGCGCCATCAGCTGGCGGCGTTCGGACGGCTCGAACGCGCCGAATGTCCGGCGCAGCAGCGCGACGACGTGCTCGAACGCATCCGGGGTGAGCGACGACAACCACCGGTCGACGACGCCGAGCAGGTCGACGTCGTGGACGAGCACCGTCCCGGAGCCGGCGAGGAAGCCCTCGACGAACGCAGCCCCGACCGCGGGCGGTGTCCCGCCCGACAGTGCCTGCGCGAGCCGGCGCTCGACTTCGGCTGCCGACCATGTGCCACCGTCGTGCAGCAGCCGCGTCGCCCGCCCCTGCACGAGGCCGTGACCGGGCCGGTCGCGGCCTCCGGACGCGCCACGTCGTGGGCGCAGCGGAGGGCGGGCGATCTCTGCGAGGACCGCCGGGTACTCGCGATCGCGAGCGCCGTGGGACAGCACCGCCAGCGCCGCCTGGACGCCGGTCAACCGCTCGACCATCACGGCGGCCCGCTCGTCGTCGAGCGACGCGCAGGCGGTGACGAGGCCGGCGAGGATGCGCACGATGATCCCGTCGAACACGGTCCGCAACGAGGCGGCGTCGGTGCCGCGCACGTCCCCGTAGCGCAGCGCGTTCGCCAAGGGTACGACGACGTCCATCAGTTCACCGACGTCGGGATCGGTGGCGGCCCGCTCGGCGAGGTCGCGTACGCACGGCACGATCGCGTCCGGGAGTTCCGCGTACAGCGCCTGTTCCAGCACGCCGACCAACTCGGTGACGCCGCCCGCCGCGTGCCCGCGCTCGATCAGCCGCGCCGTCGCTGCGGACTCGACCGTCGTGCCGTAGCCGGACCGCTCGACGAGGCGCACCGACAGTTCCGGCTCCCAGGCCACCCGCCACGTTTCGCGAAACGTGCCCGACGAACCCCGGCCCTCCTCGGGAACGCCCCACGGAACGCCCAGCGCGAGCAGGCGGTGAAGCAGGTGCGACTTGCGCAAGCCGGTCGGGGTGCGGAGGTCGATCTCGACCGTGCGCGACGCGACGTCGGGGCGCAACCGGGCACTGCGCTGGGCCTTCGCGAGATCGCGGGCGAGCGGGACCTGTGGCGCGTCGTCCGGCACGCTGCCGAGCGCGTCGCCGACGACGAGTTCGTTGCGGACGAGGTTGAGCCCGCCCATCACGGAGTCGGACGCGTCGAGCACTTCGGCGAGGCCCGGCCGTGGCCTCCCCCGCATCGCCGCGAGCGTGTCGGCAAGGCGCGTCCCGGCGATCAGGTGGTCGGGTGACGCCGCGAGCCCGCGTTCGCGCAGGACCCGGGCGGCTTCGACGAAGAACCGGGCGACGCCGTCCGCGCCAGGATGGTCGAACACGTGGCGATACCAGCCCGGGCTCTCGACCCCGGCGCCGTAACCGGACGCGGTCGTCAGGCGGCGGTGCGTCCACGGCACCCAGGCGACCGCGATCTTCGCCTTCGGGAGACCGCGCAATGTCGCATTGTCCGCGGTCACCGTGTGATCGGCCACGTCGAGTGCCGGCACGTGCCACGCGCCGCAGACGACAGCGACCGAGCGGTGGCCGTGTTTGCGCGCGGCCCGGATCGCCCGTCGCATGTGCGCCTCGCGCCGCTCCTCGTGGACCGACGGGATCGTGCCGTCGCGCGCCGCAGCCATCGCCTCGGCCACCGCGGAGAACGCCGGCGTGCCGTCGCCGCGGTGTTCGATCACGTCCTCCCACCACCGTTCGGGGTCGGGGTCGCCGGCGGCAGCGGCGAGCGCCCGCAGCGGGTCGGGCGGTGCCGCCGTGGCCACGAGCTCGGCGTCGTCGCTCGCCGCGAACGTGACGGCCAGCGGAATGTCGATCGCACGCACGGCGACACCGTTGCGGTTCGCCCATGCGATCGCCTGCCACTCCGGGCTGAACGCGGCGAACGGGGCGAAGATCGCCCGGGCCGGTGCGGCGACGACAT
>JAHEKY010000007.1 GCA_024644465.1 Ilumatobacteraceae bacterium | reverse complement strand
GTGCTCGGCAACAATGGCATCCTGTTCTCGGAAGAGGCGGCGAAGGGCGCCCAGTTCATCCAGCTGTGCAACAAGACGAACACGCCGCTCGTCTTCCTCCACAACATCACCGGGTTCATGGTCGGCTCGAAGGCGGAGCAGGGCGGCATCATCCGCAACGGTGCGAAGATGATCAACGCCGTGTCGAACTCGACCGTGCCGCACTTCAACCTGATGGTCGGGGCCAGTTACGGGGCCGGCAACTACGGCATGGCGGGCAAGGCGTACAACCCGCGTTTCATCTTCACCTGGCCGAACCACCGCGTCGCGGTGATGGGGCCCGCCGTGCTGGCCGGGGTGATGGACATCGTCGCCCGCAACTCGGCGAAGGGACGCGGCGTCGACGTCGACGAGGAGGCACTCGCCGCGCAGACCACCGCGCTCGAACAGCAGATCGAGGGGGAGTCGACCGCGCTGTTCTCGACCGGGCGGCTGTGGGACGACGGGATCATCCACCCTGCCGACTCGCGCACCGCACTCGGAATCGCGCTGTCGGCGGCCCATTCGAACGTCGTCGAAGGCACGAACGAGTACGGGGTCTGGAGGCACTGATGGCCGAGCAGACGATCAGCCGGCTGTTGATCGCGAACCGCGGTGAGATCGCCGTGCGGATCGCGCAGACCGCGCACCGGCTCGGTGTCGACACCGTCGGGATCTACTCCGAACCGGACGCGAACGCCCTGCACGTCGACACCGTCGACGTCGCGGTCGCGCTCGGTGGTGAGACCGCCGCCGAGTCGTACCTGCGCGGTGCCGCGGTGATCGCGGCGGCGGTCGACACTGGGGCGGACGCGATCCATCCCGGCTACGGCTTCCTGGCGGAGAACGCCGACTTCGCCCGCCAGGTGATCGACGCCGGGCTGACGTGGGTCGGCCCGACGCCCGAGCAGATCACGCTGCTCGGCGACAAGGTGGCCGCGAAGAAGGCTGCCGTCGAGGCCGGGGTGCCGACGACGCCGATCCACGAGGTCGTCGATGGCGTGGTTCCCGACGGCGTCACGATGCCCGCGCTCGTCAAGGCGGCGGCAGGCGGTGGCGGCCGCGGCATGCGCGTCGTGCGCTCCGCCGACGACCTCGCCGATGCGATCGCTGCGGCGAGCCGTGAGGCGACGGCAGCGTTCGGTGACGGGACGGTGTTCATCGAGCCGTACATCGAGCGGGGCCGCCACATCGAGGTGCAGATCATGGGCGACCGGTTCGGCAACGTCGTCCACCTCGGCGAGCGCGAGTGCTCGATCCAGCGCCGCAACCAGAAGGTGATCGAGGAGTCGCCGTCCGCCGGTATCTCCGACGAGACGCGGGCGGCGGTGTGCGAGGGCGCGCTCGCCCTCGCCCGCCACGTCGGCTACCAGGGCGCCGGCACCGTCGAGTTCCTCGTCGGCCTCGACGGCACGATCAACTTCCTGGAGGTCAACACGCGGCTGCAGGTCGAGCATCCGGTGACCGAGGCGGTGACGGGCCTCGACCTCGTCGAGATGCAGCTGCGCGTCGCGGCGGGCGAGCCGCTCGCCGTCGAGCAGGCCGACATCGAGGTCGGCGGGCACGCGATCGAGGTGCGGATCGTCGCGGAGGATCCGGCCGCGGGGTGGATGCCGTCGACCGGCGAGATCACCGCGTTCGAGATCTCCGACTCGGTGCGCGTCGACACCGGTGTCCGCGCGGGGACGGTGATCTCGCCGAACTACGACTCGCTGCTCGCGAAGGTCATCGCCCACGAACCCCGCCGCGTGGACGCGGCCCGGCGCCTCGCCCGGGCGTTGCGTACCGCGACGATCACGGGCGTCAACACGAACATCGACATGCTGGCCGCGACGCTGCGCGACGAGGATTTCCTGGCCGCGGCCACGCCGACGGCGTTCCTCGACGAGCACCCCGAGCTCGTCGCGCCGCACGGGCCGACCGGTGACGCGCGGATCGCACTGCTGCTCGGTGCGACGTTCGCCGCCGAGTTCCGCAACCGGGCCGCAGACCCGCACCACGGGTTCGTGCCCTCCGGGTACCGCAACGTGCGCACGCAGGGCCAGCGGGTCGTCTGGGTCGAGGGTGGCGTCGAGCACCACGTCGAGTACGTGATGCACGGCGGCGCCGCCGCGACGGTTCACCTCGGGCCGTGGCCGACGCCGACCGAGGACGGTTCGCTCAGCGAGGACACCCGCCGCGTCGCCCACGTTCGGCTGCTCGACCGTGAGTTCGGCCGTCAGGTGATCGAACTCGACGGGTGGCGGCACGCCGTCGAGGTCAGCGTCGAGGGGGCGTCGGTGCGCACGCACAGCCGGTCCGGTTCGGTCGTGTGGGAACTCGCGCCACGGTTCGTCGACCACGAACACGACGACGGCGGCGGCGGGCCGATCTGCCCGCTGCCCGGCACGGTGATCGCGGTCAACGTCGCGGTCGGCCAGACCGTCGGCGACGGCGATGTCCTGATGGTCGTCGAGGCGATGAAGATGGAACACCAGATCATCGCGATCGGCAGCCATCGCGTCGCTGAGGTGCGGTATACGGTCGGCGACCGCGTCGACCAGGGTGACCTGCTCGTCGCGCTCGACGACCTCGACGGCGACGAGTGAGCGTGCGGCGATGAGCGCTCCGATCCGCATCGCCAACTGCTCGGGGTTCTTCGGCGACCGCCCGTCCGGCGCGGTCGAGATGGTCGAGGGTGGCCCGATCGATGTCCTGACCGGCGACTGGCTCGCGGAGCTGACGATGCTGATCCTCAGCCGGATCCGGACGAAGCGGCCGGGCTCGGGGTATGCCCGCACGTTCGTCGGGCAACTGGAGCAGGTGATGGGATCCTGCCTCGACCGCGGGATCAAGGTCGTGTCGAACGCCGGCGGGCTCGATCCGGACGGCTGTGCCGAGGCCGTCGAGGACGTCGCCGACAAGCTCGGGCTCGCCCCGCGGATCGCGTACGTCGACGGCGACGACCTGCTGCCGCGGGTGGCGGCGCTCGCGGAGTCCGGCGCACTCCAGCCGTTCGGCGGTGCCGACGACATCGGCGACCCGGATGCGTTCGTGACGGCGAACGCGTACCTCGGCTGCTGGGGGATCGTCGACGCGCTGACGCGCGGGGCCGACATCGTGATCACCGGGCGGGTGACCGATGCCGCGGTCGTGTGCGGGCCGGCGGCGTGGCACCACGGGTGGGCACGGTCGGACTTCGATCAGCTCGCCGGCGCAGTCGTCGCAGGACACCTGATCGAGTGCAGTGCACAGGTCACGGGCGGCAACTACTCGTTCTTCGACGAGATCGAGGGCCTCGACGCGAATGCGCGGCTCGGCTTTCCGTGGGCGGAGGTCGCCGCGGACGGGTCGGCGGTGATCGGCAAGCACGACGGCACGGGTGGCGCCGTCTCCGTCGGGACGGTCACGTCACAGTTGTTGTACGAGATCGGCGGACCGGAGTACCTCGGCCCGGACGTGACCGCCCGATTCGACACGATCGCGCTGGCGCAGGTCGGGCCGGATCGCGTCCGCGTGTCGGGGGTGCGCGGGCAGGCACCACCGCCGACGTTGAAAGTGGCGATGAACGAACTCGGCGGATACCGCAACTCGTTCACCGTCGCGCTGACCGGGCTCGACGTCGAGGAGAAGGCGGCGTTCGCGCAGGCGACGTTCTGGGATGCGTGCCCGTTCGCACCCGAGGATTTCGCTTCGGTGTCGAGCCGGGTGATCCCGACGAACAAACCGGACCCCGAGACGCAGGAAGAGGCGACGGCCATCTGGCGGCTGACGGTGAAGGACAGCGACGAGCGCAAGGTCGGCCGGGCGTTCTCGGACGCGATGGTGCACACGGCGTTGGCGTCGATCCCTGGGATGTACGGCCTCGGGGGTGGCCCGGGCCCGGGCGCGCCGTTCGGTGTCTACCGGCCCGCGACGGTGCCGGCCGAACTCGTGCCGCAGTACGTCCACCTGCTCGGCGGGTCGACCGTCGAGGTCGAGTCGGTGGCGCCGCCGGGCGATCCGCTGGTGATCGCCGTCGATGGTCCGGGTGCCGGTCTCGACGGGTCGACGACGACGGCTCCGCTGGGCGCGGTCGTCGGGGCGAGGTCGGGTGACAAGGGTGGCAACGCCAACCTCGGCGTGTTCGCCCGCTCCGACGACGGATGGGCGTGGCTTGACGGTTTCTTGACGATCGACCGGTTGCGGGAGTTGTTGCCGGAGGCCGCCGCGTTGCCGATCGAGCGCCACCGCTTCCCGAACATCCGGTCACTCAACTTCGTGATCGTCGGCCTGCTCGAGGAAGGCGTCGCTGCGTCGACTCGTCAAGACGCCCAGGCGAAGGCGCTCGGCGAGTGGCTCCGCGCCCGCGTCGTCGACATCCCGACGTCCCTGCTGCCCTAGACAAAGTTGTGTCAGACACATCTTTGTCGAGCGCGCGAAGTTGTGTCTGACACAACTTTGATCGGATGCGGCTACGACTCGCGCTCGTCGATCCATCGGCGCAGCGTCGTCCACGCGTAGATCCCGGTCGAGTGGCCGTCGCTCCAGTCGAGGCGGAGGCCCCAGTTGCCGGCGAACTCGGCGTCGCTGATCGAGATCGGTCCGCCGTCGGCGACCGCCGTGCTCGCCGGTTCCCCACGCTGGCGGCGGGCGTTGCACTCGGCGCAGGGGCACGCCAACCGCAGTGGTGCGAGCTCGAATCGGGCGATGACGCCGTCTTCGAACTCGACCTCGACGTGCGACGTCCGGTCGACCTCGACGGAGGTGATGTCGTGGCGGGCCATCCGGGTGAGGCTACGGCGCCGGAGCCGAGCTACCCGAGGATCAGCTCGGCGTAGTGGGGGAGCATCATCGCGGGGCCGCTCAGCAGCAGCTCGGTGATGCAGCTCTCCTCCCATTGCGCGAGTTCCTCCTTGATCTTGCCGGCCGGGCCGACGAGCGCGACGGCTTCGACCATGTCGAGGGGGATCGACGCCGCGGCCTCGTCCTTCTTGCCTTCGAGGTAGAGGTTCTGCACCTTGTCGGCGACGTCGCCGTAGCCCATCCGCTCGAACACCTCGTAGTGGAAGTTCGCCCCCTTCGCACCCATCCCGCCTGCGTACAGCGCGAGCATCGGCCGGATCATGTCGGCGCACTGCTGCACGTCGTCGCCGGGCACGACCGTGACGGTGGCGGTGACCGCGAAGCGGCCCTTCTTCGCCGGGTCGCCCGACGCCTCGAACCCGCGGTCGAGGCAGTCGCGGTAGAACCGGTCGTCCTTCGGGGAGAAGAACAGCGGCAGCCAACCGTCGCAGATCTCGGCGGACAGTGCCACGTTCTTCGGGCCCTCCGCCGCGAGGTAGATCGGGATGTCGTTGCGCAGCGGGTGGACGGTCGGTTTGAGCGCCTTGCCGAGGTTGGCCCCGCCGTCGAGCGGCAGGTCGTAGTGCCGGCCGTGGAACTCGACCGGGGCCTCGCGGGCGAAGACCTGGCGGACGATGTCGACGTACTCGCGGGTGCGCTCGAGCGGGCGGGGGTACGGCTGGCCGTACCACCCTTCGACGACCTGCGGCCCCGACGCGCCGATGCCCAGGATGAAGCGGCCGCCCGAGAGGTGGTCCATCGTCAGCGCGGCCATCGCGGTGGCGGTCGGGGTGCGGGCCGACATCTGCATGATTGCGGTGCCGAGTTGGATCGACTCGGTCTGCGAGCCCCACCACGCGAGCGGCGTCAGCGCGTCCGAGCCGTACGCCTCAGCGGTCCACACCGAGTTGAAGCCGAGCCGCTCCGCCTCCTGCACCGCCTCCAGCGCGCCCGTCGGCGGGCCCTTCGACCAGTATCCGGTGTTGTAGCCGAGCTTCAGATCTGCCATTCCGTGACGGTAGGTGAGAGGCAGCGCGCAGGATGAGTCCAGCGCGGCGGTCGTGACGGATGCGACACTGTGCCGATGGGTGCCGAACGCGACGAACGCCTGGTCGTGACCGACCGCGTGCGGATTCCGCGCCACGAATTGGCGGTCAGCTTCACGACGTCCGGCGGGCCCGGCGGGCAGCACGCGAACAAGGCCGCGACACGCGTCGAGTTGTCGTTCGACGTCGTGTCGTCGGCGGCGTTCACCGATGCGCAGCGGGAGCGGGTGCTCGCCAAGCTCGGCGCGACCGTGCGGGTTGTCGCCGACGACGAGCGGTCGCAGGCGCGCAACCGGGCACTGGCGGAAGAGCGGTTGGCGTCGCGGCTGCGGGGCGCGCTGCACGTGCCGCGCCGGAGACGCGCGACGAAGCCGACGCGCGGTTCGCAGCGGCGCCGGCTGGACGCGAAGTCGCGACGCGCCGAGCTCAAGCAGCAGCGCCGCCGCCCCGCCGTCGACGACTGACGGCGAGGGATCGGCCCGGTCAGAGCGGTCCGGAGATGCCGCCGTCCTTGCGCACCCGCCAGAAGTGGATCGCCATGAAGATCACGATGATGAACGGCAGGAACAGCACGTGGAGCACGTACCAGCGCAGCAGGGTGCCCGGACCGATCTCCTTGCCGTCCAGCAGCACGAAGCGGACCTGCTCGCCGAACACGGGAGTGTAGCCCGCCATGTTGCCGCCGACCGTGACGGCCCACAGTGCGAGTTGGTCCCACGGCAGCAGGTAGCCGGTGAACGACAGGCCGATCGTCAGGGTCAGCAGGATGACGCCGATCACCCAGTTGAACTCGCGGGGCGGCTTGTAGGCGCCGTGGTAGAAGACGCGCGCCATGTGCAAGAACACGGTCAGCACCATCAGGTGCGCGCCCCAGCGGTGCATGTTGCGGACGAGCAGACCGAACGTCACCGAGGTCTGCAGGTGTTGCATGTCGTTCCACGCCGCGGTGGTCTCGGGGCGGTAGAAGAACATCAGGAAGATGCCGGTGACGGTGAGCAGGATGAACAGGAAGAAGCTCAGCCCGCCGAGGCACAGCGTGTAGCTGACCTTGACCGCGTGGCGCTTCACCTTGACCGGGTGCAGGTGGTACAGCACCGAGTTCATGATCACGTAGCTGCGGTTGCGGGGGCTGTCGGTGTAGCCCTTGCGGAAGATCGAACCCGGCCGGAAGATCGAACCCCACGCCTGGCTGCCGACCACGGTGTCGCTGAGTCGTCGCGCCGATTCGCCGATGCCGGCCGGCCCTCCGCCGAGGTGACGTGCCGCTCGTGCCATGTCCGACCCCCTTCGGTCCAGGGGCGACCGTCGGGTCAACCCCCTCGTACGACAGACGATCGAGAACGGCGTTCGGGTGACGCCGGTGCGAACTTCGTCACCACCTCGACCGCCGCTCGGGCGCAGTCCGCGGGGCGAGGCAGTCGAGCCCGGTCGGATCATCGTTCGTCGAGGTCCAGATCGCACGTCCGCCGGCGGGCCTGTCAGGATCGATCCATGGACGGGATCGAGATCCGCTCGGCGACCCCCGACGATGCCGATGCTGTCGCGAACTATCACGACCGGTGCTTCAGGGACACGTACTCCGCGCAGTTGCTCGCCGGTGTGGTCGATGCCCCCGACCCGAACGGCACCAGGCAGCAACTCCGCGATTGGTTCCGGCCCGAGTCAGGCTTCGAGACGCACGTGGCTGTCGTCGATGGCGCGCCGATCGGCCACTTCACGATCAGTGGCCACCAACTCGTCGGTGGACCGACGTGAACCCCCACCATTTTCCGGACGAACGATCGGAGGAACGAACAAAAGTTTGTAGAACAGAGTTGAGTAAGACACCCGTTCGATATACTGATTCTCATGTCCGCTGTTGCCGACATCGCTGTTGATCCCGCCGCCGAGGTGGAGGCGGAGTTGAATGATGTCGCGGGTCATCTCAATGCCCAGCACGGCCGTCTTGTCGATCTCACCGTCCGGCTGCTGGCCGACAAGTCACTGTGGCAGGGGCCGGGGGTGTGGACGATGGCGCAGTATCTGGCGTGGCGGGTCGGGGTGTCACCGCACCGCGCCCGGCAGATCGTCACGATCGCCGAACGCGCCGACGAATTGCCGCAGTGTGTCGACGCCTTGCGGCGTGGCGAGTTGTCGATCGATCAGCTGACCCCGATCGCCAAGCGGGCCCCGTGGTGGACCGACACCCAACTGTCCATGCTGGCCAGAGGGTTGACGGTGACCCAGGTCCGCCGGGCGGTCGGCAAGTACGACTTCCCGTACATCCCGAACCCCGACGCGCCGGCCACCGCAGAGGATGGCGACGGTGTCGGAGCGGTCGACGGTGCCGACACCGGCACCGGCACCGGCACCGGCACCGGTACCGCCGCCGACGAAACCGCCGAATCCGACGTATCCAACGCCACGGACGCCACCGCCGGCGATGGCGGTGAGCCGGCGCCGCGCGACGTGTGTTCGTTCCTTACCGGTGACGACGACCGGTTCCGACTCCACCTCGAAACCGACGCGCACACCGGGATGATCATCACCACCGCACTCACCGAAGCCCGCGACAAACTGTTCCTCACCACCAGCAACGGCAATGGCAACGACTCCGTTGATTGGGTCGACGCGATCCGCGAAGTGTGTGAACGCTCCCTGGACACCGTGACCGAGGCGGCGCGCCGTGACCGGCACCGCATTGCGATCCACCTCGACACCGATGCCGTTGCGACCGACGTCGTCGGGTGGAACATCCCCGACGCCGTGCGCCGCCACCTCACCTGCGACGGCGTCTTGGATCCTGTGTTCACCGCTGACGGCACGCCGGTGTCGGTCGGGCGGCGGCAGCGGATCGTGCCCGAACGCACCCGCCGCCTGGTCATCCACCGCGACGCAGGCTGTCGTGTGCCCGGTTGTGATCGTCACCGGTTCTTGGAAGTGCACCACATCATCCACTGGCTCGACGACGGCCCCACCGACACCTGGAACCTGATCGCGCTCTGCCCCAAACACCACCGTCTCCACCACCAAGGCCGCCTCGGCATCACCGGCAACGCCGACCAACCCGACGGTATGACCTTCACGTTCGCGGCCGGCGACCGGATCTGGGCGTCCGGGGCCAGACCCAAGCCCCCCGGGGCGCCGCCACCACAACCTGCAGGCATCTACCAACACCCCTACGGTGAACGCCTCGACACTCGCTGGCTCCACTTCAACCCACCACCCCGCAACCACAACTGACGTTGAGCGGGTGGTCGGCGGAACCCCCGGCCGTCCGAGCCGCAACGAGGGTCGAGGACGCGGACCGTGGTGGCCCGCGCCGAGTCCCGGCCACCACCCGTGATTCGGCCACACGTGACTCGGCACCCGCACTGCCGGTACGTCCACGACCGCGACGAGGATCCCCGGCCGCGCCCGCGCACGACAACCAGCGTGCCGGCTCGTGGGCGTGCGTCAGGACTCGGCGTCGAACGTGACGGGGAGACGGGCCGGGCCGTAGATCGCCGTCGTTGCGGGCTTCCAGTCGATCTCGCCGTCGACGCGCAGGTTTGGCATCCGTCTGGCGAGGATCTTCAGCGCCTCCTGCAATTCGGCTTTCGCGAGCTGGGCGCCGAGGCAGTAGTGGATGCCCGAACCCAACGTCAGGTGGGGCTGGCCGGTCGGTGTCTTGCGGATGTCGAACGTGCCCGGGTCGTCGAACGCGGCCGGGTCGCGATTCGCCGTCGCGAGCGACGGGAAGACGAACGTGCCGGCGGGGAACAGCACGTCGCGATACACGATGTCCTCGCTCGCGAAGCGGCCGGTACCGCGCACTGCACCGAAGTACCGCAGGCACTCCTCGACCGCTTGCGGCGCGATGTCGGGATCGTCGGCGAGCAGCTGCCACTGGTCCGGGTGGTCCGTCATCAGCGCGAGCGTGCACCCGAGTTGGTTGCGGGTGGTGTCGGTACCGCCGACGATGACCGCGTTGACCATCATCACCAGCTCCTCGGTGTCGAGCCGGTCGCCCTCCTCCTCGGCTGCGATCAAGTCGGTGATCAGATCCTCACGGGGATCGTTGCGGCGCACGGCGATCATCTCGCGGGTGTACTCGTTGAGTTCGAGTTGGGCTTGCTTGATCACGTCGAGCTCGTCGAGCACCGTGCCGTTGAAGATCCGCAGCACGTCCTCGGCCCAGCGCGAGAACAGTTGCCAGTCCTCACGCGGGGCGCCGAGCAGTTCGCAGATGATCGGGATCGGGTACGGCTCGCAGATGTCGGTGACGATGTCGGCGCGCCCGGTCGGCGCGACGGGGTCGACCAACTCGTCGATCACCTCGCGCATGAACGGCCGCAAACGGTCCGCCGCGCGTGGGGAGAAGGCCTTGCCGACGAGCCGGCGCAGACGGGTGTGGACGTCGCCCTCGGCGCTGAGGATCGATGGCCGGTCACGGTTGACGAGGTCCGGGTCGGTGATCCCCATCAACTCCGGGATCTTCGCAGCAGCGTTGTGCCAGCGACGGTCGCGCAGGATCGCGACGCAGTCCTCGTGGCGGGTGATCGCAAAGCCGAACATGCCGCGGGCGATCCAGCTCTCCTCCGCGATCGCGCGCATCGCGGCAACCGCGTCCTCGTGCGTTCCCGCCGTGTCGCGCGGCTCGACGACCGGGACGTCGAGGTCGTGCACCGTCGTCACCGTGTCGGTCATTGCGCCGACTGTAGGGGCCGGTTCGCGGCCCGCTCTCAGTGGACGTCGCGAACCGGTGAGTACGAGCCGGTCAGACGGCGAACGGGTCGACCGCGGTCGCGCCGAGCGATTCGGCGACGACCTGGTTCGTGTGCGCTCCGGCGTGCGTGTTCAGACCGTGCATCAGCGCCTCGTTCCCCCGGGCCGCGCCGAGTGCGCCGAACAGCGCGACTTCGAGCTGGAAGGGGAGCGTTGCGTTCGTCAGCGCATAGGTGCTCGTGTGCGGCACGGCGCCCGGCATGTTGCCCACGGCGTAGTGGACGACGCCGTGCTGTTCGTAGATCGGGTCCTCGTGTGTGGTCTCACGGGTGGTCGCGATGCAGCCGCCCTGGTCGACTGCGACGTCGACGATCACCGAGCGGGGCTTCATCGAACGGACCATGTCCTCGGTGACGACGACCGGGGCTCGGCCGCCGGCGACGAGCACCGCGCCGATCACGAGGTCGGCCTCCACGACCGTGCGTTCGATCGACCCCTGGTTCGACGCGAGCGTCGAGATCCGGCCCTTGTGGATCTGGTCGACGTAGCGGAGCCGGTCGAGGTTGCGGTCGAGGACGGTGACCTCCGCCTCCATGCCGGCCGCGATGACCGCGGAGCTCCACCCGACGTTGCCGGCTCCGAGCACGACGACCCTCGCGGGGCTGACCCCCGGCACGCCACCCATCAGGACGCCGCGGCCGCCGGCGTGGCGCTCGAGGAAGTGTGCTCCCATCTGCGGCGCGAGGCGGCCGGCGACCTCGCTCATCGGCGCGAGCAGCGGCAGCGAACCGTCGTCGAGTTGCACCGTCTCGTAGGCGACACTGGTCGTCTTCGCGGCGAGCAACGCATCGGCGACGGCCGGGTACGCGGCGAGGTGGAGATAGGTGAACAGGGTCAGGTCCTCGCGGAGGTACTGGAACTCCTCCTCCTTCGGCTCCTTCACCTTGACGACCATCTCCTGCGCCCACGCGTCTGCCGCCGTCGGCACGATCGTCGCACCGGCGGCGACGTAGTCGTCGTCGTGGATCGACGCACCTTCGCCGGCGCCGGCCTGGACGTGGACGTGGACGCCCCGCGCCGCGAGGTCACGGACGCCGTCGGGCGTCAGCGCGACGCGGTGCTCGGCCGTCTTGACTTCGGTCGGTACCCCGACGGTGGAGATGACGGGCGCGGCAGAGCTGCTCATGGTGTCATCGTGCTCCCTCTCACACCATGGTTTCGGAGCCATTCGCGTGGCAAGATGGCCCAATGGAAGTCGAATCCTCGGTCTTGGATGCCATCGACCTTCGAATCCTCGCCGAGATGCGTCACGACGCCCGAATCAGCTGGCGGGAGTTGGGCGACCGTGTGCATCTCGCGCCGACGTCGGTCGCCGAGCGGGTCCGCCGCTTGGAGGCCGCCGGTGTGATCACGGGATACCAGGCGCGCATCGATCCCGCCGCGCTCGGCCGCAGTGTCCGGGCGATCGTCGACGTCAGCCTCGTGCCCGGCGACGGTGCAGACGCGTTCGAGGCACGGCTGACCGCCCGCGACGAAGTCGTGTTCGCCGCCTATGTGACCGGCTCCGCCGACTACAAGGTGATCGTCGAGTGCGCCGGCGCGCCCGGCCTCGACGCGTTCGTGCGGTGGGTGCGTGCCGACGAGGTCGTCGCCCGGACGGAGTCGCAGCTGATCCTGCGCACGATCGGCGACTGACCACACCCACCGCTAACTTGAATGCGGTGGCAGTGCGCACTCACTACGACGTGCTCGGCGTGGCTCCCGACGCCTCCGGCGAAGCGATCCGCGCCGCGTATCGCCAACGCGCGCGCGACCACCATCCCGACCGCCACCGGTCGTCCTCGGCAGTCGGTGGCGACACGATGCCCGCGATCAACGAGGCGTACCGCGTGCTCCACGACCCGGGTCGGCGGGCGATGTACGACCGCTCGATCGAGGGCCGGCGGCCGGTCACCTCATCGCCGACCGGCCCCGCGGCGGCCGCAGAGCCGACGACGACGTGGGACGCGTCGCAGATGGCGGCGTACCGCCACCACGGGCCGGCACGGGTGCCGTGGCGGTCGATGCTCGTCGCCGCGACGGTCGGCACGATCGGTGTCGTCGGGCTCGCCCAGTTCACCGACGGCGGCGGCGATGTCGGACCGGACGGAATCCTCCGCAACGGCGACTGCGTCGAAGTCGAGCCCGACAACGATGCCCGGGAGATCGCGTGCACGGGCGACGGCGACCTGGTCGTGCGGGCGTTCATCCCGTTCGACGGGACGTGCCCCGGCCGCACGGAACCGCACCGTGACCGCCAGGGCATGGGCGTGGCGTGCGTCGAGTTGTCGGAATGACCGACCCGGTGGGGAGCCGCATCCGCGCTGCTAACTTGTGGAACCCGCACGGGCGATTAGCTCAGATGGTAGAGCGCCTCGTTCACACCGAGGAGGTCACAGGATCGATGCCTGTATCGCCCACCGAGACCGTGCCGACCAAGAACCGTAACGGTGCAGCGTGTGGCGCTACTCTCGCAGCAATGCGCAGACTCTGTGAGCGGCCTGGTTGTTCCGAACCTGCGTCGGTCGCGTACGGGATGCGCGCGGAAGATCTCATCTTCTGGCTGGACCATCTGCTCGAGAGCACGACCAGCAACGACGCGGGTGCGCTGTGTCGCCGTCACGCCGACTCGATGGTCGTCCCGCGCAACTGGACGCTCGACGACCAGCGCGACCCCGACCTGCACCTGTTCCGCCCGCCCGAGGGCACCGGTCCGAGCCGGCGCGGCGCACGCCGCGGCCGCGCCACCGGATCGGCCGCCGAGCAGCTCGAACTCGGTGTCGACGGTGATGACCCGCCGACGACCGACGTTGCCGACGACACGATCGACGGTGAGGACGTCGCGTCCGATGACGCGGTCGAGCCGTGGTCGCCGTCGTTCGACAGTTCCGACGACCTCGGCGGCTTGCTGGCCGCGCGCAGCCCGCTGCTCGCGCGGGCGTTCCGGGGCGACGACCGGCCGACGACGTAACGGCGATGGAGATCCGCCGGAGCATTCGTGTCCCGTGCTCGCCGGACCTGTTGTTCGCGTGGGTCGACGACCTCGCGGTGTACCCGCGGTGGATGCGCCTCGTGCACGACGTCGAGCGGGAGCCGACCGCGGCGGGGGAGTTGCCGGCGTGGAACGTCGAGCTGCAGGCCCAAGTCGGCCCGTTCGCCCGCTCGAAGCGGCTGCGGATGGTCCGTTCCGTCCACGACCGCCCGACCGAGGTCGTGTTCGACCGTGCCGAGGTCGACGGTCGGCGCCACTCGCCATGGGTCCTGCGCGCGACGCTGGGCGGCGTCGACGGCGGTGATCACGTCGACGCCGGCCGGGATCCCGGCGATGGCGGCATGACCGAGCTCACGATGGAACTCCACTACGGCGGCAACCTGTGGACCGGCGCGGTGTTGCAGCGGGTGCTCGACGACGAGGTGCGCCTGGGCAGCGAGGCGCTGATCGATGCCGTCAGTGCCGAGCCCACGCGCTGAAGCGCCCGGACGTCCGTCGCTCGAGGTCGAGCGCGATGCCGAAGCAGTCGCTGAGCGCCGCCGCGGTGAGCACGTCGTCCAGCGGGCCCGCCGCGAGCACGTCGCCGTCGCGGAGCAGCAGGACGTGGGTCATCCCCGGCGGGATCTCGTCGACGTGATGGGTGACGAGCACGATCGGGGGCGCATCGGGATCGCGCGCCAGACCGCCCAGCGTCGCGATCAGTTCCTCACGGCCGCCGAGATCGAGGCGCGCCGACGGCTCGTCGAGCAGCACGACGGCGGGGTCGTTCATCAGCGTCCGGGCGAGCAGCACCCGTTGCTGCTCACCGGACGACAGCGTGCCGAACGATCGCTCGGCGTGGTGCGCGACATGCAACTGGTCGAGGCAGAACCGAGCCCGGTCGTCGTCGGCGTCGGTGTACCGGTGCCACCACGGCTCGAGTGCGGCGTACCGCGCGGTGCGGACGACATCGAGCGCGGACAGCTGGGGACGCAGCTGGGCGGCGAGCGCGGCAGCGGCGTATCCGACGCGCCGGCGCAGCACTCTGATGTCGGTTCGGCCGAGTCGTTCGCCGAGCACTTCGACGCTGCCGGAGGTCGGATGGTCGTACAGCGCCATGATCCGCACGAGCGTCGTCTTGCCGGAGCCGTTCGCACCGAGGATCACCCATCGTTCGTCACGCTCAACTCGCGCCGAGATCGAGCCGATGATGGTGGTGGAGTCGCGGCGAACGTGAATGTCGCGAAGCTGGAGCGCGGGCAGCGACCCGCTCGTTCCGACGTTCGTCATCGACCCATCATGATCATCCACCACCGCCAACGAGTGCCCGTAACCAAACTGCAATGCCAACTACAGTGTCCCAGCGTATGAACAGCCGGGCGGAGCGCACCACTTCCAGGGCGTCCGCCGACGGCTCCGCGCCCCATCGCTCGTCGCGGCGCTCGATCGTGTTCGGGGCCACCTTCGCCGTCGCCAGCCTGGTCGCCCCGTTCACCGCCGTCGCCGAGTTCCCCGGCCAGACCGACGACTTCAATGTGGCGACCGACGAAGCTGCGGCACGCGAGGCGGCCCGCCAGATCCAGGCCGCACGCGATCGCGCGAACGCCGCGGCCGAGGCGTTCTTCCAGGCGGAGTCTGATCTCGACGTGCTGAAGGACGACCTCGAGCGCCTCGTGATCCAATCGGCGCAGCTCGAACTCGCGGTGGACCGTCTGCGCCGCGACGTCGAGGCGGTCGCGGTCGCCCGGTTCGTGCTCAGCGGCACGACCGGCATCCCGCTGCTGACCGGCCTGCAGGCGCCACAGGATCAGGTGCAGGCCGAGGTGTTCGTCGACGTGCTGACCAACACCGGCAGCGACGTCCTCGACCAGTTCGACATCGCCGAGAAGGAGCTCGCCGCCAACCAGGTCGCGCTCGACGAACAGCAGGTGCTGATCGAACAGCAGCAGGACCAGTTCGTCGAGCTGCGCGAGAAGGCGGAGGAGGAAGTCGTCAAGCTGCGCGAGACCGAGGAGGGCCGGCTCGAGGACGAGGCCGTGCAGCGGGCGCTGCAGGCACAACTCGCCGAGGAGCGCGCGCAGTTCGAGGAACTCGCCCGCCGTGAAGCCGAAGCAGCCGCCCGTGCGATCCCGGACCCTGCCGAGGGCCTGCCGCCACCGACGACGACAACCACCACGACGACGATCCCCGGCGCGGTCGATGACCCCGCGGGTGCCGCGCCGGCCGACGGTGCCGACGGGCCGGCGATCGGGCCGGACGGCGTCCCGATTCCGGTCGAGGCCGCCCCGACGACGACCGCGCCACCGCTGCCCTCCACGACCGCGCTGCCCACGAACAGCGGCGCGTCGGGCGGCACGAGCGGCGGCCGGACCGGCACCGGCGGCAGTGGCAGCAACCCGCGCCCGGTCGACACGTCGGCCGGCTACCTCGACACGATCATCTGCCCGATGCCCGGTTCGGCGTTCGGCGACACGTGGGGTGCCCCCCGCTCGGGTGGGCGGCGCCACGAGGGTGTCGACATGATCGCACCGCGCGGCATCCCGATCTACGCCGTCACGAACGGCTACGTCACGTTCAAGCACAACCGCCTCGGCGGGAACGCGGTGTCGCTCGTCGCGGACAACGGCAACCGGTACTACTACGCCCACCTCGACGCCTACCAGGGCAGCAGCCGCCGAGTCGTCCAAGGCGAGGTCATCGGGTACAACGGCGACACGGGCAACGCCAAGTTCAGCACCCCGCACCTCCACTTCGAGATCCACCCGGGCGGCGGCCTCGCCGTCAACCCGTACCCCTCGGTGCGCGTCGCCGGCTGCTGATCTGGCAGTCTCGGGTCGTGGTGACACCGCCCGACGGAGCCGCTGACGAGTCGCCGCAGGCCGCGCTCGCAGAGACACTCACGGCGATCCTCGATGGCGCGACGATCGACGCGCTCCGCCACCTCTCCGGCGGGGCGTCCCGCGAGACATGGCGGTTCACCGCCGACGGTCGCGACCTCGTCGCGCAACTCCAGCGGCCCGGCGACGAACGGGACATGCTCGTCGAGGCGGCGGTCGTCCGCGCGGCGCGCGCCGGTGGCGTGCCGGCACCCGAGCTGCTCACCGCCGTCAGGCGTGACGACGGCCTCGCGGTGATGGTGCTCGAAGCGATCGACGGCGAGACGATCGCGCGCAAGATCCAGCGCGACGACCGCTTCGCCGATGCCCGTCGTCGGCTCGTCCGCGACTGCGGTGCCGCGTTGGCGCGCATCCACCGGCTCGATCTCGTCCCCGGCCTCGTCGCTGCCGACCAGGTCGAGGTATACACCGCAGCCCTCGACGAACTCGGCCAGCCACACCCGATGTTCGAGCTCGTCCGCAACTGGCTCATCGCGAACCGGCCGCCGGCCGTCGAACCGGGTGTCGTCCACGGTGACTTCCGCCTCGGCAACCTGATCGTCGCCCCCGACGGGCTGGCCGGCGTGATCGACTGGGAACTCGCCCACCTCGGCGACCCGATGGAGGACCTCGGCTGGCTGTGTGTGAAGGCCTGGCGCTTCGGCGGCAGGTCACCGGTCGCCGGTCTCGGCAGCTACGACGAGCTGTTCGCCGCCTACGAGGAAGCCGGCGGTGCCGCCGTCAACGCTGACGTCGTGCGATGGTGGGAGGTGCTCGGCACGTGGAAGTGGGGGATCATGTGCATCGCACAGGCGTCGGCGCACCTGTCCGGCGCGGTGCGCAGCCATGAACTCGCGGCGATCGGCAGGCGGGTGTGCGAGAACGAACACGACCTGTTCCTCGCACTGGAGGGCCGGTGGTGAGCGACGGCGACGCCCCCCACGACGTCCCGTCGGCAGCCGACCTGCTCGAAGCGGTCCGGGAGTGGATCGAGCGCGACGTGCTCGCCGCGACCGACGGCCGCCTCAAGTTCCACGCCCGCGTCGCTGCGAACGTGCTCGCGATCGTCGAGCGCGAACTGGAACTCGGCCCGGCGCAGGCGAGCGCCCATCGCGAGCGCCTGGCGCGCCTCGGCGTCGAGTCCGATGCCGAGCTGGCCGAAGCCATCCGCGCCAGCCGCTTCGACGGTCGCGGTACCGAACTGCGCGCCGAGTTGCGTGCCGCGGTCACGGACAAGCTGCTCGTCGCGAACCCCGGCTACCTCGACAGCTAGTCAGCCCGGCTTGCGGCCGATCGTCACCGCCTGGCCGGCGGCGAGCTGGCCGCACGCTGCGTCGATGTCCGTGCCGCGGTTGCGCCGAACCGTGGCGTTCGCACCGAACCGTTCGAGCGCGTCGCGGAACTCATGCACGCGGGCGAGCGGCGTGCCCCTCGTCGGGTAGCCGGGTGTCGGGTTGAGCGGGATCAGATTGACGTGCGCGTGCGGCTGCAGGCGACGGCACAGCTCCGCGAGTTCGCGGGCATCCTGCTCGCGATCGTTGACGCCGTCGATCATCGCCCACTCGAAGCTGACCCGCCGGTTCTTGACCCGGAGGTAGTCCGCACACGCGGCGACGAGATCATCGAGCGGGTAGCGCTTGTTGAGCGGCACGAGCTCGTCGCGCAACGCGTCGTTCGCGGCGTGCAGCGACACGGCCAGGTTGACCGGCAGCGGGAGGTCGGCGAGCGAGCGGATGCCGGGGATCACCCCCACGGTCGAGATCGTGATGTGCCGTGCGGAGAGGCCGAGGTCGGCGTGGATTCGTTCCACGCTCGCCCACACCGGGCCGAGGTTCGCCATCGGCTCGCCCATCCCCATGAACACGATGTTGCTGACTCGGCGGTCGACCCGCTTCGCCCGCTGGGCGGCGCGGACGACCTGTTCGACGATCTCGCCCACCGTGAGATGCCGTGTGAAGCCGGCCTGCCCGGTCGCGCAGAACCCGCACGCCATCGCGCAGCCGGCCTGGCTGCTGACGCACACCGTGGCTCGGTCTGCGTAGAGCATCAGCACGGTCTCGATGCGGCTGCCCCCGTCGAGCTCCCACAGGAACTTGACCGTGTCACCGGTGTCGCTGACCGACTCCGTGACCGGCGTCAGCGCCGCCGGCAACCGCTCGTCGAGCCGTGCCCGCAGCGCTTTGGGCAGGTTGCTGATGTCGGTGGGCTCCGCGAGCTGGGTGTAGAGGCCGTCCCACAGCTGATCCAATCGGTAACGCGGTTCGCCGTCGAGATGCGCCGCGAGCTCGTCGCGGGTCAGCCCGTAGCGGGTCGGCGTCGTCGGTGGTGCCACAGCGCGACGCTATCGCCGCACCCGGACGGGGCCGGGTTCAGCCGACGCTGCGGGTGTTGCCGACCCACGCCCGGTGGAGGCGGGCGTAGATGCCTTCGCCGTCGACGAGTACGTCGTGCGAGCCCTGCTCGACGAGGCGGCCGTCGTCGAACACGAGGATCAGGTCGGCGGCTTCGGCCGTTGCGAGGCGGTGGGCGATGCTGACCAGTGTCCGGTCGACGGCCAGGCGGGCGATCGCGGTCGTCAGCGCCTGGTCGGTCTCGGGGTCGACCGCCGACGTGGCCTCGTCGAGGATCAGCAACCCGGGGTCGGCGAGGGCCGCGCGAGCGAGGGCGACGAGCTGGCGCTCGCCGACCGAGAGGTTGTCGCCGCGTTCACCGACGTCGGTGGCCAGCCCGTCGGGCAATTTGTCGACCCACCACGTCAGCTCGAGCCGCTCGAATGCCCGCTCGATGTCGGCGTCGGAAGCGCCGGGCCGGCCGTAGCGGACGTTCTCGCGGATCGACGTGTCGAACAGGAACCCGTCCTGCGGCACCATCCGGACGGTCGCGAGGCGCGACTCGTGCGACAGGTCCGGCAGGTCGACGCCGTTGAGGCGGATCGTGCCACCGATCGGGTCGGCGAGCCGGCAGAGCAGCTTCGCGAATGTCGTCTTGCCGGAGCCGGTCTCACCGACGATCGCGACGTTGGTGCCCGCCGGAATCGTGACGCTGACGTCGTGGACGACCGGTTCGGCATCGCGGTAGGCGAACGTCACGCCGTCGGCGACGACCTCGACCGGGCCGTGCGGCAACGCGATGCCGGGGTCGGCCTCGGCGACGTCGACCGGGTGGTCGAGCAGGTTGAGGATCTTGCGCCAGCCGGCGACCGCCGTCTGGGTCTGGTCCATCGTCTCGCCGAGCTCGGCGATCGGGCCGTGGAGCAGCGTCGTGAGGAAGAGGCACGCGATCAGCTCGCCACCGCCGATGCCCCACGCGTCGCGCTGGGCGAGGCCGGCGACGAGCACGCCGACGAACGCGAGTGCGCCGAACAGGTCGCCGATGACGAAGACACCCGCCATGTACTTGTTCGCCCGGATCCGCGCGCGGTAACGCGCCGCGATGCTCTCGTCGAGCTGATCGCGCGTCCGCTCCTGCGCGCCGTACGCCCGAACGACCGCCGCGCCCATCACCGCTTCGGAGAACGCGGCGAGCATCTCGCCGACGCGCGTCCGCAACAGGTCGTAGGCGGCGAGCTGGCGAATCTGCAGCCAGCGCATCGTGGGGATCACCGGCGAGTACGAGACCGCGACGATCAGTGCGAGCCACGGCGAGTACCAGGCGAGCACGCAGAACGTCCCGAGGATCACCGTCGGGTTGATCGTCCACGAATAGAGGCCCCACTGGGCGAATCGGGACAGCGACTCCGCGTCCGACGTGACGCGGGCGACGAGCACACCGCGCTTGGTCTCGTTGTGGTCGGCGATCGACAGCTCGTGCACCTTGTCGAAGGCAGCAATCCGGAGGTTGGCGATGCCGGCTTCGGCGCGGGTCACCAGTCGCCGCTGCGTCAGCCACGACACGACCGCTGCGGCGACGACGATGATGCCCATCACGGTCGCAGCGCTCAGCACGGCGCTGGGATCGACGCCGCTCGCGTCGAGCACGCCGTTGTCGATCGTCTGTTCCAGCAGGACCGGTACGGCGAGGCGACCGGCGGCGACGGACAGCCCCATCCCGACCGTCGTCGCGAGGCCCTGGCGCAGTTCCTCGCTCTGGCGCAACCCGCGGCGGAGCACCACGATCGCGCCCTCCGAGGAACCCCGCTCGTCGTCGTCGAAACCGAGATCGTCGGGGGCGGCCTGCCAGGCGTCGATCTCGTCATCGGGTGGATGCGGCGGCTGTTCGGCCGCGGCGGTGTCGAGTGGCGTGGTCGTCATCGGGCCGCCTCCTCGTACGCGCGGACGAGTGCCGCGTAGCCGGCGTGGGCGAGCAGGTCGTCATGCGTGCCCGATGCCTCGATGCTCCCGTCGCGCATGTAGAGCACGCGATCGGCGAGCTGGATGGTCGACACGCGCTGGGCGACGATGATCGTCGTCGTGTCGAGGCCGGCGCGCAGGCGGGCGAGGATCTGCTGCTCGACGCGCGCGTCGACCGCACTCGTCGCGTCGTCGAGCACGAGTAGCCGGGGCGACTGGATCAACGCGCGGGCGAGCGCGACGCGCTGCCGTTGGCCGCCGGACAGCGTGATCCCGCGCTCGCCGACGATCGTGCCGAGCCGCTGCGGCAGGCCGTCGACGAAGTCCGCGATTCTGGCGATCTCGGCGACGCGACGGATCGAGTCCTCCGATGCCCGGCCGGACAGGTCGATGTTGGCGCGCAGGGTGTCCGCGAACAGGAACGACTCCTGGAAGACGAGCGCGACGTTGTCGGTCCGCTCGATCGGGTCGACGTCGTGGACGTCGACACCGCCGAGCCGGATGCTGCCGGCCGGGATGGGAAGCAGCCCGCAGAGGACGTTGCACAGCGTGCTCTTGCCGGCACCCGTCGACCCGACGAGCGCGACGACCTCGCCCGGCCGCACCTCGAGGTTGACGTCGTCGAGAACCGCAGGACCGCCCGGATAGTGGAACGTGACGCCACTCGCCGACAGCGACAGCGGGCCGGGCGGAAGGTTCCGGTACTCCGGCGGGGGCACCGGGAGCGGCTCGTCGAACACCGCCTCGAGGCGCCCGTGAGCGACGACCGACGGTGGCACGCTCTCCAGGAAGAAGCCCATCACTCGCATCGGGAACGCCAGGACGGTGAACAGCGCGGTCACCTGCACGAGGTCACCGGGGCCGACCGCGCCGGCGTCGACGCGGTAGATGCCGACGATGAGGACGATGATGATGCCGAGGTTCGGCAGGACGTCCATCACCGACTCGAACGCGGCGCGCAGGTATCCGACCTTGATGCGGCTGGTCTGGAGGCGGCGCACGGCGTCGGTGAACCGCGCCGATTCCTCGCCCGAACGGCCGAGCGTCTTCACCACGAGTGCGCCGTCGAAGCTCTCGTGGGCGATCGACGAGACGACGCCGACGCCCTCCTGCACCTCGGCGGCAGGGCGTTCGATGCGGCGCGAGTAGACGCGGTTGAGCAGCGTCAGCGCGGGGAAGATCAGAAACGCGATCAGCGCGAGCACCGGGTCGACCGCGATGATCGAGATGGCCGAGAAGACGGCGAGGAACGCAACGCCGAGCGAGAACGGGAGCGGATGCAGCACGTCGACCGCGACTTCGGCATCGTTGTCCGCGTGGGCCAACAGCTGGCCCGCCGGGACGCGCTGATGCCACGCGAGCGGCAGCGCGAGGTATTGGGCGCTCAGTCGTCGCCGCAGCGTCGCCTGTACCCGTTCGGCGGTCATCCCTGCGAAGAAGCGACGGCACACGACGCCCGCGGCGCGCAACACCGTGACTGCGATCACTGCCAGCACGCCGGTGCGCACTGCGTCGTCGGGCACGGTGCCGGTCTCGAAGGTGGGCAGCACGGCGTCGTCGGTGATCCGCCCGAGCACGACCGTCGACAGCACGGTGCCCGCGGCGAACACCGCCGCGCCTGCGACGGCGACGACGAACGGACCCGGATGGAGCCGGACCATGTTGGCGACATGGCCGAGCCCCCGGCGGAGGGCGGTGCGATCGGACACCGGATTGCCTTTCAGTCGAGATGGGTACCCGACGCTACCGATGCGTGCCGGTCGGCGCGCGGTCAATTCGGGGCGTCACCCGTCACGTCGTGTCAGGGAAGATGCGGCTGTGCGAGCGAGCGGTAGTCCGCAATGCGCGCCCTGACGACGTCGAGACTGGCGGTCCAGAACGCCTCGTCGGACACGTCGAAACCGAACGCTGCGCCCAACTCCTCCGCGGTGTCCATCCCGGCGCGCGACAGCAACGTGTCGTAGCCGGCGCGGAACCGGTCCGGGTCCTCTCGGTAGCGGGCGAACAACCCGAGCCCGAACAGCAGACCGTACGTGTACGGCCAGTTGTAGAAGTGCGCTCCGTAGTAGTGCGGCTTGAGCAGCCACATGTACGGGTGCGCCGTCGACTGGTCGAGGCCGTCGCCGTACGCGACTCGCTGCGCGTCGGTCATCAGCTCGCACAGTTCGCCGGGGCTGAGCTTGCTGCGTTGCCGGCGGGCGAAGACCTCGGACTCGAACAGGAACCGGGAGTGGATGTCGACGACCGTCTGGTTGGCGCCCTGCAGATCGATGTCGAGCAGCGCGAGGCGCTCGTCACCGGTCAGCCGGGCGAGCCCCGCTTCGACGACGAGCGTCTCGCAGAAGATGCTCGCCGTTTCGGCGAGCGCCATCGGGAGCCGCTTCTGGAGGTACGTCCGGCCGGCGAGCGTCGTGTTGTGGTACGCGTGGCCGAGTTCGTGGGCGGTCGTCTGCGTCGCGTCGGCGGAGCCCGACCAGTTCAACAGGACGAGTGACCGGTCGTCGACGAACGGCATGCAGAACGCGCCGCCGCCCTTGCCGTCGCGCGGGGCCGCATCGATCCAGCGTCCGGACACCGCGCGGTCGACGAGGCCCCCGAGCGCGGGGCTGTACTCGCGGAACGCATCACGCACCGTGTCGAGCCCGTCCTCCCACGACACGTCGCGCGCCGCGACCGGGGACGGCGCGACGAGATCCCACCAGGGCAGGCCGTCGCCGGCCGGATGTCCGTGGAGCCGGGCCTTGACCTGCATCCAACCGCGGAAGTCGGGCAGCGAGGCCGCGACGGCGGCCTGCATCGCCTCGAACGTCGCCCTGCTCACACTGTTCGCGAACAACGACGCCTCCAGCGGCGAGGTCCAGTTGCGGCGACGGTTGACGGCGTTCGCCTCGCTTTTGATCGCGTTCATCGCTGCCGCGACCGGTACGCCGAGCGCCGGCCATGCGGCTTGTTCGGCCGCGTATGCCGCGCGCCGCACGGCCGGGTCGGCGTTCGTCGCGAGGCCGCGCACGGCCGGCATCGGCAACGTGACCGGCCCGTCGGGCAGCGCCACGTCGGCGGTGAGTTGCGACGTCGTGTCCTCCTGCAGGCGGGCCCACGACGCCGACCCGGTCGTCGCGAGTTCGGCGTAGAGGTGCTCCTCGGCTTCGGTCATCTGGTGCGCGGCGCGCTCGGCGAACCGGGCGAGCGGGCCGGCGTGCTCCTGCGCCTCGGTGCTGACTCGCTGCAGTTCTGCGGCGCCGAGCGAACTGACCCAGTCGGCGAGCCTGGCGAGCAGCGGCCGCAGCGTCGCAGCGATCGCCGTGATCTCGCTCAACAGCGACTGCGCGGGTGCGTGCCGGGAATCGGTGGAGACCTTCGCGTAGACGTACACCCGGAGGAGGTCGACCTCGGCCGCGACACGGTTGAACGTCGCGATCGCCTGATCTGCGGCGTCGCCGTCGCGTGCGGTGGCCGGGCGGGCGTCGGTCGCACGAATGTCGAGTTCGTCGAACAGCGCCACGGCGCGTTCGGCGTCGGCGGCGGCCCGCTCCAGCGCGTCGCGGAACGAACGTGCGTCGAGTGACTCGTGGAGATCGGTGACGTCCCACCGGGGGAGTTCGAGCGTCGGTCCGGTCATCCGGCGGCGCCTCCGGCCGCCTCGATCGTCTTCTGGAACGCGACCGTCGTGGCCGCGATGTGGAAGCCGAGCTTGTCGTAGAGCGCGACGCCTGCCGTGTTGGCCGCGTCGACGTAGAGCATCGCCGAGGTGATTCCCCGACCGTGGAGGTGCTCGAGACCGGCGAGGGTGAGCTGCTCGCCGAAGCCGGAACCGTGGAAATCCGGGTCGACGGCGATCACGTAGATCTCACCGTCGGCGCCGTCCGCGGGCGACTCAGGCGGATGGATCTTCGTCCAGCAGAAGCCGGCCATCCGCCCGTCGCGCTCGAGGATTCGGAATCCCTCGGGGTCGAACCACGCCTCGCGCTGACGCTGGCGGAGCATCTCCGGTGTCCAGTTGCCCTGTTCGCCATGGCCGGCGAACGCGCGGTTGTTGACCGCCAGCCAGGCTGCCTCGTCGATGCCGGGCACGAACGCGCGCGTCGCGATCGTGACGTCGAGGCCGGTCGGCAGCGTCCGGCGCATCTGGTGGAGCGTGCGGCCGACTTGCATCCCGACCCCTGTCGCGAGGGATTGCTGGGCCGGTGACGGGTCGAACACCCACCAGTTGACGAGGCCGCCACCGTCGGAGGCGACGACGTCGAGCGCCGCGCCGATCACCTCGGCGCCGATCGTGGCGATGTCGCGGCGATGGTCCGGGTGGATGACGAGCTCGAGGGCATGGGTGTCGTTGCCCCGGGACACCTGGGCGTAGGCGATCGCCTGCTCGGTGCCGGTGCCGGTGCCGGTGCCGGTGCCGGTGTCGACGGTACTGGTGTCGAACTGCACGAGTGCGACGAAGCCACCGCCGCCACCGTTGGCGAGATCGACCGCGAGATGGTCGGACAAGGGCCGCCGGCCGTCGACCTGCGCGGCGGTGTCGAGCAACTCCTCGATCACGGCGATCTCGGTGGGGGACACGTGGCGGGTGATGTCCAGACGGCGCACCGCAGTCAGGGTACCGCGCCCGCCGCGACCCCCCCTTGTGGCGCTGGGAGGCAGATCACCTGGATGTTTGCGTGTGATCTTTGCCGAGGGGTAACTTTGCAGCAACCAGGTTCCCGCCACCTGGTTTGCTGCGACAGTCAGGATCCGCCGCCTGACGTCGCATGAGCGACGGCCCCTCCCACCAGGGGCCGTCGCCGCTTTTTCGGGACGGACCCACCCACGTCAGCGAACAGCGCGTAGCGCGCGTGCGAGACCACGCTCGGCGCTGCGCAGTTGGCGCTCGGCCTCGTGAATCGCCACGACGATGTCGTCTCGATCCGAGCCGATGTACGGCTCGGCCAGTGTCGCGACGCGCTCGCGGGAGCGGGCCACGCTGTCCGCGATTGCCGAGAGTTCCGCTGCCGTGCGTTCCAGCGATGCTGCCACCAGGGGCAGGGTAGCCCGTCGCCGTCGGTACAATTCGGCCGCGTGATCAGCGTTCGCCCCGATCTGCGCGCCCTGGAGGGCTACCACTCGGCGCAGGTCGACGTCAGGATCCGGCTGAACACGAACGAGTCACCCGAGCCGCCGCCTGCCGCGTTCCGAGATGCGGTGGCCGCCGAGATGTCGCGTGTGCAGTGGCACCGCTACCCGGACCGCTCGGCCGCCGAGCTGCGGGCCGCGATCGCCGACAGCCACGACGTCGACCCGTCGATGGTGTTCGTCGCCAACGGCTCGAACGAAGTCCTCCAGACCGTGCTGCTCGCGTATGCGGGCCCCGGCCGCACGGTGGCGACGTTCGAACCGACGTATCAGATGCATGCCCAGATCGCGCGGGTCACCGGTGCGACCGTCGTCGAAGGTGAGCGGGCTGCGGACTTCACGCTCGACCCCGGCGAGGTCGACCGCGTGCTCGCGACCGCGCGGCCCCATGTCGTCTTCCTGACGTCGCCGAACAACCCGACCGGGCTCGTCGAACCAGCCGAGCGCGTGCGGCAGTTGATCGCGTCCGCGCCCGGTCTGGTCGTCGTCGACGAGGCGTACGCGCAGTTCGCCGACTGGACCGCGCTCGATCTCGTCGGCGAGGACGTCCCGCTCGTCGTGACGCGGACGTTCTCGAAGACGTGGTCGATGGCCGGCGCCCGGCTCGGCTACCTCGTCGGGCCGGCCGCGCTCGTCGCGGAACTCGACAAGGTCGTCCTGCCGTACCACCTCGATGCGGTCAAGCAGATCGCGGGTCGGCTCGCGCTGCGGTACTCCGACGAGATGGACGCGCGCGTCAAGCAGATCGTCGCCGAGCGGGAACGGATCAGCACCGAACTCGCATCGCTCGACATCGAGGTGTTCCCGAGCGGCGCCAACTTCGTCCTGTTCCGGCCGCGCCATCACGCTGGGCGCGCGATCTGGCAGGGCCTCGTCGATCGGAGCGTGCTCGTGCGCGACTGCTCCGGTTGGCCACGGCTCGCCGACTGCCTGCGGGTCACCGTGGGCACCTCCGGGGAGAACACCGAGTTCCTCGATGCGATGCGGGCGCTGCTCGCGGCGCCGCCGCCCCCCGACCAGAACGGAACGAGCCGATGAGCCGCACCGCCACTCGCCAACGCTCGACCAAGGAGACGAAGATCGACGTCACGATCGACCTCGACGGGACGGGCACCACCGACATCTCGACGGGGATCCCGTTCTACGACCACATGCTCGACCAGCTCGGCCGCCACGGCGGGTTCGACCTCACCGTGCAGGCCGACGGCGACCTCCACATCGACACCCACCACACGGTCGAGGACGTCGCGATCACCGTCGGGGAGGCGTTCGCGGAGGCACTCGGGGAGAAGGCGGGCATCCGCCGCTTCGCGAGCGGGCGGTTCCCGCTCGACGAGTCGCTCGTCGACATCGCCCTCGACCTGTCGGGCCGCCCCCACGTCGAGTGGCTCGTCGAGATGCCGGAGAGTCTGCCGCTCGGTCAGCCGGCGTTCGATCCGCAGTTGGCGGAACACGCCGTGTCGTCCTTCGCGACGGCCGCCGGCATCACGCTGCACGTCGAACTCGTCCGGGGGCGCAACACCCACCACATCATCGAGGCGACGTTCAAGGGCCTGGCACGGGCACTGCGCGACGCGGTGCGCGTCGACGGGGCGGGCGGCGTGCCGTCGACGAAGGGCGTCTTGTGACCCGTCCGCTCGTCGCCGTACTCGACTACGGGATCGGCAACCTGCACTCGGCTCAGAAAGCACTCGAACGAGGTGGCGCCGACGCCCGTCTCACGGCAGACCACGGGCTGATCGCCGACGCGGACGGTGTCGTGCTGCCCGGTGTCGGTGCGTTCGGCGCGTGCATGGACGCGCTGCGCCGATGCGGGCTCGAACAACCGGCGGTCGATGCCGCCGCATCGGGGCGGCCGTTCCTCGGCATCTGCGTCGGCATGCAGATGCTGTTCACCGCATCCGACGAGGACCCCGACGCCCAGGGGCTCGGCGTGATCCCCGGCCAGGTCATGTGGATCCCGCCCGGCCCGAAGATCCCGCAGATGCAGTGGAACGTGTTGCGGCTCACGAAGCCCGACGACCCGATGTTCGCGGGGCTCGGCGACGAGCCGTGGTTCTACTTCGTCCACTCGTTGCACGGGGTTCCCGACGACGCGCCGATCGTGGCGGCGACCGTCGAGTACGGCACGACGCTCAACGCCGCGTTCCGGCTCGACAACGTCTTCGCCGTCCAGTTCCACCCAGAGAAGTCGAGTCGTCCGGGCCTGGCGTTGCTGGCGAACTTCGTCGGGATCTGCGCCCGCTCCGGCCCGACCGATGTCGCGAATCGGGAGGTGACCGCATGATCGAACTGTTCCCCGCGATCGACCTGCTCGGCGGCCGGGTCGTCCGCCTCCGGCAGGGCGACTACGCCGACGAGACGGTGTACGGAAACGACCCGGTGCAGGTGGCGCGCGAGTTCGCCGCCGCCGGCGCACGGTGGATCCACGTCGTGGACCTCGACGCGGCCCGTTCGGGCGACCCGGTGAACCGACCCGTCGTCGCCGCTGTCGCGGCTGCGGTCGCCGACACAGCGCAGGTGCAGACCGGCGGCGGTGTGCGGCGTCTTGACGACGCCCGCGAGCTGGCCGCGGCCGGGGTCGCCCGCGTCGTGATGGGGTCCGCGGCGGTGCGCGAACCGAATCTGGTTGCGGAGGCGTCGGAGATCGTGCCGGTCGCGGTCGGCCTCGACCACCGGGCGGGTGAACTCGCCGTACACGGGTGGACGCAGGGCAGCGGGATGCTGCTGGACGATGCGTATCGGTTGTTCCCGACCGCCGCCGTGTTCGTGATCACCGACATCAGCCGTGACGGCATGCTGGAGGGCCCCGACATCGCGGGCCTCAGCCGCTCGGCCGAACTCGCCGCGGCGCCGGTGATTGCAAGCGGCGGCGTCTCCAGCCTCGAAGACATCGCGGCGCTCGCCTCGATCCCGGGCCTCGGTGGCGTGATCACGGGCAAGGCCGTGTACGAGGGGCGGTTCACCGTCGAGCAGGCACTCGCCGCGCTCTCGCGCGCCGGGCAGGCGTGCCCGGGCCACGGCGGCGAGCGATGAGGGTGGCGCGGGTGATCCCGTGTCTCGACGTCACCGAGGGGCGGGTCGTCAAGGGAACGAACTTCGTCGGCCTGCGCGATGCGGGCGATCCGGTCGAACTGGCGGCCCGCTACGACCTCGAAGGCGCCGACGAGCTCGTGTTTCTCGACATCACTGCGTCGAGCGACAACCGCGACACGACCGTCGACATGGTCCACCACGTCGCCGACCAGGTGTACATCCCGTTCACCGTCGGCGGTGGCATCCGCACGCTCGAAGACGCGCGACGGATGCTGCGGGCCGGGGCGGACAAGGTCAGCGTCAACACCGCGGCGGTCGAGCGCCCGGAGCTGATCGAGGAGATCGCCGCCGAGTTCGGCGTCCAGTGCGTCGTGTGCGCGATCGACGCCAAACGGGTCTCGGTCGCAGACCGGCCGTGGACCCCCGGCGACGGCTGGGAGGTGTACGTGCACGGCGGGCGCACGCCGACCGGCATCGACGCCGTCGGGTGGGCCGCCGAGGCCGTGCGGCGCGGCGCCGGCGAGTTGCTGGTGACGTCGATGGATCGCGACGGCACCCGGGCGGGTTTCGACGTCGAACTGACCCGCGCGATCACCGACGTGGTCAACGTGCCGATCATCGCCAGTGGCGGCGTCGGGTCGCTGCAGCACCTCGCTGACGGCATCACCGACGGCGGCGCCGACGCGGTACTCGCCGCGTCGATCTTCCACTTCCGGGAGCACACCGTTGCCGAGGCGAAGGCGGTGATGGCGCGCGCCGGGATCACCGTTCGACCCCCGTCGTCGGCGGACTTCGGCGGCACCGGCCCGATTGCATAGCGTCGGCACGATGAGCTCTGGTTCCGTCACCACCGAACGGCGCGGCGTCGTCGAGGTCGTCCACCTCGACGACGGCAAGGCGAACGCGCTGTCGAACGCCGTCATCGCCGAGCTGATCGCCACGATCCGCTCTGCCGAGGCAGATCCCGATGTCAGCGCAGTCGTCCTGCACGGTCGCGAGGGCAAGTTCTCCGCGGGCTTCGACCTCAACGTGATGCGCGGGGGCGACTTCGCGGCGATGGCGAACCTGGTCTCCGACGGCGGTGAGCTGGTTCGGACGATCTACGGGGCGGGTGTGCCCGTCGTTGCGGCGTGTACGGGCCACGCGCTGGCCGCCGGCGCGCTCGTCCTGCTGGGCTGCGACCTGCGCATCGGTGCCGACATCGACTGCAAGATCGGCCTCAACGAAGTGGCGATCGCGATGGTGCTGCCCGACTGGGCGTTCACGATCGCAACCGACCGGCTGAGCCGTCGCCATCTGCAGCGCGCCGTGGCGACTGCTCGGCTGACGAACGGCGCCGACGCCGTCGACGCAGGCTTCCTCGACCAGGTCATCGCCGAGGCCGACGTGCTCGACGCCGCCGTCACAGCGGCGAACGAGTTCGCCGCGCTCGATGCCGGTGCGTACGCCGGCACCGTGCGCAAGCTGCGCGGCGCAGTGCTCGACCAGATGGATCGCGAGATCGCCGCCGATCGCGCGGCCGTCGCCGGTTGACCTGCGGTTGCAGGCTGTCGTCGGTCGGAGCGCTCGGTACCCTCGGCTGGATGGCAACTCCCAACGTGAACCCCGACATGGAATACCGGCGGCTCGGCAACAGCGGTCTCAAGGTCAGTGTGCTGTCCTTCGGCAGTTGGGTCACCTTCGACACGCAGGTGGACGACAATCTCGCGGTCGAGTGCATGGCGGCTGCGGGCGATGCCGGGTGCAACTTCTTCGACAACGCCGAGGTGTACGCCGGCGGCCGGAGCGAGGAGATCATGGGCCATGCACTGCGCGAGCTCGGCTGGCCGCGGTGGAGCTACGTGCTGACGACGAAGCTGTTCTGGGGGATCCACGGCGACGTCCCGAACATGAGCAACACGACCAACCGCAAGTACCTGATGCATGGCATCGACGGATCGCTCGAGCGTTTCCAGCTCGACTTCGTCGACGTGCTGTACTGCCACCGCTCCGACCCGGAGACGCCGATGGAAGAGACGGTGTTCGCGATGAGCGACATCGTGTCGTCGGGCAAGGCGACCTACTGGGGGACGAGCGAGTGGAGTGCCGAGGAGATCCGCGCTGCGATCGAGATCGCCGAGCGGCATCACCTGCACAAGCCGATCACCGAGCAGAGCCAGTACAACCTGCTCGAACGACGCCGCGTCGAGAAGGAGTACGCCCGCTTGCAGGCGGACTTCGGCTACGGCAACACGATCTGGAGCCCGCTCGCGTCAGGGCTGCTCACCGGCAAGTACCGCGACGGTGTCCCGGACGACTCGCGGGCCGCGCTCGACGGGTACGGCTGGCTCGCCGACCGCCTCACCAACCCCGAAGAGGTCGCCCGCGTCGAGAAGCTGCGCCCGATCGCAGATCGGCTCGGTTGCACGATGGCACAACTCGCGTTGGCCTGGTGCACGAAGAACCCGAACGTGTCGACGGTGATCACCGGCGCGTCGAAGGTCTCCCAGGTCGTGCAGAACTTCAAGACCGTCGACGTGATCCCCCTCCTGACCGACGAGGTCAAGCAGGAGATGGAAGCCGCCGTCGCGAAGTGACGTTCGCCGGGCCTCGGCTCAGGCGAGCGAGGACAGCCAGCGGTCGAGGCCGGCAACCGCTTCGGCGGCGGCGTCGGCTGCGTGGCCGACGAGGAAGTGGTCCGCGCCTGCGATCGTGTCGTGGTCGGCCATCGGCCAGGTGTCGACGATCGGCGCCGACGCCTCCGGCGGGCTGAACTGGTCGTGCTCCGGCGTCAGCACCAACGTGGGGACCGCCATCGCCGGCTCGACGCCGGCCATCGTCAGCGGCGGTGCGATCAGCAGCTTCGCAGAGATTGCCGGGTCGGCGAGGGCGAGTGCGACAGCGGCCCCGAACGAGTAGCCGGTCGCGATCAGCGGCACGGCGGGGACAGCCTGCGCGAGCGTGCGGAGCGCGGCTGTGGCGTCGAGCGCTTCGCCGCGACCGTCCTCGTATTTCTCTCGGAAGTCGAACCGCAGCGCGGCGATCCCTGCCGATGGCAGCGCGTCGAACAGCGCCTGCACGACCGCGTTGTGACGATCACCGCCGAACTGGGGATGCGGATGGCAGACGATTGCGGCTGCCCGCGGCGACGCCGGAACGGCGAGGTCGCCGGCCAGCTGCGTGCCGTCGAGGGATTCGAACTCGATCGTCGTCACGGCGGCGGGCGGCGTCATGCGAATCAACGGTACCCTCGGTCCCGATGGCAGGGTCCGACGACAAGCTCCCGATCAAGATGCTGAACGACCGCGTCCTGGTGAAGATCTCGGACAAGGACGGCGAGCGCAAGTCGTCGGGCGGCATCGTGATCCCCGCGACGGCGCAGGTCGCGAAGCGCCTCGTCTGGGCGACGGTCGTCGCGCAGGGCCAGAACGTCCGCTCGTGCGAGGTCGGCGACAAGGTGCTGTTCAGCCCCGACGACCGCTACGAGGTCGAGGTGCAGGGCGAGGACCTCGTCATGTTGCGCGAACGCGAGTTGCACGCCGTCGCTGCGGAGCGCATCGAGGCGAGCACCGGGCTGTACCTGTAGGCGGGACGGGCCGAGCACGTGGAGGATCACGGCACACCGTTCCGGATCGTCGTCGGCGACAGCCTCGATGTGATGCGCGACATGGACAACGGATCCGTCGACTGCGTGATCGCCGATCCGCCGTACGTGGGGATGGGGTTCGAGCGACCGGTCGCCCGGTACTGGGTACGGATCCACCCGTACATCGAGGAGATGCGGCGCGTGAGCACGGACGACCGGGTTGCGATCTCGCAACCGCCGGCCAGGATCGACGCGTATCGGCCGCTGCTGCCGCAGGCGAACGTTCTGAAGGTGGCCGACGGGTTCGCCGATCATCGGGGTGAAGCCGCCCACTTCCTGACGTTCAACGCTGTGACCGGTCACGACGTCGCGGCCGAGCACTGGCCGGACGACGTCGTGCCCGCGTCCGATCACGAGAACGCCCGAGACGTGAACGCGATGGCGACGATCGTCAAGGCGATGTCTCGTCCGGGCGACACCGTCCTCGACCCGTTCTGCGGGTCGGCGGCGATCGGCGTGGCGTGCCTGCTGCTCGGTCGAGGGTTCATCGGCATCGAGATGGACGAAGGACGCGCCGCCGACGCGCAACGACGCCTCGCCGCGGCCGCGTCGACCCGCCTCGGCGGATCGGACTGACCGCACGGCTGCGCCGCTGACGTCGGTCCCGGCGGAGGCGCCGTCTGTCGTATGGTGACGTTCTCGACCACAGGAGGAATCGATGATCAAGGTCAGCGTGATGTACCAGAAGGGTGACGACGTCACCTTCGACATGGACTACTACAAGACGACGCACATGGGGATCGTGGATCGCACGATGAAGCCGAGCAGCCGGGCGATCGATTCCGGCGTCGACGGACCGTACATCGCGGTCGGCAACCTGTTCTTCGACTCGATGGACGCGATGAAGGCAGGGATGGGCGCGGCCGGCGAGGCGCTGTCCGACATCCCGAACTTCACGAACGCCGAGACCGCGGTCCAGATCTCGGAAGTCGTCGACGGCTGAAATCACGGCGCCGCCCGGCGCGGCACGTCCGTAGGCTGGCCGGATGCCCGAGGGGACGACGATCGACGCGACGGCCGAACAGTTGGCCGGCATCAAGTACAACGACGACGGCCTCGTCACCGCGATCGCCCAGGACGTCGACGACGGCGAGATCCTGATGCTCGCGTGGATGAACGCCGAGTCCCTGCAGATGACGCTCGCGGAGGGCCGGATGGTGTACTGGTCGCGCAGCCGCCAGGAACTCTGGCGCAAGGGCGACACGAGCGGCGACCACCAACTCGTACGCGACGCCTTCTACGACTGCGACGCGGACGCGCTGCTGTTCAAGGTCGAACAACTCGGCGGCGGTGCCTGCCACACCGGTGCCAGGAGCTGTTTCTTCCGCCGCTTCGGTCCCGACTCCTGACCACATGAACTTCCAGCCGACCCGAGCCGCGTTCCACGCCCACGCGGCCGAGCACACGGTCGTTCCCGTGTGGACCGAGTTGCTCGCCGACCTCGAGACACCGGTCGCGGCGTACGCCAAGCTCGTCGGCGACGGCCCGGGCTTCCTGCTCGAGTCGGTCGAGGGTGCCGAGCGGTGGGCGCGATTCTCGTTCGTCGGCCGGAACCCGTCGGCGACGCTCGTGCTGCGTGACGGCGTCGTCGAACTGGACGGCCCGTTGCCGGAAGGCATCCCGACCGGTGACGGCATGCTGGCCGCGCTCGAAGCGTTGCTCGGCGAGTACACCAGCCCCGTCTTCGAGGATCTTCCACCCTTGCACGGTGGCATCGTCGGGTTCCTCGGCTACGACATCGTGCGCGAGATCGAGTCGCTCCCCGACGTACCGACCGACGACCGTGCCTACCCGGATGCGGTGATGTCGGTGATCGGCTCGCTCGCCGCGTTCGACCACTGGCGCCAGCGGGTGTACCTGATCGAGAGCGTGCCGACGCTCGGGCTCGACGCCGCCGAACTGGACGCGGCCTACGACGCCGCCGTCAGCCGCGTCGAGCAAGCGGTCGCCGACCTCGCCGAGCCGCTGCCGTACACGCCGGTCGCCCCGCCGGCAGCCGACGACGAGCTGCCGACACTGCGCTCGACGATGCCCGGCGGCATGTACCAACGGGCGGTCGACGTCGCGAAGGACTACGTGGTCGCCGGCGACATCTTCCAGGTCGTGCTCGCCCAACGGTACGACATCGAGCTCGAGGCGGATCCGTTCGACGTCTACCGCGTCCTGCGCCAGGTCAACCCGTCGCCGTACATGTACTTCGTGCGCCATCCGGAGCTGACGATCGTCGGGTCGTCGCCCGAGCCGATGGTGCAGCTGCTCGACCGCCGGGTGATCTCCCGGCCGATCGCCGGCACCCGGCGCCGGGGCAAGAACGACGAGCACGACCGGCTGATGGCCGCCGAGCTGATCGAGCACCCGAAGGAGCGCGCCGAACACGTGATGCTCCTCGACCTCGCCCGCAACGACGTCGGCAGGGTCGCCGAGTACGGCTCGATGCACGTCGACGAACTGATGACGTTGGAGCGGTACAGCCACGTGATGCACCTCACGTCGCAGGTGTCCGGCCGACTACGCGACGGCCTCGGGCCGATCGACGTGCTCCGGGCGACGCTGCCCGCGGGCACGGTGTCCGGAGCGCCGAAGGTGCGGGCGATGGAGATCATCGACGAGCTCGAACCGGTCAAGCGTGGCCCCTACGCGGGCGTCGTCGGCTACATCGACTGGTCCGGCAACCTCGACACCGCGATCGCGATTCGCACGATGTTCATCACCGGCGACGGCTCGACCGCCAGCCTGCAGGCGGGCGCGGGCATCGTCGCCGACTCGGTGCCGGACGACGAAGACCTCGAATGCCGGAACAAGGCAGCCGCGCTGCTCGCGGCGATTCCGGCCGCTCGACGAATGACCGCCGCCCGCCGCGATGCGGGCACGCCCGCCTGACCGAGCGCTCAGAGCGCGAGGGCGATCAGGAACAACAGGCCGAGGCCGGCGAAGACGAACGAGACGAGGATCGCGAGCGCGACGAGGCCGGGGAAGCTCGTCACGGCTGACAGTGCCGATGCGAGGCCGCGGAACTGGTCGACACGATCACCGATCGCGTGCTGCATCGAGGAGAACTGCCGGGACATCACGACGAGGCCTTCGTTCCCTGCGCCGTCCGCCGACTCGACCGTCTCGATCACCGTGCGTTCGGTCTGTTCGCTGCCGCTGATCAACGCTCGCACTTCGCCGAAGAGGGCATCGGCCCCGCGGCGGACCGCTCGGAGCCGGAGCAGCGCGGTGAGGATCGCCCAGATCGCGAGCACCGCGAAGAACCCGCCGAGCACGATCCAGACGCGCTCGATCCCACCGGACAGCGCCGCGATCCCGAGCAGGAAGCTGCCGACGGCACAGACGATCGTGAACAGCAGCACACCCCGTGCCAGCGCCGCTGCTCTGCGGACGAGGCGCAGCACCGCATCGACCGCTCGCTGGGCGAGCCGATCGAGGTCGTCGCGACCGAATCCGGGTTGATCACTACTCATCGTCTCCGAAGTGTGCCACGCTGTTGGGTGCGGGCCGGTCTCATCTGGTGCCTCGCACCAGATGGGGCAGGCCCGTGGACGCGCCCGGCGCCCGCCGCCCGGCCACCGACGTGGTGTTGGCGGTCTGCGCCGCCAGACTGGGATCATGGCCGAACCGTTCATCGACCCCGCCGCCCGCGATCGCCTCGTCGTGCGGGGCGAGGACGCCGTGAGCTATCTCCAGTCGCAGGTCGCGCAGGAGATCCGCGACCAGGCCGTCGGCGAGACCCGGTGGACGCTCGTGCTCGAACCGACCGGCAAGATCACTGCGCTCGCGCGGATCGAGCGGACGGCCGACGACACGTTCGTCCTCGACACCGATGCCGGGTACGGGGCCGAACTCGAGGCCCGCCTCAACCGCTTCAAGATCCGCGTGAAGGCCGACATCGAACTCGACGGGGCGGAGACCGCCGAGCCGTCGGCCGATCACGAACAGGCGCGGATCGCCGCCGGTTGGCCGCGGATGGGCGCGGAGATCGTGCCGGGGGAGACGATCCCCGCCGTGATCGGCATCGTCGACCAGGCGGTCAACTTCACGAAGGGGTGTTACCCGGGCCAGGAGCTCGTCGAGCGGATGGACAGCCGCGGAGCCGCAGCGCCGAAGTCCCTGCGGCTGCTCGACGTCGAGGACGGCACGCAGCCCGGTGACCCGATCCGCGACGCCGACGGGGCCGACGTCGGCACGATCACGAGTGTCGCGGGGCGTGCCGCACTCGGCTACGTCAAGCGCGGCGCCGACGTCGGCCGCACGCCGACGTACGGCTGATCGCGGCCGCTCAGCCGGTCGGGCTCAGTGCCCGCCGGATCGCCTGCACTTCGGGGTTGTGGCGGAGGCCGATCAACTCGGGGGACCCGTCGATCACGTGCGCCAGCCCTGCAGGCGAGGTGCCCGCGTCGGCGGCAGCTCGCAACCACCCGATCGCGGTGGCCTCGTCACCGAGCGCGCCCGAGGCGCGGGCGACCGCCGACGCGCTGAGGGTGTTCGGTGCCCGCTGGAAGCTGTCCGCCGCGTAGTGCGCGGCGTCCTCGTAGCGGCCGAGCGAGATGAGGATGTTCGCGAGCACGTACTCGTTGGTCGGGTCCCCGTATGGCAGCGGCTGGGGCAGCAGGTCGACGAGCGCCCGCAGCGTGTCCGCCGGGATCATCGTCGCCGCGACGGGCGCGCCAGCGCGGGCATGGCTGAGCGCAGCGATCAGCCGGCGCCGTGCCTTGCCCGGCTTGCCCGCCTCCAACGCCGTTGCCGCCTCGGTCCACGGTGATGCGGGCTCCTTCGACGAGCCGAGCATCTGCAGCTGGGTGATCATCAGGAACGCGATGAAGATGCTGAAGCCGCGGAAGCGTTCGCTCGCGAACATCGCCACGGCGGCCGCACCGGTGACGCCGATCGAGAACAACAGCATCATCCGTCTGGCTCGGCCGGGCAGCAGCCGGTCGAGGCCCTGGACGACGATGTTGCCCCCGTCGAGGGGCAGGACGGGGATCAGGTTGAGCACGCCGATCGCCGGGCCCGCCCACCAGATCGCGTACGTCGCCGCAGCGTCGTCGAACGACGCCGGGTCGAGCGGGTTCGCGCCGAGGGCGAGCAGGACCGCGACGCTCGACGCGATGTGGATGCCGGGCCCGCTGAAGGAGATCCAGGCGTGTTCGGCGCGCGAGATCGGCCTCGTCGGCACGTAGGACGCGTAGCCGGCGAGGAAGCCGAGCGAGATCTCGGCGTGCGCACCGCTGCGCCGGGCCGAGACGGCATGGCCGAGTTCGTGGACGAGCGTGAAGCCCGCGATCGCGCCGGCCAGCCAGAGCCCGAACTCGTCGCCGTAGAGCACGACGATCAGGAGCATGAACATCACGAAGCCCGGCTGAACGTGCACGTTGAAACCCAGCAGGCGGAACATCCGCCCCCATGCTACGGCCAGGTCAGGCGGGCAGTGGCGACGGCGGCGGCCCGAGCACCTCGATGCCGTTGGCGGCACAGACGGCGGCGACGTTGGCCGGGTCGATCTCGATCGGGGCCGGTACGACCGTGCCATCGATCGGTGTGCCGAGCTCGGCGACCATTCGGTCGAAGCGCGGCGTGCCGGTCGCCGAGGCCGTGATCGTCGAGATCCGCGCCGTGTCGGAGTGGACCTGGAAGGTGTGGGCGACGCCGTGGGGGAGGAACACCGTGGCGCCCTCGCGCGCAACCATCGTCTGCTCGCCGGAACTGAGGTGGACCTCTCCTTCGAGCAGGATGAACAGCTCGTCTTCATCGAGGTGGCGATGCAGCGGCGGGCCGAATCCCCGTTCGGCGACGAACTCGACGACGGTCATCGAACCGTCGTTGCCCGCGGCGACCTTCGTCGTGGCGAGATGGTTGAGGAAGTGGCGATGGTCGCCCTCGTCGCGTTGGAGCAGGTACGGCCGTCGGTTCGACGGCGGGTCACCCGCGTCGGTCGGTGCGCGGCGGTTGTCGCGGTTGGTGTCGTGTGTGTCGTCGTGTGGTGTCATGTCCCGAGGGTGCCGGCGCACCCTTCGGAAATCCTTCAGGCCGAGTTCGGTTCGACGCCCAACTCGGTCAGCGCGGCCGACCAGGCGTCGCGCGCGCGTTCGGCGCCGGTGGCGTCGCCGGCGGCGCCGAGTGCGTCGACGAGTCGGCGGTGGGCAGCCTCGTCGTACGGGTCTGCGTCGAGCAGTCTGCGGGCGATCTCCGCGACGCGCAGCCAATCGCCGTGCTCGGCGGCCGCGTCGATCACGCGGTGCGCGGCGAGCGTGAAGTGCGAGCGGGCTTCGTCGCGGATCGCACGCGACCAGTCCTCGTATCGGTCCTCCGGGAGGAACTCCCCGGCGTACTGCTCGACGATGGCGTCGTCGTCGACGCTCCGCAGGAACTCGTCGATGTCGCACGACACGTGCCCCAGGTCGAGTGCCACGGTCTGCCGGTCCGCGACGACGCCGCCACCGAGGATCCGCCGGACGGCGGAGAGTTGCACCGAGAGCCGCGCGCCGAGCTTGTCGACCTCGTCGTCGCCGGGCCAGAGCAGTTCGATCAACTCATCGCGCGTCACCGGCCAGCCGCGTGCGACGACGAGTCGCTTCAGCAACGTGCGGGCGCGCCGCGAGCCCCACTCGCTCGTCTCGACCTCTCGGCCGTCGATGATCGCCGCGAACCGACCGAGCGTCGTGATCCGGGCGGTCGTCGGCCCGACGTCGTCGCGCGGGGTCACGGCGCCGGTGACGAAGCGCTCGATCTCGTCGAGGACCGCGTCGGTGTCGCCGATGTAGAGGAAGTGGTCCTCGCCGGGCACCTCGAACATCGTCGAGTCGGCGACGAGTTCGGCGACCTCTCGGCCGAACGCCAACGGGATCGCGCGGTCGTCGCGGCGATGAACGACGAGCACCGGAACCTCCAGGTCTGGCAGCACCTCGCGGACGTCGACGTCCATCATCTGGAACATCAGGTCGCGCAACGAGTCCGAACTCGCAGCGACACGCTCGTATCGCTGGTGCCACGTCCGAAAGTCCTCGTCGCCCACACGCGAGGGCGCGAAGACGTCGATCGCGCGCGACTCGGGCGTGCCCCACACGGAGCAGAAATCGACGATTCGGCCGCGGGTCGCCTCGCGTTCTTCGGCTGTGCGTTCGGGCCCCAGCCGGGCCGCGGAGCCGACCAAGATGACGCTGTGGACACGATGCGGGTAGGTCGCCGCGAACATCAGCGTCATCGGGCCGCCTTCCGACTGGGCGAACAGATGGGCCCGGTCGATCCCGGCATCGTCCATCACGGCGCGCAGGTCGTCGACGTACTCGTCGATCCCCGGCATCGACAAGGAGCGGTCCGAAGCGCCGGTGCCCCGCTTGTCGAAGACGAGGTAGCGCGTGAACGACCCGAAGCGCTCGAGCATCGAGCGGATCTCCCGGCGCTCCCACGCGGCCTCGATGTTCTGCGCGGCCGGTGGGACAGCGACCATCGGGATCGTCCCGGTGCCGAACAGCTGGTATGCGATGCGTGCGCCCCTTGCGGGCGCGAAGTGGATGTCCGGGACGTCCTTCACCCTGGTCATCGTAGGTGCTCGTGACGATCGGAAGGATTTCCGAAGGGCGCTCCGTCACGGTGATTTCATGAACCACACCACCAGCCCTGCCACCACGATCTCTCGCGGCCGCGCCGCGGCGATGATGACCGCGGCCCTTGCGTTGTCGCCGCTGCTCGGCGCGTGCGGCTCCGACGAGCCCGACGCCGTCAGCGGCCCGATCGAACTGACCGCGATCGACTACACGTTCGTCGATGTTCCGGAGCGGGTGACCGCTGGTGCGACGCTCACGCTGCAGAACGACAGCGACAAGGAGGTCCACGAAGTCGTGGCGATTCGGCTGCCCGACGACGAGGACCGCTCCGTCGAGGAGCTCGTCCAATTGCCGCCCGACCAGCTCGCCGGGTTCTTCCCGTTCGTCGAGACCGTGTTGGTCGCGCCGCCCGGGGAGTCGGGCTTCGCGGTCGAAGGCACCGGTGCGCTGACCGAGCCCGGCCGCTACGCCCTGATCTGCGTGATCCCGACCGGTGCCGACCCGCAGGAATACCTCACCGCGGCCGCCGAGGCCGAGGGTGGCCCACCCGACGTCGCGGGCGGGCCGCCGCACATCGTCGAAGGGATGTTCGCCGAACTCGTCGTTGAGTGAATCGTCCCGGACGCGGGTCCGCTCGTGCAAGTCTTGCGGTGATGACCAGTGATCGAACGGGCGAGGGGAACCTGCGTCGGGTGGTCGCCGCCGTGCTCGCGGACGACACCGCGGAGCGGCGCGAGGCGGCGCTGCTCGAGTTGACGGCGGCCGATCTCGAAGCCGTGATGCACGCCCGCTTCGAGACGGCCGGCGCCGCCCTCGCCCGAGGGCTGGGCGCCTCGCCGGGTGCGGCGGTCGGTGCGGTGTACTTCACCGCGGCCGATGCCGCCGATGCCGCCGATCGTGGGGAAGCGGTGATCCTCGTCCGGAACGAGACGACGCCGGCCGACGTGCACGGGATGATGGTCGCAGCGGGCTTGCTGACGACGCGCGGGGGGCTCGTCAGCCACGCCGCGCTCGTGGCGCGCGGGTGGGGGACGCCCGCGGTCGTCGGCGCGGAGGCGATCGTGATCGACGGCCGCACGTTCGCCGTCGGTGATGTCGTCGTCTCCGAAGGCGACGTCATCTCGATCGACGGGTCGTCCGGCGAGGTGACGCTCGGCGAGCGCGGCACCGCGAGCACCGGCCTTCCGGAGGAGTTCTTCACGGCGCTCGGCTGGGCCGACGAGGTGCGGCGCGATCGGCTCGCCGTCCGCGCCAACGCGGACACCGCGGCCGACGCCGCGAAGGCCCGCGAACTGGGTGCGGACGGAATCGGTCTCTGCCGGACCGAGCACATGTTCCTCTCCCCGGATCGGCTCCCGATCATGCGGGCGATGATCCTCGCCCGCACGCCGGAGGACGAGCGCGCCGCCCTCGCCGAGCTCGGCGACGTGCAGGAGGTCGACTTCGCCGCGATCCTCGCCGCGATGGACGGCCTGCCGGTCACCGTCCGGCTCCTGGACCCGCCACTGCACGAGTTCCTGCCCGCCGTGCTCGACCTTGAGATGAAGCGTGCCGCCGACGGGTTGTCGCCGGAGGAACAGCGGGAGCTCGATGCGGCGCGCGAGTGGGCGGAGCACAATCCGATGATCGGCACTCGCGGCGTCCGGCTCGCAGTGCTCAAGCCGGGCCTGTACGCGATGCAGGTCCGGGCGCTGCTGGCTGCCGCGCGTTCGGTCCGGGCCGACGGCGGCCACCCGATCGTCGAGATCATGGTGCCGTTGACCGTTTCCCGCCCGGAGCTCGCACTGGTGCGGTCGTGGGTCGCGGCTGAGGTCGCGGAACTGTCGCTCTCGCAGGTGGACCAGGCCGACATCACGATCGGCACGATGATCGAGACCCCGCGCGCGGCGCTGCGCGCCGGCGAGTTGGCCCACGACGCCGACTTCTTCTCGTTCGGCACGAACGACCTGACGCAGCTGACGTTCGGGTTCAGCCGCGACGACGTCGAGCGGCGGATGATGCCGGCATACCTCGAGCACGGGCTGCTGGCGTCGAACCCGTTCGACACGATCGACACCGACGGCGTCGGCGAGCTCGTGCGGGAAGGGACGCGGCGTGGCCGTGCGACGAAGCCCGAGTTGAGGGTCGGCGTGTGCGGCGAGCACGGCGGTGATCCGGCCTCGATCCGCCTGTTCCTCGACGCCGGGCTCGATTCGGTGTCGTGCTCGCCCTACCGCGTTCCGGTTGCCAGGTTGGCGGCGGCCCAGGCGGTCATCGAGCGACAGAACGGCCCCGGCTGAGCCGCGTCGCGAACATCCGGCGAATCGTTTCGTTCCGGCGGACTTCGGGCAGAATGTGCGGGTGCTCGAACAGATCTACGTCGCCGCCGAAAAGGGCCGGGAGAACCTCGTCGACCTCGACGTCGCGGCCTGGCAGTGGCTCGCCCTGCTCGGGATCATCGTCTCGATGCTGCTCGTCGACCTGCTCGTCGTGCACAAGGAGGCGCACGAGGTCGGCACACGCGAGGCCGCGATCGAGTCGGCGGTGTGGATCGGCTGCGGCATCGCGTTCACGGGTGTCGTCGCATGGTGGTTCGGTGCCGCAGCCAGCGGGGAGTACATCTCCGGCTTCCTGATCGAGAAGTCGCTCAGCATCGACAACGTGTTCGTCTGGGCGCTGATCATGGGGTACTTCAAGGTGCCGCAGAAGTATCAGCACCGCGTCCTGTTCTGGGGCATCTTCGGCGCGCTCGTCCTGCGAGCGATCTTCATCTTCGCCGGCGTCGCGCTGATCGAACGCTTCGACTGGGTGCTGTACGTGTTCGGCGCGTTCCTGCTCTACACCGCGGCGAAGCTGATCTTCACCGACAACGACCATGTCGATCCCGGCGAGTCGAGGTTCCTGCGGGTCGTCAACCGGTTCGTGCCGTCGACCGACGAGTTCGACGGTCAGAAGCTGTTCACCCGCAAGACAGGGCGACGCCTCGCGACGCCGCTGTTCGCCGTGCTGATGCTCGTCGAGGCGACCGACGTCATCTTCGCCGTCGATTCCGTACCGGCCGTCCTCGCCGTCAGCAACGAGCAGTTCATCGTGTTCTCCTCGAACGCCTTCGCGATCCTCGGCCTGCGCGCGCTGTACTTCCTGCTCGCCGACATGCACAGCCGGTTCGCATTCCTCCAGCAGGGCCTCGCGATCATCCTCGCGTTCGTCGGCGTGAAGATGATCATCGCCGAGTGGTACCACATCCCGACGTGGCTCTCGCTGATGGTGATCGCACTGGTGTTGACCGCCTCGATCGGCTTCTCGCTGAAGGTGACGCGGATGGAGGAGGACTCCGAGACGGTCAGCCGGGCATTCGACGAACCGGCGGAACTGCCGGGCGACTGACCGGCCGCCGAGGCCCGTCGCCGGCCGGCGGAGCCGCCTGAATTCGACGTCCGGGCGGGCAGTAGTGTGCCGCCGATGGGAATCGTCGACGAGGACATCGAGCGGTTGCGTTCGACCGTGTCGATCGTCGACACCGTGCAGCAGTACGTGGCCCTCAAGCGGGTCGGGCGCAACTGGGTCGGGCTGTGTCCGTTCCACGCCGAGAAGTCCGGCTCGTTCAACGTGCGCGAGGAGACGGGGCGGTACAAGTGCTTCGGCTGCGACAAGGGCGGCGACGTGTTCACGTTCATCCAGGAGATCGAGCACCTCGACTTCCCGGGCGCGGTCGAGCACCTCGCGGCGAAGGCCGGGATCCAGCTCAACTACACGAGTGCCGGGCAGTCGCAGGAACGGTCCCGGCGCAAGAAGCTGACCGCGGCGATGGGCGAAGCGGTGGAGTGGTACCACCAGCGGCTGCTCACCGACCCCGACGCCCGGCCGGCCCGCGACTACCTGCGCCGCCGCGGCCTCGCCGGAGACATCGCCCGTCAGTTCAAGCTCGGGTGGGCGCCCGACGACTGGGATGCGCTGTCGAAGGCCCTCGGTGCGCCACCCGACGTGTTGCAGGACGTCGGCCTGTCGTTCCGCAACCGGCGCAACCGCATGCAGGACTCGTTCCGTGCTCGGGTGATGTTCCCGATCTTCTCCGAATCCGGCGAGGCGCTCGCGTTCGGGGGCCGGATCCTGCCGGGCTCGGAGGATCCCGCGAAGTACAAGAACTCCTCCGAGACGCCGATCTACTCGAAGTCGAAGACGTTGTACGGGTTGAACTGGGCGAAGGCGGACATCGCCAAGGAGAACCAGGTGGTCGTGTGCGAGGGGTACACCGACGTGATCGGCTTCCACCGTGCCGGTGTCCCGCGGGCGGTCGCGACGTGTGGCACAGCGCTGACCGAGGAGCACGTGCGCCTGCTCAAGCGGTACGCGAGCAAGGTCGTGCTCGCGTTCGACGCGGACGCCGCCGGCCAGGGTGCCGCCGAGCGGTTCTACGAGTGGGAGCAGCAACACGCGGTCGAGGTGCTCGTCGCGAAGCTGCCCGACGGCAAGGATCCCGGTGACCTCGCGTCAACGCACCCCGAGGCACTCGTCGCGGCCGTCGACAAGCCGGTGCCGTTCCTCAAGTTCCGGATCGATCGGACGATGCACGGGCGCAGCAAGGACTCGCCCGAGCATCGCGTGCGGCTCGCCGAGGACGCGATGGCGGTGATCAACGAGCATCCCAACGCGTCGATCCGGATGCTGTACGCGGGCGAGCTGGCGGCCGACGTCGGCATGCCGGTCAACGACATGGTCCGCCTCGCCGAGCGCGGCACGCGCCGACCGGCGATCCTGGTGCAGCCGAAACGGTCACGGGGGCCGATGCAGAACGCCGAGTTCGCGGCACTCGTGCTGCTCGTGCAGGACTGGGACTCGATCGCGCCGTGGCTGACCGAGCAGTTGTTCGACGACGACGCCAACCGGATGGCGTTCGTCGCACTCGCGGCGACCGATGGCGAGCTCGGTCGGGCGCTCGACGCCGCCGCGCCCGACGCGGTCGACGTGCTCGAACGGGCCGCCGTCGCCGACCTCAATCTGGTCGCGGACGTCGAGGCTCGGACGTTGATCGGTGCAGCGTGTCGACGGGAACTGCAGCATCGGGTCCGGGTGACGGACCCCGAGGCGATCGAGGAGGATCGCCAGGCGCGACTCGACATCGAACTGCTCCATCACACGGACAAGACACGAGCGCTCGGCGCCGCTGAGTGGTTGCTAGGTTGGCTGCATCGACGAGCAGAGGAACGCACCGGTGCCGACAGCTGACGGTGCTGCCGCGGCTCCAGAGCCGCCCGCCGACGACGCGGTCGCTCCGTTCAGTGGGGTCGACACCGAGGAGTGGGGCGACCTCGTACAGCGCGGGCGCGAGTCGGGTGAGGTGCATGCCGAGGACCTGACGCATGTGCTGCGGCACATCGAGTTGACCGGCGACGTCCTCGAGCAGGTGCAGTCCGTGATGGCCGACGAGGGCATCGCGATCGACGACGCCCTCGACGCCGACGCCGAGGACCACGAACCGACGCAGGGCATCGTCCGGGAGGTGCTCGTCGACGAAGTGGCGAAGGCACCCGACGACGCGGACGAGAAGCTGCTGAGCCGCCGTCGCGGCCGCCGGACGAAGAAGTCGGCACCGAAGGGTGAGGGCGGAACGTCCGACGCGGTGCGGATGTACCTGCGCGAGATCGGCCAGGTCGATCTGCTCACCGTCGACGACGAGCGGCGCCTGGCACAGTTGATCGAGGAGGGGATCAACGCCGCGCAGCGGATCGACCAGGCGGCCGAGGACGGCACCGAGATCGACCCGGTCGAGAACCGGATGTTGATGCGGGCGGTCAGCCGTGGCGAGCGAGCCAAGAGCGAGCTGACGCAGGCCAATCTGCGGCTCGTGGTCAGCATCGCGAAGCGGTACTCGGGTCGCGGGATGCAACTGCTCGACCTGATCCAGGAGGGCAACCTCGGCCTGATGCGCGCCGTCGACAAGTTCGACTACACGAAGGGCTTCAAGTTCTCGACGTACGCCACGTGGTGGATCCGTCAGGCGATCACCCGCTCGATCGCCGACCAGGCCCGCACGATCCGCATCCCGGTCCACATGGTCGAACACATGAACCGGGTGACGCGGGCGAAGCGGACGATGCACCAGGAGCTCGAACGGGAGCCGACGATCGAAGAGCTGGCGGTGCGGGTGCAGCTCGAGCCGGATCGCGTGCGCGAGCTGCTGCGGATCTCGCAGGATCCGCTGTCGCTGGACTCGCCGGTGGGGGAGGAGGACGAGTCGAACCTCGGCGACTTCATCGAGGACGACTCGGTCGACAGCCCGGCTGACGCGGCGACGCGGGCGATGCTCACCGATGCGGTTGGCGAGGTGCTCGGTGAGCTCTCGGAACGTGAGCAGGAGATCGTGCGGTTGCGGTTCGGCCTCGACGGCGGCCAGGCGAAGACCCTGGAGGAGGTCGGCAAGGCGTTCGGCGTGACGCGCGAGCGAATCCGCCAGATCGAGGCGAAGACGCTCGCCAAGCTGCGCCACCCCCAGCGGAGCCAGCGCCTGCGGGAGTTCCTCGAAGTCGAGTGAGCACGCCTTCGGCGTGCGCCGGCTACGCCGGCCCAGCGACTTCGTCGCTGCACTCGAGTCCTCGGGCTGTGCCCGAGCCGGCGCCGTCGGCGCCGGGAGGTGGCTTCGTCAGTGGGCGTCCGTGCGTCGCTGTCCCGGCGATTTCGTCGCTGCACTCGAGTCCTCGGGCTGTGCCCGAGCCGGCGCCGTCGGCGCCGGGAGGTGGCTTCGTCAGTGGGCGTCCGTGCGTCGCTGTCCCGGCGATTTCGTCGCTGCACTCGAGTCCTCGGGCTGTGCCCGAGCCGGCGCCGTCGGCGCGGGGAGGTGGCTTCGTCGATGGTCCGAACGGGCGCCCTGGCATCGTGGTGACACCGTGTGGGCATCATCGGGGACATGGGCTACGGCGGTAAGACTGTCGAACGGCAACGGGCGCGTGAGTTGCGGGCCCGGGCGTGGACGCTGCTCGAGATCGCCGAGGAGCTCGGCGTGTCGAAATCGTCGGTGTCCATCTGGACCCGCGATGTCGAGTTCGTGCCGAAACCGCGCAACCGAGGCCATCGCGAACATGCGCCGCACCCCCTGCACCTGAAGAAGCTCGCCGAGCTGGAACGGTGTCGCGTCGACGCCGATGTCGCCATCGGCGAGGTCTCGGAGCGCGACATGCTGATGTTCTGCCTCGCGCTGTACGCAGGCGAGGGCAGCAAGTCCGACGGTGCTCTCAAGTTCGCGAACAGCGACGAGCGACTCGTGCGCATCTTCCTCACCTGGCTCAGGTCGGAGTTCGAAATCGACGAGCGCCGCTTACGGGTCAATCTGTACCTGCACGCTGATCTGGACCTCGACGCGGCCATTCGGCATTGGGAGCACGTCACGAAGATCCCGCGGGCGCAGTTCACCAAGCCGTATCGAGCTGTGGCGGATCTCACGCGACGGCGGAATCGTCATGTGCATGGTTGCGCAACGGTGTGCTACAGCTGTCGAACCATCCATCGGCGTGTGATGGCAATGATCGAAGCGATATCCTCTCCGAAGTCTTTCCGGGATAGCTCAGCTGGCAGAGCGTCTGACTGTTAATCAGAATGTCGCAGGTTCGAGCCCTGCTCCCGGAGCAACGTGCGCACGGCCTCCGATTTCTCGGGGGTCGTTCGCCGTTTTTCAGGCCGTGCCCGCGGCGTCGAACTCGGCCCGGACGCGTTCGGCTTCGGGGTGGGTCGCGATGTAGGCCTCGTAATCGGGGCGGATCCGCGCCACGCTGAGTGCCGGCTGTTCGACGGTCGCCCAGTGCACGAGGCCGCTCCAGAAGCGGTCGATCAGGGCGAGGCCGGAGATCGTGCCACCGTCGAGGGTCCGGAACTCGACCGTGCACAGCTCGCCGAGGTAGAGGCACAGCGAGCGGACGTGGATCGCCTCGTCGGTTCGGATCCGCTCGATCATCTCCGCCGCCAGTTCGGCGGCGGCCCGCCGATCGGTGAACAGGTCCGCGGAACGCAGGATCGCCTGGGTGTCGGCAAAGCCGATCTCGGCCCTGAACTCGATGATCAGCAGGTTCGCCAGGAGCGACAGCAGGCCCTCGGTCTCCGGCGCGAGCTCCGGCATGATCCGCTGGCCCGCTTCGGGGCGGGCGATGTTCTCCGGGGGGCTGACATCGGGGTGGGCGCCGTGGTCGAACACGAGATCGCGGGCGATGAACCACATCGCGTCGTGGGCGCCGACACCTGCGTCCGGCTCGCCGCCCTCGTCGAGACCGTGCGCGACGAGCAGGCCGCGGCCGAGGTGGCCGATCGCCATCTCGGAGATGTCGTCGACGATCGCCGGCTGCAGGTCGGGGAAGTCCACGTCGGCGAGCAGCCGGCCGCGCGCCTCGATCTTGCCGATGACCGTGAGCGAGTTCCAGAACATCCGGTCGAGCCCGTTGCGGAGCAGGATCCGCTGCTGCTCGGCAGTCGGGAGCCGCTGCCCGGTGAGCAGCCCGGCGTCGGCGGGGAACATGTCGCCGCCCCGTGCCCGGAGCGCTGCGGTCCAGGCGTCGAGCGCCTGCTCGCGGACGAGCGCCCGTGGCGGCTGGTACGTGCCGTCGGCGTGGAAGCCGCCGTGGAGGCGGCGGCCGTCGACGACGTGCGGCGTGAGGCCGTCGTGGTCGCGCAGCAGGTCGGCGGCGGAGTAGCGCAGCGTCGTCGTGGTCACCCTTCGACGGTATCCCGCCGGTTCGCTCGATGAGCGAGCGGGGCGCCGTTCGATTGCCACGGTTGAACCCGGGGGATTGTGGGTATCGCCTGCGCATGTACGAACTGGCAAGCCCGTCGCGTCCGGACCACGTGATGACCTCCGGGGCGATCGCGGACCGGGTGGTGGCCGACGGGGCGATCGCCGACAGCCCAGGCGGGAGTTCGCGGGCGGCGGTTCCCTCGTTCCTCCAGCACGGCGCCGCATGGGCATGGCGGTTCATCGTTGTCGCCGTTGCGATCTATCTCGCGCTGCGGGTCCTCGTGGTGCTCCGCGTGGTCGTCATTCCGATCTTCGTCGCGCTGCTGATCATCGCCCTCCTCAACCCGGTCGTCGACCGACTCGCCGCGCGGATGCCGCGCCTGCTGGCCACGTGGATCACGATGGCCGCGGTCGCCGGGACGCTCGCACTGATCGGCTGGCTGCTCGCGGCGCCGATCTCGGCGGCGGTGGGTGACTTCGCCGACGAGTTCGACCGGGTCGTCGTCGACGTGGAGAGCTGGTTGCAGACCGGGCCCCTCGGGCTCAGCGAATCCCAGGTCGACGACGTGAGCAACCGGCTCAGCTCCGCCGGCGACGGCTTCGTGTCGGGCTTGCTCGACGAGCCCGGCTCGACCGCCCGCCTGGTCGGCGAGGTCGTCGGCGGCTTCTTCCTCGCGCTCGTCGTCGTGTTCTTCGGTCTGAAGGACGGCCCGGAGATGTGGCGCTGGTTGCTGCGGCGGGTGAAGCCCGTTCGCCGTGACGACCTCGATCGTGCCGGTCGGGCCGCATTCGGGTCGCTCCAGGGCTGGCTGAAGGGCATCGCGATCACCGGGTTGGCCGACGCCGTGCTCATCGGGATCGCGCTCGTCGTCCTGGGTGTCCCGGCTGCGCTGCCGCTCGCCGTGCTCACGTTCTTCGCGGCCTTCTTCCCGATCGTCGGCGCAACGCTCGTCGGTGCGCTCTCGGTCGGCATCGCGGCCGTGTCCGAGGGCCCGACCACCGCAGTGATCCTCGCCGTCGTGGTCCTCGCGATCCAGCAGATCGAAGGAGATGTGCTGCTTCCGATGGTGATGCGCCGCCAGGTGCAGCTCCACCCGGTAGTCATCCTCATCGCGCTCGGCGTCGGAGCGGCGCTCGCCGGAATCGTCGGTGCACTCGTTGCCGTCCCGGTGACCGCCGCCGTCGTTGCTGCAGCCAGCGTGGTCAAGGCGAACGGCGACGACCCGGACGACCTGTACATCCCCGACAGCGCCGCCGGGGTCATGGAGTGAGTCGGTCGCCCGTTTCGCCGCCGATCTCAGCGGGGACCCGGCAATCCATGCGGTCGACAGTGGACAACCCGCCGTCCGACGCCACTCCCGCCGCCGAGGATCGCTGGTGGGCCGAGTCCCCGCTCGACCGACACGGCGCGTTGGCGATGGGGATCGGGTACGTGTCGATGACCGCCGCGCTGACGGTCGTCGGCATTCTGATCGTGTCGCTCTGGGAGGGCAGCTGGTTCGGCGCTCGCGACGCCGACATCAATCGGTGGCTCGCCGACCGTCGCACCGCGACGTGGACGACGCTCAGCGACTATGCCTCGATGCCGTCGGACACGATCACGATGGTCGTCGCGTCGGCGGTGCTGCTCCCCGTCTTCCTCTGGGCGTTCCGCCGTTGGCATGACTGGGTGTTCATCGTCGGCGCGCTCGTGCTGGAGTTGACGACGTTCCTCACGGCGTCGACGCTCGTCGGGCGCGACCGACCGCCCGTCGAGCAGCTCGACGGTGCGCCGACCGACAGTTTCCCGAGCGGCCACGTTGCTGCCGCGGTGGTGTTCTACGTGGGCCTTGCCCTCGTCGCGACGTGGCACACGAGCGATCGTCGGGTGCAGGTTCCGTTCGTCGCGCTCGCCGTCGCCGCACCGACGATCGTCATCGCCTCGCGGCTCTACCGCGGCATGCACTACGTGACCGACGTGGTCGGCGGGATCACCCTCGGCCTGTCTGCGCTGGCGGTCATGTGGATCGCGATCGAACGCGTCAGCGGGCGACCGCTGCGCGTCGACAGCGACTGACCCGACCGGCGACGTTTCGCGGCGGCAACCGGCGGGTAACGACCCCTCCATGGAGGGGTCACGTCTCCGCGGTGCGCTCGATCCGAGCGGCTCCGGCGCCGACGACATCGCCGCGGTGTGGTGGCTGCTCTTCTTCCTCGGTTTCGCCGTGTTCGTGCTCGTCGTTGCCGCGCTGTTCGTCGGCGTGCGGCGCAGCGGTCGGCCCGAGGACCGATCGACGTCGCGGGCGTGGATGCTCGGCGGGGGCATCGCCCTGCCCGCTGTCGTGATCGCGGTCGTTCTCGCGGTGACGCTGTCGACGATGCGCAGCTCCGCGCAGAACCCGCCGGACACGGCCGTCGAGGTCGAGGTGATCGGCCATCAGTGGTGGTGGGAGGTGCGGTACCCGGAGCACGGCGTCGTGACGGCGAACGAGATCCACATTCCCGTCGGCGAACCGGTTGCGCTGCGTATGCAGTCGGCGGATGTGATCCACAGCCTCTGGGTCCCGGAACTCGCCGGGAAGCTCGACCTGCTGCCCGAGCGGGTCAACACGCTCGTGATCGACGCGACCCGGCCCGGCCGGTACCCCGGCAGGTGTGCCGAGTTCTGCGGCCTGCAGCACGCCAACATGGACATCGTCGTCGTCGCCCACCGACCGGACGACTACGCGTCATGGATCGAAGCGCAGCGCGCAGCCGCACGCGTCCCGGTGTCGGCGGCCGCGCAGCGCGGTCTCGACGTGTTCGTCGCCAGCGACTGCGGGAGCTGCCACACGATCGCCGGGACGACGGCCAATGGTACGACGGGCCCGGATCTGACCCACCTGCGAAGCCGCGAGAGCATCGCCGGGGGCATGCGGGACACGACGATTCCCGACCTGCGCGAGTGGATCACCGATCCGCACGCCGTGAAACCGGGCGTGCTGATGCCGGGGCCATCGCTGACCGACGACGAGATCGACGACCTGCTCGCCTACCTCGAGGGGCTGGAGTGAGCGGCCGATGTCGCTGACCCACCAGCACCCGTCCGACCGGCACGGTCCGGTGGGGGAGCCGATCGTCGACGAGGCGACCGGCCTGTTGACCGACCCGACGACACCGGTGTCGATCCACCACGAGACGACCGCCGAACTCGACCGGTTGTGGGACGACAAGCCCGGCCTCTGGGGCCGCCTGACGGCAGTCCAGAACGACGCCGTCGGCAGGCGGATGATGCTCACCGGGTTCTTCTTCCTGTTGCTCGGTGGCAGCGTGGACTCGGTCGTGATGCGCCTCCAGCTCGCTCGACCGGACAGCGAGATCATCGGGCCGCAGTTGTACAACGAGCTGTTCACGAACCATGGCTCGGTGACGATGTTCCTCGTCATCCTGCCGATCTTCGAAGGCTTCGCGATTCTCACGCTGCCGATGCTGCTCGGCTCGCGCGAGATGCCGTTCCCCCGGCTCGGGGCGTTCGCCTACTGGACGTTCCTGATGGGCGGGTTGCTGTACTACAGCAGCACCCTGTTCAGCGCGGTGCCCGACGTCGGCTGGTTCGCCTACACCCCGCTCAGCGGGCCCAGGTTCTCGCCGGACCTGAACGTCGACTTCTGGGTGCTCGGGCTCGGCGTCGCGGAGATCGGTGCGATCGCCGGCGCCGTCGAGATCATCATCGCGGTGCTCAAGTTGCGCGCCCCCGGGATGTCGCTCGCCCGCCTGCCGCTGTACGCCTGGGCGATGTTGACGACGGCATTCATGATCCTGTTCGCCTTCACGCCGCTGATCGTCGGCAGCCTGCTGCTCGAACTCGAGCGGGGTTTCGGGATGCACTTCTTCACGCCGGAGGCCGGCGGCAGTTCACTGCTGTGGCAGCACCTTTTCTGGATCTTCGGCCACCCCGAGGTGTACATCCAGTTCCTCCCCGCCACCGGGATCGTGTCGATGGTGCTGCCCGTGATGGTCCGTCGCCGGATCGCCGGCTACTCGTGGATGGTCGCGGCGATGATCGGCATCGGCTTCCTGTCGTTCGGGTTGTGGGCGCACCACATGTTCACCGTCGGCCTGCCCGCTATCGTCCTCGCGTTCTTCGCCGCGGCGAGCATGGTGATCGCCGTCCCGGCCGGGGTGCAGTTCTTTTCGTGGATCGCCACGATCTGGGACGGGCGCGTCCGGTGGAGCACGCCGATGCTGTTCGTGTTCGGGTTCATGGTCACGTTCGTCGTTGGCGGGATCACCGGCGTGATGGTCGCGGCAGTGCCGTTCGACCAGCAGGCGCACGATTCGTACTTCGTCGTCGGCCACCTCCACTACGTGCTGATCGGCGGCGTCGCGTTCCCGATCTTCGCCGGCGTCTACTACTGGTTCCCGAAGTTCACGGGCCGGATGATGAGCGAACGGCTGGGCCGGTGGAACTTCTGGCTGTTGTTCGCCGGCGTGCACGTCACGTTCTTCCCGATGCACATCGTCGGCCTGCTCGGGATGCCGCGCCGGATCTACACCTATCCCGCTGATGCCGGGTGGGCGATCTGGAACCTGATCTCCTCGCTCGGCCTGCTCCTGATCCTGCCCGGTATCGGGTTCTTCATGCTCAACGTCTGGTGGAGCCGCAAACACGGCCAACCCGCCGGGCCGAACCCGTGGGGTGCGGACAGCCTCGAGTGGGCGCTGCCGTCGCCGCCGCCACAGCAGGGATGGACGCGGCTGCCGATCGTGCGCACGCGGCACCCGCTCTGGGACCAGGACGATCTCCACACCGGCGACGAGCGCCACGAGCGGCTCGCCGACGCGCTCGGGAAGTGGCCGCTGAAGTGGCGTGCCGTCCTCGTCGTCGGCACCGGCAACGGCGAGCCCGAGGAGATCTTCCGCGTGTCCGACACGTCGATCTGGCCGTTCGTCACCGCCGTCGGCACCGTCGTCATCTTCGCCAGCGAGCTGCTGAAGTTGCGGCTCGGCGCACTGCTCGGCGCGGCGATCGTGGTCGGCGCGGTGCTGATGTGGAACCGGCCGAGCCCCGCTCCGATGACCGAGGCCGAGGAACTGGAGTTCGAGCGCGAGCACGGTGTACCGGTACGGGCATCGGGCAGCCTCGTCGTTGCGCGGTGGGGGATGGCCCTCGCGATCCTGTTCCTGTCGATCGCCTTCGGCAGCTTCGTGCTCAGCTACTTCTACCTGCGTCTCGAGAACCCGGTGTGGCCGCCGGCCGGCGTCGAGCGGCCCGACATCTGGATTGGTGCCATCATCGTCGCGCTGTTCGCGGTCGCGGTGGCTGCGGTGCAGGCGGGGCGACGGGGTATTCTCGCCGACGATCGGGAACGCCTGCTCGGCGGGCTCGGCGCGGGCATCACGTGCGGCGCCGCCGCAGTCGCGCTGCTCGTCACCGATCTCGTGCAGGCCGACTTCGGCGCCGCGGACCATGCGTACGGGTCGATCTTCCACACACTCGGCGGCTTCGCGATCGTCGTCACGTGCTGCGCGCTGGTGATGTCGGCGGCGACATTCGTCTACGGCGCCCGGGGTGAATACTCGGCGCACCGCTTCTCACCGATCGACAACGTCGCCCGGTTCTGGGTGGCGACCGGTGCGATCGCGGCCCTGACGATCGCCGTCCTCTACGGATCGCCGTACCTGACGTCATGACCGAGCACGCCCCGATCCCTGTCGACACGGTCGAGCCGCCGCTCGAGCCGGCCGTCCGCCAGCCCGGCACGTTCCGGATGTGGCTGCTGACGATCGGCGGACCGGTCATCTGGATCGTCCACTTCGGCGCGGTCTACCTGCTCGCCGAAGCCGCATGCACCGCGCAGCGGTCGGCGCGGATCGACTTCGTCGGCGCGGAGACGTTGCGCGTCGCTGTGGTGGCGCTCACGGTCATCGCTGTCGTGGGGTGCGTCGCCCTCGCGGTCGCCGCCCGCCGGGCCGCACGGCGGCGCGAGGCAGCCGTCGCGGTGGGTGTTGGCGTCCCACTCTCGCTCGGTGCTGCCGTCGCCGTCGCCGCGACGTGTCTTCCCGTCCTGGTGCTGGCGCCATGCTGACGGCGCGGCTGCTGCCTGCGGGCCTCGTGGCACACGACGGCGCCCCGGTGCAGCCGCACGACGCGCTGTGGGCGTGGCGGTTCGATCCGCTGGTGGTCGTCGTACTGCTGGTCGCCGCTGCGCTGTACGTCGCAGGTTGCCGGTCGTTGGGCACGACGCGCTGCCGGTCCGCTGCGTTCCTCGCCGGGCTCGGCGTGATCGCCGTCGCGCTGCTGTCACCGATCGATGCGCTGTCGGCTGAGCTGATGTCGGCCCACATGGTGCAGCACGTGCTGCTGATGTTCGTCGCCGCCCCGATGATCGCCGTATCCGTGCCCGGTCCGGCCCTGATCCGCGGGCTGCCGACGCAGGTGCGGCGCTCGTTCGTGTCGACCCGCCGGGCGACCGGCCTGTTCGCGGGGTTGCGCTGGCTGCGCGCGCCGATGCGCCGGTGGATGCTGTTCGTCGCGGTGCTCTGGCTCTGGCATGCATCAGCGCTGTACGAGGCCGCAGTCGAGAACCGTTGGGTGCACACGGTCGAACACGCGTCGTTCATCGGGGCGGCGTTGTTGCTGTGGTCCTCGGTCCTGGGGGCGCGTCGGACGCGACTGCCGGACGGGCTCGGTGTGCTCGCGGTGTTCGCGCTGATGATGCAGGGCGTCGTGCTGGCGGCGCTGATCACGTTCTCGCAGTTCGCCTGGTACGAGCCCTACGCGGCCGGCGCTCCTGGTTGGGGGCTCGACGCGGTCACCGACCAGCGGCTCGCCGGCCTCCTGATGTGGTTCCCGACGAGCCTGATCAATCTGATCATCGCCGGCGTGCTGCTCGCCCACATCGTGACTGACGAGCCGTCACGCCACGAGCGAGCGTGACCTCCAGCCCTTGAGGATCTCGGCGGCGACGCGATCAGGCGTGCGATCGTCGGTCCTCACCCGCACGTCGACCACCCGGGCGGCGATGTCGGCCATCGCGGCGTAGTGCTCGAGGTAGGTCGCCAGCTCGCCGGCGGAGAGATCCGGATCGTCGGCGTGCAGCCGCTCGGTCAAGGTCTCGCTCGATGCAGCCAGCCAGACGCCCCAGAAGCGGTCTCGCTCGATCGATTCGAGGACATCGAGCACTTCCCACGGGGCAGACACGACGAGCGGACCGGAGGTGGCGAGCACGCGCCCCAGCCATGCCCGCTCGGCCTCGTCGACCTCGGGCGACCGGTGGCGGTGGAGCAGGTGTCCGCTGGGGATGTCCGACGCGGAGTTCGCATCGAGGAACGGACGACCGATCTGGCGGGCGAAGACCGACCCGGTGCGTGACTTGCCACACCCGGGTGCTCCGAGGAGGACGATGTGAGTCGTTGCGCGTCGCATTGAGGATCCAATGCCCGCTTCGATCTCAGGATAGACCAATCTCGACGGTGGCGCTCACCCAGTTTCGGTGACGATCTCGAAGCTGCCGGTCCCGCCGGAGGGCGACCCTGCGACCACCAGGTAGCACCCCGGATCGAGCTCGTCGAACATCACTTGCGAGCCGAACTCACCGTCGCCGTCGCTGCCGACTGCGACGCGCGTACCGTCGTCCGCGAACACGATGATCGCGGGGTCGTCGAGTTGGTCCTCGGTGCCGGTCGGCCGGGCCGTCGCCTGGAACGGGCCGCCGGCGACGCCGTCGCCCGCGGAGACGCACAGCCGCGATACGTCGAAGGCTCCTGGCGAGTCCAACTCGGCGGACCGACTTCCGCTGGTCGGCAGCGACTCGGCCTGATCGAACAGCTCACCCGGCGGGAATCCGGTCACGAACTCGATGTCGGACTGCAGCTCGAGTTCGACGGCGCCGAGCGTTGCCGTCAGCTCGTAGCTGCCGACCTCCCGGTCGATGTCCTGCGCGATCACGAGATGGCATTCGTTCTCGGTGACCGGGACGACCACGATGCTGTCGAGGCCGCCGGCGCTGTCGTCGTCGACGTCGACGAGCGTGCCGTCGTCTGCGTACACGAGCAGGAAGGGGTCGAGCAGCTCTTCCTCCGGCCCCGTTCGTCGCAGAACGACCGACACGTCCTCGCCGCCGCCGGCGGAGCAGAGGCGGTAGGCGTCGAACTCGCCCCGCTGCTCGATGCTGCCGGTCACCGGTACGTCGACGACGAGTTCGGTCGCCGTGCCTCGCAGCTCGTCGAGCGGGACGCCCAGATCGAGCCGAACGTCCGACAGTTCGAATACCCCTTGCTCGAACATGCCGGTCGTCGAAGTGATCCGGTACGACCCTGTCGCGTCGCCGGCGTCACCGGCGACGAAGATGTAGCACGCGCCGGGCATCGCCTCGAACACGACGATGCTGTCCTGGCCTCCAGCAGTGTTGTCGTCGGCCGTCACGAAGCGCGGCGTCGCAGCTGTTGCCGCGTCGGTCGACGCCGGCGCCGAAGGAACGGGGTCCACGGTCGTGTTCGGCGGCTCACTCGACGGTGGTGCAACGACCTCGTTCTCCTCGATGTCGTCTTCCTTGATGTACATGGCGAGGAACGGATCGAGCATGTCGCCGTCACCGCCCGTTCGCTCCATCTTCACCGACAGCGTGCCGCCGTCAGCGGGCGCGCACAGCTCGTAGCTGTGCAGGTCACCCGGCTCCTCGATCGTCGCGTCTCTGCCTTCGCCGAGCGGCAGGTCGTCGATCCTTGCTGATTGGTCGAGTGCCTCGGCGACCTCCGTCTCCATCCCTGCCGCTCGTTCCTTGTTCGTGGGGGGTCGGGCCTGCGCGGGGCCGGGGCTGAACGCGCCGGTGAGCGCCAGTGTCACCGCACAGGTGTACGCGACCGGGTAGAAGTAGCGCCAATATTCGTCAACCCCGCGCGCTGACCGCTGCTCCGTGGCCGCCGACCGCGCGGCTTCGGCGGAATTGACGGCGGTCGTCGCGTCCTCCGTGAGCTGCTCCCGCCGCGAGCGTGTCTTCGCGATGATGCTGAGCAGCACCGTCATGGCGACCGCGAGGTAGCTGACGTTGTAGAACGAGTCCAGACGGGTCGTGTACGACAGCCGCGGGAGGTTGTCGCTCGTGAGGAAGTCAAACGCGACGACAGTGAGCAGGATCGTGATCGACACACCGAGGCGTTCAGCGAGGTTGAGGTCCATCCAGAAGACGGTCCACGAGATTGCGACGATGAGCAGCAGGGGCCCGATCACATTGAGCCAGTAGAACTTCCACTTGCGCTCGATGCGGATCACGGTTGTGATGACGGCGCTGTCCTCATCGATGACGAGGTCGGCGTAGGACGTGCCGCTGAAGTCCCATTCCTCCGACACCCACTCGTCGGAGTTGAACGCGTTGCCGCCGACGTTCGGCGGCACGAACACGATGCTGCCCGGCGCGGCCTGAGCGAACGGTGCGACGGAGAACGACAACGGATGCTCGTCGAATGGGAAGTCGTTCAACCCGCCAAACCGCTGGAAGACCGTCGTGGTGAACCGCTCGGTGTATCCCACGATCCCGTTGCAGTCCGCAGTCACCGCGATTGCGCTCGTCTCGCGTGGGCCGAGGGCCTCGACGACGAAGAAGCCCGGCGACCAGATCGAACTCTTCAATTGTTCGGTTGCTCGCTCGCCGTCGTAGACGGTGGGGGTCTCGGGCGGATCCGTGGACTGGCAATTGGTGGGGATCGTCCGCTTGTCGATCCAGCCGGCGGTGAGGGTCAGCGTCACCCGGAACGTGTTGTCGCGTTCGTTGATGTCGAGGACCTCGTTGACGTCGACGAAGATCTTGACGGTGGTGGTCGCCTCCGGTGGGTTCGTGCCGCGCGACTCCGCGATCGGGATGTCGCCCTGGTCGCCGGGGTCCGGCGCTGTCTGCGCCGCCGTGGGGGTCGCGGCGCCGAGGAGCACGGCGAGCAGCGTCGCCGGTACCAGCCACAGCCAGCGCACCGTGCGACCCGTCATGTCGACCCTCCTGCGACTCGGCCGGGACGGCCCCGCGGTCGAGTCGCTTCATCGCATCTTACGTTTCCGGCCCCTTTCGCCGGTGCGTGCTTCAGTCACACCCTGAATTCACGTCCAGGTTGGCCCGGGCAACTCGGCATATTTGACCGAATAGAGCCCGCTGGGCACCGTCACATCTCGACGAGGACCTCGTTGATCGCGATCGCGAGCGGCCCGAGGAAGCACAGCGCGAAAACTGACATCGTCGATTGGAACGAATCGCTCGATCGGAGCCGTTCGTAGGATGATGCGGTGCGCCATTTGCGGTCACCGTGATCGTGTTCGCATCGCGGTCGGCGGTGAAGTAGGCGCCGACCGTCGTCGTGGATTGTTCGTCCCCGTCGCCGGTCGATCGTCCGACACCCGCGGTGTGGCTCCGGTACGGTCGAGCGTCGTGTTCGGGATGCTGGTCGCGCTCGGCGACTCCGACTGCGAGTTCCTCCGTGACGGCCTGCTCGCGCAGCCGGTCAATGCGGTGACGAGCCTGTCCTTCGTCGTGGTCGGAGTGTGGATCGCCGGTGCGGCCCGACGACGCGACGCACCGCGAGCAACGTCGCTCGTGTTCGCCGCGTTGCTCGTGGCGGTCGGTGCGGGCAGCGTCGTGTTCCACGGCCCGCAGCCGAGCGGTGCGAGCCTGATGCACGACGTGCCGATCCTGGCGACCGCGACGTTCGTGGTCGTCGTCACGATCTCGAGACTCGTTCAGCGGACGACGGTGCGTCACAGCGCCCTCGTCGTGCTCCTCGGCGTCGTTGCGGCAGCGGCGGCGGCGTGGACGCTCGGACGGACCGGCGGCGCACTGTGCGACCCGGACTCCGTTGTCCAGTTGCACGGCGTGTGGCACCTGCTGTCGGCGCTCGCGCTGGTGCTGTGGTGGACGCTCGCGCTCGGTTCGTCACCGGGGGTCGGATCGGGCACCTACGCTGGTGGAGAGCAGAGGGGGTACGAGCGATGAGCGTGACGGATCATGTCGACCTGGAACGGTTCGTCGCCGGCGTGCACAAGCGCAACCCCGGGCAGCCGGAGTACGTGCAGGCGGTGCGCGAAGTGGCCGAGGACGTGTTCGACTACATCGCCGACAAGGAGCAGTACCACGAGTACCAGATCCTGCGGCGCATCGCGGAGCCCGATCGGGTCGTCAGCTTCCGGGTGTGCTGGGAAGACGACAACGGCAACATCCGGGTGCAGCGGGGGTGGCGGGTCCAGAACAACAACGCGATCGGCCCGTACAAGGGCGGCCTGCGGTTCCACCCGTCGGTCACCGAGAGCATCCTCAAGTTCCTCGCGTTCGAGCAGACGTTCAAGAACAGCCTGACCGGCCTGCCGATGGGCGGCGCGAAAGGCGGTGCGAACTTCAACCCGCGGGGCAAGTCCGACCACGAGGTGATGCGCTTCTGCCAGTCGTTCATGACCGAGCTGTATCGCCATGTCGGCGCCGACGTCGACGTGCCGGCGGGCGACATCGGTGTCGGCCCGCGCGAGATCGGGTTCATGTTCGGGCAGTACAAGCGGATCACGAACCAGTTCACCGGTGTGCTGACCGGCAAGGCCCTCGAGTTCGGCGGCAGCCTGATCCGCCCAGAGGCGACCGGCTACGGCGTCGTGTACTTCCTGCAGGACATGCTGGAGCGGCGCGGCGACACGGTCGAGGGCAAGGTCGCCGTCGTGTCCGGTTCGGGCAACGTGGCGCTGCACGCCGCCGAGAAGCTGAGCCAGTTGGGCGCGAAGGTGGTGACGTTGTCCGACTCCGACGGATTCGTCCACGATCCGAGCGGGATCGACGCCGAGAAGCTGGCATGGGTGAAGGCACTGAAGTCGAACCGTCGCGGTCGCATCGCCGAGTACGTCGACCGGTTCCCCGGTGCCACGTTCCACGCGGGCCAGCGGCCCTGGGCGGTGCCGTGCGAGCTCGCGCTGCCGTGCGCGACGCAGAACGAGCTGACTGGCGACGACGCGCGAACGCTCGTCGCGAACGGGTGCATCGCGGTCGCCGAGGGCGCGAACATGCCGACCGACCTCGACGGTGTGCACGTCTTCAAGGACGAGCGCATCCTGTTCGCGCCGGGCAAGGCGGCGAACGCCGGCGGTGTCGCGGTGTCCGGCTTGGAGATGAGCCAGAACTCGGCACGCATCTCATGGAGCGAGGAGCAACTCCGCCAGCACCTGATCGACATCATGCGCGGCATCCACGAGCGCTGCGTCGCGTACGGGGCAGTGCCGGGTGGGGACGGCCACGTCGACTACGTCCGCGGTGCGAACATCGCCGGCTTCGTCAAGGTCGCCGACGCGATGCTCGCGTTCGGAGTCGTCTGACCACCCGGCTCAAGGACAGGTGGCGGTCAGCTGTGCGGGTTCCGGAGTCGGCAGGTCGGTGACGTCGTCGATCATCACCACGTCGGCAGTGAGCTGCTTGCCGTCGAGTTGGAGGAAGTCGTTCGGCGCATCGACGAGTTGGATGACGAACTTGTCCATCGTGAGGGCGACCGACGGGTTCTCGAAGTCCTGGATGTCGTTGAGGCTCAGGCTGTGGCTCTCGCCGTTGTCGTCGATCGACGCGTAGAGCTGCAGACCGTCGGCGATGGCGGACATGTTGAACACGGCTCCGGGCTGGCCGATCTGGTCCTCGCCGAACGCGCAGAGCACGCTGGGGAAGACCCATGTCTGCCCATTGGCGACGAGCGTCGCTCCGCCTCCGCCGACGGCGTCCTGGGTCGCCTCGAGGTCGTCGGCGATGTCGTCGACGGCATCCTGCAGGTCGTCGAGCGCCGCTTCGGGGTCGTCGCCGGTCGGCGGGTCGGTCTCGGCGGCCGCAGGCGGCTCGGTGGCGACCGCACCCGAGTCGTCGTCGCTCGAGCCGCATGCGCTGAACACCAGCACCCCGGCCGCGATTGTTGCGATGCACCGTCCGACCATCGATCTACCTCCCGTGTCGTCGTCGATGCGCCGAGAGTAGCTCCCTTCGGCGACGTCGATCGAGGTCCGCCACCATTGCCGGGCGACGGTCGGCAAGGATGGCGTCATGGGACGACGGCGGTCTCCGCTCCTGCTCACGATGCTCGTGGCCGTTGCCTGTGGTGCGGATGAGGCGGCGTCGTCCGAAGCGGCCGGCAGGGAGACGGCGGCGGGTGCCCCGCCCCGCGTCGCGCTGTGCGAGGAGATCCCGGCGGTGACCGCCGGCATCACCGGTGACGGGAGCATCTCCGGGCCCGGCCCCACGTTCATCGGCGTCGTGATCACCTATGCCGCCGAGCACCCGGACGTGTACAGCGCCGGATGGATCGACCACGATGCGGGCGGCACGTATGCGATCGCATTCACCGACGACCCCGAGCCGCACCGAGCGGCGCTCGCCGGGCGGTCGCCGTCGCCGGATGACATCCCCGCGATCGAGCCGCCGCCGGAGATCACCGACACGCGCCCGCTCGGCGAGTGGGACGTCGTATGGGATGTCGTGCGTGTCGAGCGGACGCCGGATGAGATCCTCCAGGCGACCGACGGGTACTGGGAGACACTGCAGGAAGCCGGTGTCGGAATCGCGGCGGCAACGGTCGACGTGCGGCGCAGTCGGTGGGTGATCACCCTCGCCGAGCCGACTGCGGCCGGCCTCGTCGAGCTCGCCGAGCTGGTCGACCCCGACCTCGTCTGCGTCGAAGGCCCGCTCGTCGACCCCGGCCGGCCGAGGCCCCAGCCCGGCGACGAGCTCGACATTGCCATCGTGGGTGACCCGCCGCTCGACACGCTGATCGGGTGTGAAGGTGTCGTGCTCCCGCTCGCCGCCTTCCGCGACGCTCCGCCGCTCGACGACGCCGCCCGCGACGATGTCCGGGAGGCACTGGAGAACGCGGCGCCGCTCGTGCGGTCGGCCACCGGCTGGTTCATCCTCCACGAAGACGACGAGTCGATGGTCCTCGGACGCCCGAGCGCGGACGGCGTGGGCGTTCGCGCGGTCTCGTTGCGGCGCACGGCAGCGGGATGGTCGGCCCTGGGCCTTGGTGGGTGTCAGCGGCAGCCGGTCCTCCCGGACGGGCTCGGCAGCGTGAGCTGGAGGCTCGATCCGGCGACACCGGAGCCCACGTCGGAGGCGACCGAGGTCCATCTGCTCGTCACCGAGGACGGGTGCGCGTCAGGCGAACCGATGGGGGAGCGGCTGCTCGGTCCGCAGGTCGTCGAGACCGACATTCAGGTGCTGATCGCGTTCGCTGCGATCAGCAAGGTCGGTGGGGTGCTCTGTCCCGGCAACCCCGAGACGGCCGTGACCGTGCCGCTCGACTCGCCACTCGGCACACGGACGCTCGTCGACGGTGTACCGACGATCGACGTCGGCGCACTGCTCGGCGGTTGACAGCGGCGTCGACGGCAGCGTCAGCGAGCGAACGCGCCGATCACGGCGACGAGCGCCACGAGTGAAACGAACCAGACGAGCGTGCCCTTGAGCATCGCCGTGCCGACGCCGCGCCGCTCGGGCACCGACCACCAGTAGAGGATGTGTTGACGCTCGGGTTCGGTGTCGTCCGGGTCGTCGCGGAAGGGCTGGTGCTCACGGAGCACCTTGTCGAGCGCCGCAACCACCGGGCTGACTTCCATGTGTCCATTGTGCCCGCCGGCCGGGCCGATGTCACGTCGGCCGCGCCGGGGGAGTGTGTGCGGGGAGCTCAGGGATGCGTCGTCGACATCACTGCGCCGGCGGCGTCGAGAAATCGAATCGTGATCGCCGACGGATCCTCGGTCCAGTCGAACGTGGCGGGGAGCCACGCCAGGAACTGGCCGTCGACGACCGTGGCGTTCGCCGTCGGCGAGTCCGGAATGTCGACCTCGACGGCTGCGGCACCTCGTGCGGCACCGTGCACGATGTTGATCACCGCATCGGGGTTGGTGACGAACGTGACGGCGACCTGCGTGGGGTCGCTCCCAGCACCGATCGTCGCTGCGAGCAGCTCCCACCGGCCTTGCTTCCGGTGCACCGTGCAGGTCAGGTCGATGGAAGCGTCGCGACGTACCACCGCCGCGAGGGCGCCTCGCTGGTCGATCAACGCACCGTCGAACTGGGGGGCATCGGGAAGGCGGCTGCCGGCAGCTTCGCGCCCGGACGCAGCGACCGCCTGCTCGCACGTGGCTTCGACGGCGGCACGATCGCCGGCCGTGACCGGCACCGGTGTCGCGGTCCACTCCGCCAGCGCGATGTTGCTCGGGCCGCCACCGGTTCCGGTGAGGATGACGCCACCCGCCACGCCGCACGCCACGGCGGCGGCTGCGAGCAGCATCCACCGCGAGCGGGAGGAGCGCGCCGCAGTACGTCCGATGATCTCGTCGACCGGTCGGTCGAGGGTGACGCCGGCGAGCAGTTCGCGGAGAGCGACGACCGTTGCGGCATCGTCGGGATCGAGTTCGGTGATCACGTCGTTCGCGGGTTCGTGCAGGTTCATCGGGAGACTCCTTGGATCAGCGGGGAGGTGCGCAGCGCGGACAGGGCGCGCCGGAGGTGAACCGGCACGGTGGAGGCGTCGATGCCGATTTCCGCCGCCGTCTCGGCGGTCGACAGGCCGAGCAGCACCCGGTAGACGAGTACCTGGCGTTGACGTTCGGAGAGTTGCTCGACCGCCTCCGGGATCCGAGGGTCGAGCGGGAGCCAGTCCGCCTCCGTCGGCTGCTCCGTGACGAGCCGGAGCGGACGCGAGCGGCGACGCCATTCGTCGCGGTGGAGGTTCAGGGCGGTGCGCAGTACCCAGGCGCGTGGTGCGGGATGGACGCGCACCGATGGCCACTGGTCCCAGGCGCGGCTGAACGCCTCGGCCACCAGGTCATCGGGCGCCTCGGCGTTCGCCATCGAGACGGCAGCGGCGCGTAGACATTCGTCCTTCGACGATTCGTAGAAGGCGCTGAACTCAGCGATGTGGTCGGATGTCACGAGAACAGAACGATCTCACACGCGTTTTCGTGTACACCGGATCCTGAACATTTTCGCACCCCGTTCGGACGCTCGAGGTTTCTGCGCACCTGTCACGTCTACTGACCAGCGAGGCGGTCACCGAGGGGAGCTGGTCGGCGCGGCGGCCACAGCGATCTGTTCCGCACTCGAACCTCAGCGTTCATCAGGCTGCGCGCGACCCGGTGTCAGGGTCGAACCTGACACCGGGGGTCGCTCAGCCGCAGGCAACCGAGAAGTTGTCGACGCGAACGTCACCGTTGGAGACGACGAACTGGCTGCTGATCCGGAACCTGAGCTGGTCGCCGTTCTCGTCCGTACCGACCACGACGAACACGCTCGGATTGCTGAACGAGTTCTGTGTCTCCACGACGCTGAAGCCGTTTCGGAAGCGGCCGGTTGCACTGGGTTCCGTGGGATCGAACGGTTCGAACGCGAACGTTCCGGCAGAGTTCGCCGAGAAATTGACGTGCCCGTCGGCGAACTCGGTGACGTGGACCTTGTTGCGGTAGTCCAAGGTGACCAGGCCAGGTCCCCCTCCGCACGGTCCAGCGAAGAGCTGAACTTCTTGGATCCTCGCCGTGTCGGTGGACACATCGACGGGCGGCCCGCCGTGCGCGAGCACCGAGGCTGGCATGAACATCGCGGCGACTGCTGCGAATGGAATGAGTAGCTGTTTCATTGTTTGCATCCTTTTCTGTTGGTGGCGCACCTGGTAGGCGGCCGGGGCGCGGGCCCGGACCGATCAGCGGCCGAGACCGATGTGACCGCGCACGTCGAAGTTGCCGAGCGCGACGTTGTCCTTGAAGTCGACCCGCCCCGTTGCGCCCTCGAAGTCGCCGGTTCCGGATCCCTTCACGATCGGATGCTGGCAACGGCCGTGCTGCTGTCCGTCCTCGGTGAACTTTGCGGTGAAGCGATAGGTGGTGTCGAACGTCCCGCAGGCAATCTCCTCGCCGTCCTGAACGAGGCAGCCGACGAACCACTCCTCGCCGACCTCCTGGTACACGCCGCTCGGAGTGTCGACGGTGGTCTCGAAGCCGGCGGTGTACCAACAGCCTTCGAGCCCGCCGGACAGTTCGATGGTGAAGACACTGTTCGGATCGTCACATTCACTCCCCGGTCCGGCGACCTCGCCGACGGCCTCGAAATGTTCGTTGCCGGCCGACGAGGTCGCCGCCGGCGCGAGTGCGGTGACGGTGGCTGCGACCGCAACCGCGGCGATGCGCCTCTTGACACTGGTGCTCATGAGTTGCTCCTTGCTCGTTTGATGTGCACATGAATCGCATCCCGACGCCGCGACCCCTCGCAGAGATTCGACATATCGCGAGGGATCTAGGGTGATTCGTGCGACTCAAAGGACGTGGATGTGGTGCAAGACGCTGGATTGGCCGAGCTCACCGAGCTCCG
>JAHEKY010000140.1 GCA_024644465.1 Ilumatobacteraceae bacterium | reverse complement strand
CGATGCGCCGTCAGCGCTCGTAGTGCTCAGCCTCCCGCGGGCCCGCTCGCAGATCGTCGAGTGCGCTCTGCACGTCGTCGATCGCCCACTCCAGGTGCTCGATCGCCTGCTCGCGCGTGAGCCCGAAATCGAGCGACTCGACCAAGCCCGTCAAACGGCCGGCACCACGCCACGCGGTGTGGCGGGTCCACTCGGTGTACAAATGCGATTCGTCGTCGACGCCCATCAGGTCGCGCGAGCGTGACTGGTCGGCCCTCGAGCGGTCGAGCGCCACATAGGCGTTGACCATCGTGATCCGCTCGGCTTGTTCGGTCAGCGGCGCGCCCCGGTGTACGACCATGTTGCCGTGCAGCGCGATGGCCGAGCCCGGTCCGGGAAAGTGCGGTGCGACCACTCGATCCGTGGGAGGACGCTCGCCGCGCGCGGCGAGCTCGGCCACCTCGCCCTTGGTGCCGACGAAGTACTGGAATTGGCCGCCGGGAAGCTGGTTCGGATCGCTCACCATCATCACGAAGTCGAGTGGGATCGTGTCGTGATGCCACTTGTCGACCGCCTCGTGGACGTCGGTCGGCTCGTAGTTGAGGTGGCCGAGGTGGACCGGCATCGTGTGCGGCGCGACGGCGGTGCCGTAGATCTCGGACATGATGCGAGTGACGTCGGCGCTGAGACACAGATCGCGGAGGAACCTCGACCGGTAGCACCCTCCTCTGACCGTGTGCTCGATGCGATTCCCGGCGCGCCGGGCGAATCCCCGCAAACGTCGGCAGCTCTCGAGGAGGACGGCGGCACCTTCGTCCGACATGATCCGGAACGGCGCGGAGACGGCCACGTCGGTCGCGGTCTGCTCGATCTGGTCGGCGGGATAGCCGAACTCGCGCAGACTGGTGACCGATGTCGGCGGCTCGATCTGCAAGTGGATGCGGGGGTCGAAGCGGGGTTCGTCGGGGAGCCACTCGTAGCCGGGCGGCTGCCTCGATGGGAACGCGACGGCGGTCGTGGATGTCGTGGAGGTCGTGGATGTCGCGGCGGTCGTGGATGTCGCGGCGGTCGTAGATGTCGCGGCGGTCGGGTCGGGGGACATGTGCGCCTCACCCTTTCAGTTCGTCAGCGCCGGGCGTCGCGTCGCGTACGGCCACGCGCGGTTGCGTTCGGGCAGGTTGGCGGCGCGCGAGGCCGCGAGCCGTTCGACCAGCAGTCGCCGCGTCGCCTCGTCGCCGGGGCGATCCCACTGGTTGTCGACCTCGATCGGGTCGACGGTCAGGTCGTAGAGCTCCCACTCGTCGGGGAGCTGCGTGGTCCGGTAGGCCGGTGCGCCGTTCTCGGTCGCCGCGAGATGGCGGACGTCTGGTTCGGTCCACGTCGACGGGTCGTCGTGCGTCCGCACGAGCTTCCAGAGATGGTCGTCGACGACGGAGACGATCGCCTCGAAGTTGGCGCCGACGTCGGCCGGCACCGCGATGCGCATGTTCTCGGGCGGGTCGCCGGCGAGGCCGAGCGCTCGAGCGACGACCGACGCACCCGTATCGCCCTCCAGGATGTTGTCGCGGGTCATGAGGTAGATGGTGCGGTCGGAGTCGATGGCGCCGCCGTCGACCACGGGCATGAGGTTCCGGCCGGGGAGGGGATGCACCTCGGTGAAGCTCGTCGCGAGTTCGCTCGCGATCCGGGTGGTGTCGATCCGGGCCGCGCCGAGCAATGTCGGAACGAGGTCGACGTGCGACGTCGGCATCCGGTCGACGATGCGTCGGTCCGTCGCGCCGCGGCCGATCCGCACGATCGTGAACGGCACCCGGGTGGCCTCGTCGTACAGGTTGAACCACTTCTGGTGGAGACCGCCGTGGGCGCCGAGCAGCTCGCCGTGGTCCGCGGTCCGGACGAGGACGGCGTCGTCGGAACCTCCGTCGGTGACGGCGCGACGGACGCGATCGATCGGATCGTCGACGTCGGCGTGGAGTCGGTAGTAGAGCTGCCGGTACGCGTCGCCCTGTTCGTCGTAGACGCCGTCGGCGAGCGGTGCATACCCGGTCGGGTACGCGGCCCGGTACGCCGCCTGGGCCGCAGGCTTCGTCGACAGATCCTCGGCGGCGGTCGGTGGCGGTGGGACCGTGGGCGTGTGATGCGGGTCGGCCGGCAGTGGGTCGTTGCGGGTCCAGCCGGGGAACAGCACGATGTCGTGCGGGTTCACGAAGCTGACGACGAGCAGGAACGGACGCTGAGCGCCTCGATCACCCCGCCCGCGACGCTCGTAGCGATCGGTCAGCCAGGCGACGGCGCGGTCGGCGTAGTGGCCGTCACGCCGGAACCCGCTGTTGGCGAGCGCACCGCCGTGGGGTTCTGGTCCGACCCACCCTGAGAACCCGAACGGTGCCAGCGGATCGGCGTCGAGGTAGGCCTGCACGGCATCGGGGTCGATCGTGCCGTCGTCGTCGCATGTGGCGAGCGGGCGGCCGGTCGCCGGGTCGGTCAGATCGGCGTGCGAGATGTGCCATTTGCCCTCGTACCGGGTGTCGTAGCCCGCGGCGCGGAACCAGTTGCCGAGCGTCGGCACCTCACCGGCGGGGAGCCAGCGCATCGCGGTGTCGTCGGCGTCCTTGCCGAGGCCGTCGGTCTGGGTCACGCCGTGTACATCGGGGAACTGACCGGTGAACAGGGTCGGGCGGCTCGGGACGCAGGCGAGCGAGCCCGTGTAGTGGCGGTCGAACGACACGCCGTGCTCGTCGAACCAGCGGCGACCCGGAAGTGCCGCCTGACGCCACGCCTGCAGCTCGGGGCTCTCGTACGCTGGCGCCGCCCGCTCCTGATCGGTGAGGATGATGACGACGTCCGGACCGTCGGGAACGTCGCCGAGGAGATCGGGGTCCGGCGTGTCGTTCACCCGAGGTGCTCGTGCAGGAAGCCGGTCGCCTGCGGCCAGATCTGCTCGGCGAGCGCAAGGTCCTGCGTGCCGAGCGCGTTGTGCGGGGCCATGAACGCGTGTCCCGAGCCGGGATGGACGGTGATCGAGACGTCCTTGCCGAGCTCGCGCAGCCTCGTCTCGAGTGCCTTGGCTGCGTCGGGCGGGAAGAAGTCGTCGTTCTCGGCCATGTGGCCCTGGATCGCTGCGGTGATCTGGCTGTAGTCGGGCTCGGCGTCGCCCTGGGGGAAGCCGTAGAACGGCACGGCGGCCTTGACCTTGTCGGGACGCAGGGCGGCCAGGATGAACGTGAGCATCCCGCCCATGCAGAACCCCATCACACCGATGCCGTCGCCGGTCGTGGCGTCGTGCGCGGCGAGGTAGTCGACGGCGCCGCTCATGTCGCGCCCGGCACGGTCGGGCGGGAGTGACGTCATCAGCTCACCCGCCTTGTCCATCTCGGTGTGTCCGGCGAGCTCGCCGTGGTAGAGGTCGGGGGCGAGCGCCACGAACCCGGCTGCGGCGAGCCGATCGGCCATCTCCCTGATGCCCGAATCGAGACCCCACCACTCTTGGACGACGATCACGCCCGGTCCGCTGCCGCCGTCGGGCGTGGCGAGGTATCCGGCGGCGGTGCTGCCGTTGCTGGCGAATTCGACCATGGTTCCCATGGCGACCACGTTACGACAACGCCGGCTCCAGTCTCTGGTCGTCGGTTGCGGTGGCGATCGGGAGGTGGACGAGGGCGGCGACGATGCCGAGCACGACGGCGATCGTCCACACCGGCCCGTAGTCGCCGGTCCGGTCGAAGACCCGGCCGCCGAGCCAGACGCCGAGGAAGGCGCCGATCTGGTGGGAGAGGAACACGATGCCGAACAAGGTCGTGAGGTAGCGGGGGCCGAACAGCGCGGCGACCAAGCCACTCGTCAGTGGCACGGTCGACAGCCAGAGGATTCCCATCACCGCGCCGAACACGAGCGCGCTCCCGGTGGTGAGCGGGAGCGCGAGGAACAAGGTCATGACGATCGCACGGAGCAGGTACAGGGCCGACAGCAGGGAGCGGCGTCGATACCGGTCGCCGAGCCAACCGGCCCCGAACGATCCCGCGATGTTGAAGAGCCCGACCAGTGACAGTGCGATCGCAGCCGTGCGATCGGACAGACCTTCGTCGGTGAGGAACGCCGGCAGGTGGGCGGCGATGAACGCCACGTGGAAGCCGCACACGAAGAAGCCCATCGTCAGCAGGACGTAGCTGCGGTTGCGGAAGGCCCGGCCGACCGCGGCGGTCAGCGACTCGGTGCCGAGATCGGCGCGGACGGGCGTGCCGTCGTCGGCCGGCAGCAAGCGTGACGCGCCGGCGATGAGGACGAAGGCGACCACGCCGAGCGTGGCCATCGTCGAGCGCCATCCGAAGCCGTCGATCATCACCTGGACGATCGGGACGACGGCGAACATGCCGACCGACGCGCCCGCCGTCACGAACCCGAACGCGAACGACTGACGACCCGGCGACACCGCTTTGCCGACGGCGCCGATCACGACGACGAACGAGGCGCCCGACACGGCGAGGCCGAACAGCACGGCCAACGCCACGCCGAAGACCGGAATCGCGTCGGCGGTCGATGCGAGTAGCAGCCCGGCACCCATCAGGAGGCCGGCGGCGGCGACGATCCGCCGCGGCCCGAGCCGGTCGGCAGCCATCGCCGCCAACGGGAGGCCGAGGATCAGGTTGTGGGCGGCCAGCGCGAGCGCGAACGACTCGCGGTCGGTCCCGAGGTCGTCGGTGACCGGCTTGAGGAACAGGCCGATCGACTGGCGCGTCCCCATCGTCAGGAACACCATGGCGGCGCCGGTCAGCACGACGATCCAGGTCCGGCGCGACATCTGTGAAGTCTGGCAGCAGCTGCGGTCGATGACCGCGTCCGGCGTCTGCGGGCGCGACACTGGCGCGATGACGACGCCTCCGATTCTCTGGTCGCCGGGCGACGACGCCGTCGATACCACGCGACTGGGAGCCTTCCTGCGGTTCTGTGAGGCGCGGACGGGGCGCTCGTTCGCCGACTACGACGAGTTGTGGGCGTGGTCGATCGGCGAGGGTCTGGAGGAGTTCTGGGCCGCGGTGTGGGAGTTCTTCGACGTGGCCGCCTCACGACCGTACGAGCGGGTGCTCGATCGTCGCGTCATGCCGGGCGCTCGGTGGTTCGAGGGAGCCCGGCTCAACTACGCCGAGCACGTGCTTCGCCATGCGCGTTCGCATCCGGAACAGATCGCGATCGTCGGCGTCTCCCAGAGCCGCGAGCGGGTCGAGCTTTCGGGGGCCGAGTTGCTCGATCAGGTTGCCCGTGCCCGAGTCGGACTGCAACGCGTCGGCGTGTCCGAGGGCGATCGCGTGGCCGCGTACCTCCCGAACATCCCCGAGACGATCGTCGCCTTCCTCGCCGCCTGCAGCCTCGGCGCGACTTGGACGTCGTGTGCACCCGAGTTCGGGGTGCAGGCGGTGCTCGACCGCTTCAGCCAGGTCGAACCGACCGTGCTGCTCGCGGTCGACGGCTACCGCTACGGCCGCCACGACGTCAGCCGGGTCG
>JAHEKY010000006.1 GCA_024644465.1 Ilumatobacteraceae bacterium | reverse complement strand
CGGTCCGGTCCCGCGCTGATCGTCAGCGGCTGCCGGTCTGCATGCACGAGCGGGAGGACGCGCTCCCACAGTTCACGCCGGATCCGCCCCTCGACGAGTTCCCGGTCGTCATGCATCAACCGAGACTAGACATCGACCGACCGAGTCAAAGTTGTGTCTGACACAACTTTGACGTGGACGGGTCAGACGACGCGGACGTCGAACGCTTCGTTGCCGTTGCGTCCGGGGCGGACGTCGTACGACACGCGCTGCTTCTCGCCGAGCGACTTGAAGCCGTCGGTGACGATGTTCGAATAGTGCACGAACAGGTCCTTTCCGCCGGCGTCGGGGACGATGAAGCCGTAGCCCCGGCCCGAGTTGAAGAACTTCACCGATCCGTCGCCCTGCGCCGATGGCGCCGCCGGCGCAGTCACCTGCTGCTTGCGCCCGGTGTGCCGTCGCGAGACGACCGGTTCCGGTGCGACGACCGGCGACGGTGCAGCGACGAGCCGGTGGACGGCGGCGTCGGTCAGCGGCGAGTCGATCCCGACGGCGCGCTGCAACTTCAGCGCGTCCTTCTTCTGGCTGCCCTCGAGCAGCGACACGACCGTGCCGGACGCACCGGCACGGGCCGTGCGTCCGGAGCGGTGCAGGTAGGTCGCGTGCTCGGCGGGCGGGTCGTAGTGGATCACGCCGTTGACGCCGTCCACGTGAATGCCCCGTGCGGCGACGTCGGTGGCGATCAGCGCGGCCGCCTTGCCCTGCTTGAACGCGGCGAGCGCACGATCGCGCTGACCCTGGCTGCGCCCACCGTGGATCGGCTCCGCCTGCACGCCGTGCTTGCCGAGTTGCTTCGCCAACCGGTCGGCTCCGTGGCGGGTCCGCGTGAAGACGATCGTCGCACCGAGCCGCTCGATGATCTGCGCGGAGACCTCCTGGCGCTTCTCCCGCGGCACGAGCCAGAACCGGTGGTCGGCGGCGAGGACGTCGGGACCCTTCGGCCCGACCTCGTGGCGGACGGGGTCGTGCTGGAAGTCCTCGACGAGCTTGGCGACGGGACCGTCGAGCGTCGCCGAGAACAGCAGGACCTGCCGGCGGGCGGCGGTCTGGCCGACGATGCGGCGCACGGCGGGCAGGAAGCCCATGTCGGCCATCTGGTCCGCCTCGTCGACAACGACCGTGGTGACGTCGGACAGATCGATCGCCCGCATCTGGATGAGGTCCTCCAGGCGGCCCGGGCAGGCGACGACCAACTCCGTGCCGCGATCGAGCGCCTTGCGCTGGTTGCCGTAGCCGACGCCGCCGTAGATCGACGCCGCCCAGTGGCCTGCGGCCCTGCAGAACGGCGCGAGCTCGGCCATGATCTGCTCGGCCAGCTCTCGGGTCGGCGCGAGCACGAGCGCGACGGGTCGCCGGGGCCGGGCGTCGACGAGCCCGGCAACGAGCGGGAGGCCGAAGCCGAGCGTCTTGCCGGAGCCGGTCGGAGCGCGCCCCGCGACGTCGCGGCCGGCGAGCGCGTCGGGAATCACGGCGGCTTGGATCGGGAACGCGTCGATCTTGCCCTGCTCGTGCAGGAGTTCGACGATCGATCTCGGCAGGCCGAGCTCGGCGAACGGGACGCCGGGGCCGACGTCGGACATCGTGGGGTGGGTGGACGCGCGCGGCGCGTCGTCGATCATGGTCATCTGGATTTCCTCTCGTTCAACAGCGCCCGGCCGGAACAGAGACAATCCGAAAGCGCTCACCAGGCGGGGGGTCGACCGGCGAAGCTCTGAACGCTATCGGGCGGATCGTGATCGCGTGCCCGAGGGGGCCATCGCGGCGGCGCATCCGTGCTCGTCGCGTCGGCTGCGTTGATCTAGAGTCGCTGCGTACGGGGGTCGAGATGAGCGGTGACCAGACGGTGAGTGACGACTCGGCGGAGACGGCCGTCGCGGGCGACCTCACCGAGGACCTGATCAGGACGAGCGTGTGGGACGAGCGCGACCTGGAGGCCGCGGGCATCCCCGTCATCGAGGTCCCGTTCGTCACCGTCGGTGGCGGCCTCGGGTCGTTCGCGATGGTCGACTTCCTTCGCAGCGCGGGCGTCGCGGTCGGTGACATCCGGGTGCTCGGCGACAGCCTCACGCCGACCGAGACCTACGAGTACCTCGCGACGAACTCACAGATCCCCCGCCACGAACGGCTGCGTTCGGACGCGAGCTCGGTGATGGACAACATCTGGGGCTTCCCGAGCTACGCGCTGCGCGAGGCGTGGGCCGAGAAGTCGCCGCGGCGCATCTGGCAGGTCGTCACCGAGCCGGTGCTCGACGAGTACTTCACCCCGAAGGCCGGCCAGGTCTACGAGTCGGTCGCCCGCGAGGCGAAGCGGATCCACTGGAACGACATGGTCACGCTCGGCTACGTCCGGATGGTCCGCAAACGTCACGACGGCGGCTACTTCGTGCTGCAGACGCGGCCGGAACCGGGCGCGACGCGGCGCGTCGCCTACCGCTGCGACTTCGTCCATCTCGCGATCGGCTACCCCGGCGTCGCGTTCCTGCCGGACCTCCAGGAGTACCGCGAGCGCACGGGCGACTACATGCGGGTCGTCAACGCCTACGAGCCGCACGACCACATGTACGAGGAACTGTTGCGCCGACCGTGCACGGTCCTCGTCCGCGGCAGCGGCATCGTCGGCTCGCGAATCCTGCAGCGCCTGATCGACGACCGCGTGGGGCGCGGTGCGCAGACCAAGATCATCCACCTGTTCCGGAACTACGTCGGCGGCCCCCAGGGTGAGCGCCGCACGTTCCGCCGACCGGGCGGCAACGGCTTCGCGTACCAAGGCTTCAACTTCCCGAAGGCCGCATGGGGCGGCCAGCTGCGGGTCGACCTGGAACGGCTCGACGGCGAAGGACGCGCCGAGCTGATCCGCGAGATGGGCGGGACGAACACCGCCCCGCGGCGCGATTGGAAGCACCAGCTCGAACGCGGCGCCGCCGAAGGGTTCTACGAACAGATCGTCGGCAGCGTCGAGCACGTCGACCAGACCGACGGCCGCGACGCGATCGTCACCCGGATCCGCACGCAGGACGGCGGCTCGCAGGAAATCGAAGCGCAGTTCATCATCGACGCCACCGGCCTGCTCGCCCGCCTCGACGAGCACCGGCTGATGGCCGACCTGCTCGCCCACACCGGGGCGGCCCAGAACCCGTACGGCCGCCTCGACGTCGAGCCGACATTCGAGGTGCGCGGCACCGCCAGCGGCGCGGGCGCGATGTACGCGTCGGGCTCGATGACGCTCGGCGGGTACTACGCCGGCGTCGACTCGTTCCTCGGCCTGCAGTACGCGGCGCTGCAGATCGCCGACGATCTCGCGGCGCGCGGCTTCGGCAAACGGCTCGGACCACTCCGATCCGTCACCCAGTGGATGCGGTGGATGAGGGACCGCACACCATGACGCCGACGCTGTTCGGACGCATCCAGACCCGGCTGTTCCTCGTGGTGACCGTCGGCGTCGTGTGGACGTTGCTGATCGGGCCGCTGCTGGTGACGCTCGTCGACGGTGCCGACCTCGGCGACGTGTACCGCCTCGCGTTCGGCGCGCTCGTGCTCGTGGCCGTCGTCGGGATCGGCTGGGAACTGCTGTACCACGCGCTGCAGCAGTTTCGCTGGGAGAAGGACTGGCCGACGCTGTTCGGGCTGGTCACCGGGCTCCCGGAGGCCATCGTCGTGTACCTCCTGTTGCGCCAGGATCTCCCGTGGTCGCTCGGCAGCGTCCCCGTCGATGCGTTCACCGTCCACTTCGCGTCGACCTGGATCGTGATCTGGCTGACCGCCAACGGCCCGATGCGGGTCGTGTTCCTCCGCTGGCGGTTCCGAGGTGGGCGGCTGCTGTGAGCCCCACCGACTTCGAGTCGACGATCGACGCGGGGCGCACGCAGCGGGACGCCGTCAGGCGGCACCGGTCGCGCGTCGCACTCGGCGTGTCGACCGGGGTCCTCGTGACCTGGCTGCTGTACGTGACCGCCGCCGGCCAGTGGGGCCGCGTCGGCGATCAATGGGTGTCCGCCGTCACGATGGTCTCCGGCAGCTTCGTCGCCGGCTCGACCCCGCAGGGAGGCGGCGCCGTGGCGTTCCCGGTGTTCACCAAGGTGCTCGACATCGACGCGGAGGTCGCCCGCACGTTCTCGCTCGTGATCCAGACCGTCGGCATGGGCACCGCCGCGATCGCGATCCTGGTGACCCGCCGTCTCGTCGCCTGGCGGGCGGTCGGGATCGTGCTGCCGGCCGCGCTGACCGGCTTCCTCCTCGGCGCACTCCTGCTCGGTCGCAGCGACCAGCCGTTCTGGCCGTCGACGCTGCCCGGGCCGTACGTCAAGGTCACGTTCACGCTGCTCGTCGCCGCGATGGCGGTCGTCGTCTACCTCGGGTACCGCTCCCATGTGCTCGAGCGGCTGGTGACGATGCCGGCCCTCGGCCCCCGCATCCTCGCGGCGCTCGTGATCACCGGGCTGATCGGGGGGCTGCTGTCCTGGCTCGTCGGGTCCGGTGCGGACGTCACGCTCTACCTGACCGTCGTCGTGCTGCTCGGCCTCAGCCCGCGGGTGGGCATCCCGTCGAGCGTGATCGTGATGGCCGGCGTCTCGATCGTCGGATTCCTCGTGCTCGGGATCATGGACGGCCAACTGTCGGTGCACCTCGACGAGGCCGGCCGAGTGGCGTCGGTCGGTGGTGACACCGTCGGGCGGATCGACGCGGACACGATCGGGTTCGGGTCGGCGACGCCGCTCGATGCCGGCCGGTACGACCTCTTCGGGTTGTGGCTCGCCGCCGTGCCCGTCGTCGGGTTCGGCGCGCCGCTCGGCTCGTGGGCGGTCTCCAAGGTGTCCGACCGCCAGCTCGCCCGGTTCGTCGTCGCGCTCGCGACGGCGGAGACGATGAGCACCGTGATCTTCCTCGACGGGCTGATTCGCGAGCCCGACGCGGCACTGATCGTGTACGCGGCACTCGGCGGCGTCGTCGTGATCGGCGGGCTCTGGATGCTCGAACGACATCGGCGGGCGATCCTCGGGCTGCCGCCCGTCAACCTCGAGCGATCGTTCGGCCGCTCCCGCCTCGACGTCGGACCGCGCTTTCGCGAACAGCTCGCCGCGCTGACCGACCGCCCGACGCGCGACGATGGGGGCGACGCTGTCCCGATGTCCGAGGAAGAGGAGCAATGACCCGAGTCGGCGACTACCAGGTGCTCGAGCCGATCGGCGAGGGCAACTCGGGCACGTTCTACAAGGCGCGCCCTCCGGCACGGCTGGGGCTCGACGTCGAGTTCGTCACGCTGAAGGTGATGGCCGGGCACGCCACCGACAAGGAGTTCCGGCAGGTCGCGAACGAGCTGCGGGTGTTCGGGGCGGTCCGGTCCGAACACCTCGTCAGCGTCTATGACGCCGGGCAACAGAACGGGCGCCTGTTCTACGCGATGGGGTGGTACGGCGAGGGCACGCTCGACAACCCCGACGTCGACCCGAAGACGAAGCTCACCGCGGTCGTCGACGCCGCTCGGGGGGCGCACGCGCTGCACGAGGTCGGCGTCGTGCATCGGGACATCAAGCCGTCGAACATCCTGCTCGACAGCGGTCGCGGACGGCTCGGCGACCTCGGCCTGGCCCAGATCCTCACCCCGGGGATGACGACGACCGGGATGGGCCCGATCGGTTCGATCGAGTACATGGAGCCGGAGGTGATCTGGGGTGAGCGGGCCGCACGGTCGTCGGACATCTGGTCGTTGGGCCTGACGCTGCACCGGGTGATCAGCGGCGAGGGCGCCTACGGCGTGATCCCGGAGCGCAACGTGCTCGACGCGTTCCGGCACGTGCTCCACCGCCGACCGGTCGTGAGCGAGCAGCTGCCGGAGCGGTTCCGGCCGATCGTCGAGCGGGCGGTCGCACCCGAACGAGCGGAGCGGTATCAGACGGCAGAAGAGTTCGCGGACGATCTCGAGCGGGTGCGCCGATGACTGCGGACGTGCGAGTCGGCCTGATCCCCGGTGACGGGATGGTCATGCGCATCGACGAGACGCTGGTCGTCGTCGGACGTTCCGAGGGGATCGAGCCGGACGTCGTCGATCAGCTCACCAGGGCGATCGGCGAGACGGCCGGTGACGACCGCGTGCGGCGGCTGGCCCGCGTGCTGCTCGCCGAGGACGACCCACCACCGATCGCCGTCGCGACGATCGGCGAGGACACCGTGTCGGTGTTCCTCCACGGCGACGTCGAGCTGACATGGCCGGAGGGTCGCGCCGGCGGCGCCGACCACGTGCTCGGCGTGACCGAGACAATCTCGTTGACCGCAGGCTTCACGCTCGCAGCCGGCGACGTCGCGGATCCGGGTGTGGAGGCGTGGAGCGATCTCGGCGCGGGCACCGTGCCGGGCGGTGGCGTCCTCGTGGCCGCCCGCGATGCCACGCCGGACGAGGCCGAGGAACTGCTGACGCCGGCCGACGACGCACCGCCGACCGAGGAGACGCCGATCGTCGACGCAGCCGCCGAGCCGCCGGGGCCGCCCGCGCCGCCCGACGCCGACGCCGACGCCGACGCAGCCGCCGAGACGACCGACGAGGACGAGGCCGACGAGGACGACGAGGGCGACGACGAACCGTTCGAAGCGATCTCGCTGACCGACGACGTCGATCTGTCCGACCGGGCACCCCTGCCCGTCGCTCTCGCCGAGCCCGAGGACGAAGACGACCGACCACCGTACGAGCGAACGATCCACGTCATCGGCGTGTACTCGCCCCGCGGCTTCTTCAACCACCCGGACGCGAAGTACTGCTCGCGCACCGGCGTCAAGATGGGTGCGAGCCGCACGATGGTGCTGACCGAGGGGCCGCGACCGCCGCTCGGCGTGCTGACCCTCGACGACGGCTCGACGCTGACGGTCCGGTGGAACACCGTGATCGGCCGTGACCCGACCGTGGACGAGTTGGTGCGGACCGGCCAGGCCGCGCCGTTCGTCGTGTCCGATCTGGCCCAGAGCGTGTCACGCCGTCACGCGCTCCTCGAGCTGAGCGACTGGGACGTCATCATCACCGACCTCGGCAGCCGCAACCACACGTACGTGCAGGCCGGGCCGAACGAACCGCTCCGCCAGCTCGCCGCCGACGAGCGTCTCGCGTTGCACAGCGGGATGATCGTGCACCTCGGCAAGCGATCGTTCGTCTACAACGAGCACCACGTCCGTTGACGGCGGTGTTCAACTGTTGAAGATCAGGCAGTCGAACAGCGCGGGGTTGATCACGTTGTGCAGCCCGTCGGCAGGTGTCAGGCAGAGGCGCGTGTCCTCGACCGTGCGGCGGCTGAGCGAGACCTCGCCCTCGGTGACGTAGATCGGGTAGCGGCCGTCGAGGTCCCACGCGCCGACTTCGACCCCGAAGCGCTCGGCAGAGTCGGCGCCGACCTGGTTCGGCTCGTATCGCGGCGACCAGAAGTAGTGGAGATGGTTCGCCGCTTCGTCCAGGGTCCAGTTCGCCTCGATCGTGATCGCGAGCTCCGACCCCGACAACTCGGCGCCGATGATGCGCGCGATGCACCCCTCGCTCGGGCAGTCCGGACCGAGCGGTGCGAGTGCGCGCAGTTCGATGAGGCTCGGAACCTCGATGTTGCCGGCCGTCACGTCGTCCGCGATCGCTGCGATCTCGGCCTCGATCGGAGCGAGGTGGCCCCCGGTCGTCGACCACCCGACGCCGCCCTCCGCCAGACCGAGGCTGACGAGGCCAGCGGCGATCTCCTCGTCGAGCGCGGTGCGGAGCGCATCCGCCGCGACCGGGGCGTACGACTTCACCATCGACGTCAGGATCGAGTCGCGCAACTCCGGGGCCACGGTGACCGCACGATCGGTGTCGGCGCCGATCGCCCAGCGATCCGGTGCGGCCGCGGCCGCCTGGTACAGCCCGGTCCCGACGGTTCCGGCATGGAAGATCACGTCGGCGCCGAGGTCGTACATCGACGTCGCGGTCTCTCGCTCGAGACCGGCGTCGCCGACGCGCTGGCCGTCGCCCGGGAAGTATCGGACGTCGACCTGGATGGTCGGATCGACATGGCGCGCCCCGGCGACGAAACCGGACTCGTACCGTCGGATGCGGAGGTTGTCGATGCCGCCGATGAACCCGACACGGTCCGTCTGGGACGTGAGTGCGGCGATCGCACCGACCATGAACGAGCCCTCGTGATCGGCGAACGAGGTCGAAGCGACGTTCGGCGAGTCGACGACGGCATCGATCACGACGAACGTCACGTTCGGGTTCTCCGTCGCCGCCTCGGCGAGCGCGGCGACCGCGTCGCCGGTCGCATCCTGGGCGAGGGCGATGATCACGTTCTGGCCGGCCGAGATCAGCGCAGCCAACTCGTCGGCGGCTCGACCGGACGGGTCGCTGCGCACCAGCGGCACGTCCAGTTCGTTCGCGGTCTCGTCCAGGCTGGCGACCAGCGGGTGGTTCGGGCCGGCCGCCAACGCCATCACGCCGACCTGCACCCCTTCGGGCACGACGGGGATGTCGACGTTCGTGTCGGGCACGGAATCGTCGGGCGTCGTGTCGTCCGGCTCGACGGTGGTCGTCGATTCGACGTCGGGAACCGTGTCGGCGACCGAGTCGACGACCTCGGTCGTCGGGCCCTCTGACGCCAGTGGCGGGATCGGTTCGTCACCTGCCTTGTCACCGGTGAGCACGAGAACACCGGTGACCAGCGCGGCGACACCGAGCAGCCCGCCGCCGATGAGGGCGACCTTCTTCTTGCCGCCGCCCGATGGTTCCGGCGTCGACACGAACGCCGCGGCCGGCGGCGGAACATCGGACGACGGCGGGGTCGTGTCCGCCGGTGGCCGGTCGCCCGGAGGCGGACCGCCGTGCGCTGGCTCGGCCGGCGGTTCTTCCGGTGGCGGCCCTGCGTGCGGTGGCGGCTCGGCGTGCGGTGGCGGCTCGACGACGATCGTCTGGCCCGCCGGCACGTCGGCAGGCCTCTCGTCGGCGGCCGGCGCCTCGGGAGGCTCGGCCGCTCCGTCGTCGGCAGCCGGTGGCTGCTCCTCCGCGAGCGGCGCGTCGGGCTCCGGCGACTCGACCGGCTCGTCGGCGGGCGGCGCCGGCGCAACGGTCGGCGCACTGCCGTTCGCGCCGTTCGGCGGCGGCGTGGCCCCCGGTTCGCCGACGATCACGAGGTCGGCGACGTGGATGCCGAGGACGGCCTGCGCGCCCCGTAAGGCGAGCCCGAATGCCTCAGCGCTCGCGTAGCGCTGCGCCGGATCCTTCGCCATCGCCGTCTCGATCAACGCAGCGACGACGCCCGGCACACCGCGCTCGCGCAGGTCGGGCGGCTGATCGCTGAGCACCCGGCGGATCATCGGCAACAGACCCTCGTCGGTGTCGCTGACGAACGCGGCCTTCCCGGTCAGCGCCTCGTAGAGCGTCGACCCGAGCGCGTAGATGTCGGCCTGCGGTGTCGGGGGCAGCCCGTCGAGGATCTCCGGCGGCGCGTGGGCGACCGACGCCGTGATCACGCCGCTGCGCGTCTCGTGCCCGCCCTGGATGCGGGCGATGCCGAAGTCGCTGAGCTGTTCGCCGTAGCGCGCGAGCAGGATGTTGGCCGGCTTGATGTCGCGGTGCAGGACGCCGGCGCGGTGGGCCGTCTCGAGCGCGCCGCACATCCGGACGCCGAGGTCGGTCACGTCCTTCCAGCTCATCGCGCCGCTCTGGCCGATCCGGTCGCTGAGCGTTCCGTCGGCGACGTACGCCATCACCAGGTACGGCCGCTCGTCCGCGGTGAAGCCGGCGTCGTACAGCGTGACGATCCCCGGATGATCCGACAGCGCCCCCATCGCCTGGCACTCGCGGTCGAAGCGGCTGCGGTCCCCCGCGTCGAGGCCGGATCGGGCGAGCACCTTGACCGCGACGTTCCGTCGGAACGCCGGCTGATGGCCCCGGTACACGACCGCGAATCCGCCCTCGCCCACGAGGACGAGATCCTCGATGCCGTCGATGACGGGCGGGTTGTCCGACCTGGCCATTTGCCCATGGTAGGCGTCAGAAAAACCTCGTGGGCCAGTTCGTGCGTGTCACCCGTCATCTGCGCCCGAGCCTCCCCGCGCCGTGCTTCGTCGGCACGCGGCCGCGTCGGCCACGATGGATCGATGTCATCGCCGCTCACCGGTGTTCGCGTGCTCGACCTGACCCGCGTGCTGTCGGGCCCGCACTGCACCCGGATGCTCACGGACCTGGGCGCCGACGTGATCAAGGTCGAACCTCCGGCCGGCGACCTCACCCGTTTCTCGTCGCCCCGCCGCAACGGCCTGGCGAGCTACTTCGTCCAGCAGAACACCGGCAAGCGGAACCTCAGCATCGATCTCGGCACCGACGCCGGGAGTGCGGTGCTGCTCGACCTCTGCGACCACGCCGACGTGCTCGTCGAGAACTATCGGCCCGGTGTGATGGATCGACTCGGCGTCGGCCCCGCCGTCGCGCTGGCGCGCAACCCCCGGCTGATCTACGCGTCGCTGTCGGGGTACGGGCAGACCGGCCCCTGGGTGCACCGGCGGGCGTACGCCCCGGTCGTCGAGGCGGAGAGCGGCATCATCGCGTCGCAGGGCAACGCCCGCAGCGGTGCGTACACGAAAGACCCGCACAGCCACGCCGACGTGTACACGGGGATCGAGACGGCCGCTGCGATTCTCGCCGCGCTGTATCAGCGCGAGCGCACCGGGCGGGGGCAGACGCTCGACATCTCGATGGCCGAGACGATGATGTACGTCAACGAGCACCTGCACGACGCACTCTGGACCGAGCCGGTCGACCCGAACGCCATCCGCAGCTTCCGGCCGGGCGACTACCTCGTGATGCAGATCGCGACCGGCGAGTCGTACATCGTCAGCGGCCACCCCGCCGAGCGTGGGACGTTCGAGTTGTTCATCGCCGCGATCGGCCGCCCCGACCTCGCGGACGACGAACGTTTCGTCGATGTCGCGTCGCGCGTCGCGAACTACGACGACCTGTGCTCGATCATCGCCGGCGACGCGGCGAAGATCCCGAGCGCCGAGCACTTCGAGCAGCGGTTCGCCGAGGTCGGTCTCGCGACCGGACGCGTCCGCCAGCCGGGCGACCTCGCCGACACCGACTGGGCGCGACAGCGTCGCGCGACCGTCGACGTCGACGACCGGCGCGGCGGAACGATCCGCGTCCCGAACGTGCCCTGGCGGTTCGGTGACGCTCCGGACGTCGGCATCGCGGGCGTACCGAAGTATCGGGGCGAGGACAACCGGAGCGTGCTCCGCGAGCTGCTGGGCTACGACGACGACCGGCTCGACCAACTCGAGGCGGACGGCGTGCTGTCGAGCCGGCTGCCGGGCGACGTACGCCCGACGTGACACGATCGCCGTCGTGAGCCTGACGTTTCCGGTCCTGCCGATGAAGGCGTCGATGGGCTCACTCCCCGCCCCCGACGAGGGTTGGGCGTACGAGATCAAGTGGGACGGCTACCGCACGATCGTGTTCGTCGCCGACGGCCGGGTCCGGCTGCAGAGCACGTCGGGCAAGGACGTGACCGATCGCTGGCCGGAGTTCGAGGCCCTGGCCGATGCCGTCAACACGACCGAGGCGATCCTCGACGCCGAACTCGTCGTGTTCGACGACGACGGTCGCCCCCGGTTCGAGCTCGTGCAGCAGAGTGGGCGGGGTTCGGACCGGCAGGCGGTGCTGCACGTCTTCGACGTCCTCTCGATCGGTGGCACGGACACGATCGGGCTGCCGTACCTCGACCGGCGGCGGCTGCTCGAGGAACTGGTCGAGCCGGGACCGAACTGGCTCGTCCCGGCGCATCGGATCGGTGACGGTGCGGCGCTGCTGGAGGCGACCGCCGCGCAACACCTCGAAGGCGTGATCGCCAAGCGGGTCGACTCGACCTACCGGCCGGGAACGCGCTCGAAGGACTGGATCAAGGTCAAGAACCGGCGGCGGGTCGACGTCGTGATCGGCGGCTACACCGCCGGCAGCGGCAACCGGGAGTCGTCGTTCGGCGCGCTGCTCGTCGGCCTCGACGACGATGCGGGGACGCTCCGGTTCGCGGGCGGGGTCGGCACTGGCTTCGACCAGCGCACGCTGGCGGACCTGACGACGCGCCTGCGGGCACTGGAGGTCGACACGTGCCCGTTCGCGACGCTGCCGCCCCCGAAACACCGGCGCGGCGCGGTGTGGGTGAAACCGGCGCTGACCGCAGCGATCGAGATCGCCGAGTTCACGAACGAGGGCCTCGTCCGCCACGCCAGCTTCATCGCGCTGGTCGAGCCCTGACGAGCAGAGTTGTGTCTGACACAACTCTGCTTCGGTGGCGCGCGGCGGGAGATGGTGGAAGGCTGGCCCCATGGCACTCTTCGGAACGATCCGGTCGATCGGCGAAGCACTCGGGTTCTTGAAGCCGAAGGCGATCCCGGTCGGCTGCGCGCTCGGGAAGGCGATCCTCAGCGAGACGCGCCGTTCGGCCGAGCTGGCGAACTTCTTCCGCCCCCGCAAGGAACTGCAGGTCGCGACGCGGGCGAAGCTGCAGACGTTGTTCCCGGAACTCGACGTGGACCAGATCCGTGTGCGCACCGGCTGCCGGCTGCCGTCGAACAAGTTCAGCAAGGAGGGCTCGATCTACGCGATGACCTTCGACTGGACGATCTACTGGCGCGACAAGACCTTGACCGAGTCCGACCCGACCCAGTTCGTGAAGCTGGTGCACGAGGTCGTCCACGTCGACCAGTACCAACGCCTCGGCGGCGAGAAGGGCTTCGCGTGCAAGTACGGCGAGGGCTACCTCGACGGCAGCGGTGAGCTGCCGAGCTACATCAGCAAGCCGACCGCGTACCACCGCAACCCGCTCGAAGCCGAGGCCTACAACTTCGAGGCGCAGTTCCGCGACGAGAACGGTCGCGTCGTCGCGTCGAAGGTCCCCTGACCCATTCTGGTATCGGCGTCGGGGTTTGGCAGGCTGGCGCGGTGATCGACCGTGCCGATGCCGAACGACTCGACGCCGCCGACGCCCTGCGGGCGTGGCGCGACGAGTTCGTGATCCCCGATCCCGACCTGATCTACCTCGACGGCAACTCACTCGGGATGACGCCGCGGCGGACGGTCGCTGCGCTGCGGGACGCGGTCGAACGGCAATGGGCCGGCGACCTCATCACGTCATGGTGGGAGCACGGCTGGCTCGACATGCCGCTCGACGTCGGTGCACGGCTCGCGCCGCTGCTCGGCGCCGCGCCGGGCGCGGTCGCCGTCCACGATTCGACGACCGTCGGCATCTTCCAGCTCGTGAACGTCGCGCTCGACCTCGGCACGGCCGCTCGGGGTGGCCCGGTGATCGCGATCGACCGATCCGACTTCCCGACCGATCGGTACGTCGCCGAAGGCGTTGCGCGGTTGCGCGGCGGGGAGGTCCGGGCCGGCCTCGATGACCTCGACGGCGTCGACGTCGTGGTCCGTTCGATGGTCGACTACCGCACCGCCGAGATCGCCGACGTCGCGGCCGAGACCGCCCGCGCTCGCGCCGCCGGCGCCGAGACGGTGTGGGATCTGTCGCACGCGGTCGGGGTGCTCGACCTCGACCTCCCCGCACTCGGCGCCGATCTCGCCGTCGGCTGTACGTACAAGTTCCTCAACGGTGGGCCGGGCTCGCCGGCGTTCACCTACGTCGCCGAACATCTGCACGACCGCATCACGCAACCGATCTGGGGGTGGTTCGGCCAGGCCGACCAGTTCGCGATGGACCGCCCGTTCGACCCGCGGCCTGGCATCGGACGGCTGCTGAACGGAACACCGGGCATCCTCGGCCTCGTCGGGGCCCGCGAGGGCATCGCGGTCACCGCCGAGGCGGGCATCGCCGCGATCGCCGCGAAGGCGCGTGAACTGACCGAGCTCGGGATCACGATCGCCGACCAGCTCGGACTCGAGACGATCTCGCCTCGCGCTGCCGAGCGGCGGGGTGGGCACGTCGCGATCCGGCACGCGGACGCGTCGCGGCTGCACGGCGAGTTGCTCGCCCGCAAGGTGGTCGTCGACAAGCGCGATCCGGACATCCTGCGACTCGGGATGTCACCGCTGACGACCCGCTTCACCGACGTCTTCGACGCGCTGACGACCCTCGCCGAACTCACCCAACAGCCCTCCGGTGAGAGGTGAGAGGCACAGGTACTCCTGACTCTCACCGCACGCCGTGCAACGCCGCGTGCGGTGAGATCTGGGTGTGACAGGTCCTCTCACCTCTCACCGGAGCGTCGGAATGGGGCGGTGAATTGGCATGCTGGGGCGATGAGCGTCGTCAAGATCAATGCCATCACGATCCCCGAGGGCATGGGCCCGCAGCTGGAGGGCCGCTTCGCCGGGCGCGCCAAGATGGTCGAGCAGTTCGAGGGGTTCGAGGACTTCCAACTGCTGCGCCCGACCGAGGGCGAGGACCGCTACTTCGTGTACACGCGGTGGGCGTCGGAGGAGGCGTTCCAGAACTGGATGAACAGCCAGGACTTCGAACGTGGCCACGGCTCCGGGCAGGCCGACGGCAATGCCGAGCAGCGCAAGCCGGTCGCGCAGGGCGCCGACCTGATGTCGTTCGACGTCGTCGAACACGTCGTCAAGCAGTCGTAGTCATGCCTCGCACGGTGACGACGCGAACCAACCGGCTGCATCGCGACGCTGACAAGTAACCTCACGAACTCGTGGCTCTGATCGTCCAGAAGTACGGCGGCACTTCGGTGGCCGACCCGGACCGCATCCGCGCCGTCGCGGACAACGTGATGTTCACGAAGAAGCACGGCAACGACGTCATCGTCGTCGTGTCCGCGATGGGCAAGGCCACCGACAACCTGATCGCGCTCGCGAACTCGGTGTCGGCGAACCAGCCCGGCCGCGAGATGGACATGCTGCTGACGACGGGTGAGCGCCAGACGGCGGCCCTGCTCACGATGGCGCTCGCCGACCGTGGCATCGAGGCGATCAGCTTCACCGGCAGCCAGGTCGGCATCATCACCGACACGACCCACCGCAAAGCGAAGATTCTCGAGGTCAAGGGCGACCGCGTGCGCGCCGCCCTGTCCGACGGGAAGGTTGCGGTGATCGCGGGCTTCCAGGGCGTCAGCACCGCCAAGGAGATCACCACGATGGGGCGCGGTGCCTCCGACCTCACGGCCTCCGCACTCGCCCAGGCGATGGGCGCCGACGCGTGCGAGATCTACACCGATGTCACCGGTGTCTTCTCCGCCGATCCGCGCATCGTGCCGCGAGCGCGCAAGCTGGCGAAGGTCCACTTCGACGAGATGCTCGAGATGGCCGGCGCGGGGTCGAGGGTGCTCGCCCTCCGGTCGGTCGAGTTCGCCCGCAACCATGACGTTCCACTCCATGTCCGTTCCGCGTTCACGTGGGAACAGGGAACATGGGTCAGCAACGAGGAGCCCTCGATGGAAGATCCGATCATCTCCGGTGTCGTCACCGACATGACCGAGGCGAAGGTCACCGTGCTCGGTGTGCCCGACCGCCCCGGTGTCTCGGCCGCGCTCTTCGAGCCACTGGCGGAGGCCAACGTCAACGTCGACATGATCGTGCAGAACACGTCGACCGACGGCACGACCGACATCAGCTTCACGATGCCGATGTCCGACATGGATCAGGCCGAAGCGATCGTGCAGCGCGTCGCCGAGGAGATCGGCGCGACCGGAGTCACCCATGACAACGACATCGCGAAGGTGTCGCTCGTCGGCGCGGGCATGAAGTCGGCACCGGGTATCGCTGCGAAGATGTTCCGGGTGCTCGCCGACGAAGAGATCAACATCCAGATGATCTCGACGTCGACGATCCGCATCTCGATCATCATCCCGGCCGACGACATGGAGCGGGCCGCGCGCACGCTGCACACTGCGTTCGGCCTCGACTCCGGCGCCGACTACAGCGCCCCCCTCCCCGAACGCCGCTGAGCCCGCTCGGTGGCCGTCGGCCGGCCGAACTCGCGCTTTCGCGACGCATCCGTTGGTGCGAGACTGCGCACTCGCGAGTACGAGGAGGTTGACATGCAGCGAGGACTGAGACGGCTGGCCGTGGCGGCGGGTGTCGCGTCGACGATGATCGTGAGCGCGTCGGTCTCGGCGATCACGTGGGGCGAGTTCGACACGACGGGTCCCGGCGAGCAGTATCCGGCCGTCGGCGCGATCATCGTCGACTGGCGCGTGCTCGGCGCACCGGAGTTCGGGCTCGGGGTGTACTGCAGCGGCACGCTGATCCACCCGCAGGTCTTCCTGACGGCGGGCCACTGCGCTGAGGGGCTCGTCGCGGACGGCCTCACCGATGCGAACGGCGTCCCGATCGGCGAACCGCACGTCTGGGTCAGCTTCGACGCCGACCCGTCGGACTTCGACCCGCCCGACGCCACGGTGAAGTGCGACACGTGCCTCGACATCGTGCGCGTCGTCAACAGTCCCGACTACGACTGGGGCCCGACGTCGGATCCTCACGACATCGCCGCGATCATCCTGGCCGAACCGGTCGCCGGGGTGACCCCGATGAGCGTCGCTCCGCTCGACGAGTTGGAGGACCTCCGTCGCACGAAGGTCCGCCGCAACGGTGAGCACCGCGAGCGATTCGTCGTCGTCGGGTACGGCGCCAGCTTCAGCGACCCGCCGCCGTGGGACATCGAGTACCTCGACCGCCGGCAGTACGCGCAGAGCGCGTTCCAGGGCCTCCAGGACGCGTGGCTGCGGGTGTCGCAGAACCAGTCGAAGGGCGACGAAGGAACGTGCTTCGGTGACTCCGGCGGCCCGATCCTGCGCGGCCCGCACGGCGACCAGGTCGTCGTCGGCGTGACGTCGTGGGGCGACAGCCAGTGCGCGTCGATGGGCTTCTACTACCGCGTCGACACCGGGGAATCGCTGGCGTTCATCGCAGACGTGGTCGCGGAGGCGGCGAGCTAGGGCGACGGCACTCCACACCGAACGCAATCGCCGCGAAGGGGCGTCAGCGGACGGTGCCGACCACCCAGTAGTGCTTCTTGTTGATGCCGTCGAACGTCTGCACGACCGCGCCACGACCGTGGACGTGGCTCTTCGGGTTACGCCAGATCTCGACGTTGCTGAACAGCACCGAGAGCGGGCCGATGATCTCGTCGGGATTGAGGCGGTTGGCCTGCCAGCCGATCCGCGCCGCCATCCGGTGACGGGCGAGCCACGTGCCGAGTTTGGGGATCCGGAAGAGCCCACGCATCACCTTGCTCATCGGCATCAGCACGGCGTCGCCGGCGCCGCGGCAGCGGTAGTTGAGCACGACCTTGCCGCCGGGCTTGGTGACCCGGACCGCCTCGGAGGTGAGTTCGAGCGCGTCGTCGGGGTCGCAGTGCTGGAACGTGATGTAGCTGAACGCGACGTCAGCCGAGTTCGGCGCGAGGTCGAGCGTCTGCCCGTCGGCGACGTGGCTCGTCGACAGCCGCTCGATCCTGCCGAAGCGGCCGACCGTCTCGTGACAACGCTCGAGAAAGCCCGCATCGAGGTCGCACGCCACGACCCTGCCGAACTCGCGCGTGAACGCGCACGTCATCCGCCCGATGCCGCAGCCGATCTCGACGAGCGTCTGCCGTTCGAGGTCCGGCGACCGCAGCCCGAAGATCGTCAGGTACGATGCGACCTCGCTGTCGCCGGTGGCGACGAACTCCTCGAGCGTGAGGTTCTCGCCGCGTTCGTTGTTGAACACCCAGCCGGTCGTGCGGACGACGTCGTCGCCGCTCGCCTGCCGTTCGCTCAGCAGCCCCGCCGACTTCCACGGGACGAGTTGGGGGCGGCGGCGCACGGTCAGATTGTGCCACCGCCGGGCACCGTTCACCTAGCACGGTGTTGCGCAGCACCGTCGCCGGCCGCGCTCACCCGGCGATCGCGGGCTCCGCCGGATCACTGCGGGTCGGCCAGCGTGTCGCCAGCTCGGTCCGGGATCGGACATCGAGCTTGCGGTAGATCCGCGTGAGGTTCGACTCGACGGTGCGCAGACTGATGATCAACTCGGTGGCGACTTCCCGATTGGATCGGCCCGCCGCCACGAGGTCGGCGATCCGTTCCTCGGTCGCGGTCAACGCCCCCGGACCGGCCGGATCGACCGTGCGGATGCCGAGCCGCGCCAGCTCCCCCGTTGCCGATTCGAGCCAAGGCCGCGCCCCCAGCGTCTCGAAGATCGAAACCGCGCGGTCGAGTGTCGCCTTCGCCCGGCTGCGTTCGCGGCGCTTGCGCTGGGCGGCGCCGAGCGCAAGCAGGCTCCGGCCGAGCTCGAACGGCCGACCGACGTCCGCGAGCAGCGCCACGGCCCGTTCGAGTGCGACGCACGCGCGGTCGTGGTCACCACGGGCTGCCGCGGCGATCCCGCGGCAACGCTCGGCGAGACCGGTCGCGACGGGCGATCGCGACCGCCGCGCGACGTCGTCCAGGATTCGGATCACGTCATCGGCGTCATCGTGACGCGAGGATCGGACGAGCGCCTCGGCGTACGCCGCGAGATAGTCGTTCGCCCGGACGTCGGTGTACCCGACCTCCGTCGCGAGGGCGTGCGCGACGTCGAGGTGCGCGACCGCGTCGTCCCACCGCGACGCGGCGAGTGCGGCCAGACCGGCGTTCGCCTCGAACTGCATCCGGACGATCGGCGCGAGGTGGCCGAGCCCGCCGGCTGCGCCGTCGACCAACGTTGCGGCAGTGCCGTGGTCCCCGCTCACCGCAGCCATCCTGATGCGTTCGGAGGCGAGGATCGTCTCGGAGTACGGGCCGAACGCACCGACGAGCTCGCGGAGTTCGTCGATCCGGCGCGTCGCGTCGCCCCACGCGCCGGTGCGGAAGTCGAGATCGGACCGCTGGTCCAGCACGTTGGTCAAGCAGGAGAACCGACCCGAGTGCCGGGCATGGCGTTCCAGTTCGGACAGCCAGACGAGCGCCCGCTCGTGCCGATCACTCCACACCAGCAGCTCCGCGAGGAACCAGGGCGCGCTCTGGCCGTCGGCGACCGGTGCGAGCTCGGCAGTCCGCCGGTCGAGCGTGTCGACGTCGATGTACTCCCCGAGCAGGAAGCGCGAGCTGGCCGCGGCCAACTCCGCGCCGAGCACCGCCAGCTCGTCGGCGCGCGGCGCGATCTCCAGCGCCCGCTGCGCCGTGCGCGCCGCCACAGCGATGTCGGAGAACTGCTGGAGCCGGACCAGCGTCCGCAGGAGTCCTGACTGCAGTGCCGGTTCGCCCGTCAGCCGCTCGACAGCAGATGCCAGGACGTCGGCGGCACCTTGCTGGTCCTCGAGCCGGTCGAGGCAGACCGACAGTGAGAGCGCGTCGTCCACCAGCTGTTCGCCGGCATCGTGCGCGATCACCGACTCGATCAGCTCCTTGCCGTGCTGCCAATCGCCCGCATCGCACGCGGCGCGCCCAGCAGCTGCGATGCGGGCGTGACGCGCCGCGACCATCGCAGCAGGCGTCAGCTCGGCCGAGCGGAGGTGCAGCTCGGCGGCGCGCGCCGGCACGCCGCGCTCCGCAGCCGCAGCGGCCGCGTCGGCGAGCGCATCGGCGATGGCGGCATCGGGTTCGACCGCGCCCTGACCGAGATGCCACGCCCGCACTTCGGGATCGTCAGCGCAGTTCGCGAGCAGGTTGTGCACACGCCGGCGCTCCATCCCGCCGAGCCGGTCGACGACGGCCTGACGGATCAGGGCGTGGCGGAACTCGACGCGATCTCCGTCGACCTCGATCAGCCCGAGACGTTCGGCGAACTCGAGTTCGCCGTCGACCCGTTTGTCCCGGCACAGTTCGAGACCGGTCATCGTCGGCCCGACGGCGAGGGCCGCGATCGCGAGCACGTCGTGGACGTCGGTCGTCACCGCCGTGAGCCGGTCGTCGAACAACTGCGCCAACGTCGCGGGAAGCCGGAGACGGTCGAGCGTCTGCTCCGGGGGCGTCGAGGCTGCGATCTCGCACACGAACAGTGCGTTCCCGCCGGTCAACGCGTGGATCCGATCGAGTTCGGACCGCTGCCACGACCGCGTCGTCGAGCGGGCGACCAGTTCGGCGACCTCGGCACGGCTGAAACCCGCCAGGTCGATCCTGCGGACGCGCTCGCGCCCGACCAGCGCCTCGACGTCGACCGGCAGCGCGTGGCCGGTACGGGCGGCGAGCAGCCAGAGCGTCGGCAGGCCGAGCCGCATCGCGTGGCTGAGTGCGGCGGCGGACGCGTCGTCGATCCACTGGGCGTCGTCGATCACGACCGCATCGGGCGGCTCGGCCGACAGCAGCCGCCCGAAGCCGTACGCGACGTCGGCCGCGTCGACCGCGCCGGTCGTCCCGTCCGGATCGGTGAATCCGAGTGCGACGCGGAGGGCAACGGGCAGCGAGTCGTGGCTCGCCGTCGTCGATGCGACCAGCATCCGCAGCGTGCTCCACGTGAGGCATCGCTCGGCTGCGGTCGGGGCCGCTCGGACGCAGGTCGCACGGTCGCCGAGGCCGGTCCCGGCGAACGCATCGACGAGCGAGCTCTTCCCGACGCCGGGATCGCCGGTGACGACGACGGCGTGAGTTGCGCGCATCGACGCCACGTCGACCAGGCTCGATTCGAGGGCAGCGAGCTCCTCGAATCGGCCGACCCAGAGGCCGTCGGGCACCCTCGAAGTGTATCGCGCGTGTGGTTCTCCCTGATGCAGAAACGTCCTGTGACGTCGCACGATGCAGAGATGATGACACGACGACTCTGGGTCATCGTCGTTACCGGTTCGCTCGCCATGGCTGCGTGCGGATCGAACGATGCTCCAGCCACCCAGTCCACAGCCATCCCGACCACGGAGGCGGCCGGTCAGGCAACCGACCCGCCACCGGACGACACCGCGCCACCGCCGACCGATGCCGCCGCGAACCCGGCGAGTTTCGACGAGGTCCAGCCGGCCGTCGTCCAGATCATCGCCGAGGGGTCGATCCGTGACCCCGAGATCGGCTATGCCGTCAGCGCCGGCTCCGGCACCGGGTTCATCATCAGCGAAGACGGTTACGCGGTGACGAACAACCACGTCGTCACCGGAGCCGCGACGCTCGAGGTCTACGTCGGCGGAGACACGTCCACGAGCTACAACGCAACGATCGTCGGCGTGTCCGAGTGCAACGACCTCGCGTTGATCAAGCTCGACGCCAAGGACCCGTTGCCGTCGCTGGCCTGGCACGACACGGAGACGAGGGTCGGCACCGAGGTGTACGCCGCCGGGTTCCCGCTCGGCAACCCCGAGTACACGTTGACCCGGGGCATCGTCGCGAAGGCGCAGGCCAGCGGCGACACACCGTGGGCCTCGATCGACGATGCGATCGAGCACGACGCGAACATCCAGCCCGGCAACTCCGGCGGACCCCTCGTCGGCGCAGACGGCAAGGTGGTCGCGGTCAACTACGCATTCGGGTCCGGCGCGAGCACCGCGCAGTTCTTCGCGATCGGGAGCGAACTGGCGCAGCGCGTCGTGGAGAAGCTGCGCGACGGCGACTTCGAGTCGCTCGGCATCAACGGGCAGGCCGTCGTGGACGAGGAGGCGGGCATCGCCGGGATCTGGGTCGCCGGTGTGGCGCCCGGCTCGCCCGCCTCCGACTCCGAGGTACTCCCCGGTGACATCGTCACCGCGTTGAACGGCCTGCCCATCGGCACCGACGGGACGATGTCGGACTACTGCGACGTGCTGCGCACCGCCGGTGACCGACCGATCGACATCGAGGTGCTGCGCTACGACACGTCCGAGGTGTTGCGCGGTGAGATCCGCGGCGACAAGCCACTCGAGACCGTGTTCTCGTTCGCCGAAGAGTTGGAGGACGACGTCGCGGTCGGTGCGTCGGGCGCTGCGGACTACGCCTCGTACACGAGCCTCGTCGACGACACCGGACAGCTCTTCATCGATGTGCCGGCCGAATGGACCGACATCAACACCGCACCACAGCCGCTGGACGACGGATCGACGGCCCCGTTCATCGCCGCGTCGCCGAACCTGGCGGACTCGGCGGCGACGTGGGGCACGCCCGGCATCTTCTTCGCCGCAGTCGGACCGGTGAGCGGATCGCTCGACGATCTGTTGTTGGGCTTCGCCCCGGGCGACGGTGAGTGCACCGACGCCGGCGTGCAGGACTATGCGGACGCGTTGTTCGCCGGCCGCTTCCACATCTGGATCGATTGTGGCGGCGTCGCCACGAGCCAGGTCGTGCTCGCGGCGGTTCCGGCGGACGGGAGCTACACCGCGATCATCGGGATGCAGCTCACGACGGAGGCCGACCTCGCCGCACTCGACCGGGCGTTCGCCAGCTTCAACGTCGTCGTCACCTGACCCGCTCGTCGGATCGGGCCCGAGGCCGCTTGCGGCGGCGAGGGGCGGGGGAGACCGGGGGACCCAGCCCGGCACCTCCGCCCCTCCCGGATCGGCCGGCGCCGGCGACCAGCCGGCGACCGGATCCGGTCGATACCGGACGGGGCAGTCGAACCGGCGGACGTTAGGGTTTTCGCATGCGTGTAGGAGTCGTCGGAGCAACCGGTCAGGTCGGCAGCGTGATGCGCCGCCTGCTCGAAGAGCGGAACTTCCCGGTCACCGAGATGCGGTACTTCGCATCGGCCCGCTCGGCCGGTACGACGCTGCCGTGGAGGGGCAGCGACGTCGTCGTCGAGGATGCCGAGACCGCCGACCCGAGCGGGCTGGACATCGCGCTGTTCTCGGCTGGAGCGACCGGGTCGCGGGCGCTCGCACCGAAGTTCGCCGCCGCAGGTGCGATCGTGATCGACAACTCGTCCGCGTTCCGGATGGACCCCGAGGTGCCGCTGATCGTGTCCGAGGTGAACGGTCACCTCGCGCTCGATCCGCCGAAGGGGATCATCGCCAACCCGAACTGCACGACGATGGCGTTCATGCCCGTGCTGAAGCCACTGCACGACGAGGCGACGCTGACCCGGTTGATCACGGCGACCTACCAGGCCACGTCCGGCGCGGGCCTTGCGGGCGTCGACGAGCTGGACAAGCAGACGCGCGAGGTCGTCGACAACGCCGCCGCGCTGACGCACGATGGCGAGGCCGTCGCGTTCCCCGCGCCGGTGAAGTTCGCCCGCCCGATCGCCTTCAACGCGGTGCCGATGTGCGGGTCGATCGTCGACGACGGCAGCTTCGAGACCGACGAAGAGCAGAAGCTGCGCAGGGAGTCGCGCAAGATCCTCGAGATCCCCGATCTGCTCGTTTCGGGCACGTGCGTGCGGGTGTCGGTGTTCACCGGGCACTCGTTGTCGATCAACGCGGAGTTCGCGCACCCGATCTCCGTCGAGCGGGCGACCGAGCTGCTCGCTGCGGCACCTGGTGTCGAACTGAGCGACATCCCGACGCCGCTCCAAGCCGCCGGCAAGGACCCCAGCTTCGTCGGTCGCATCCGCCAGGACGAGGGCGTTCCCGACGGCCGCGGCCTCGCGCTGTTCGTCAGCAACGACAACCTCCGCAAGGGTGCCGCCCTCAACGCCCTCCAGATCGCTGAGTTGGTCCAGGCGGGCCGATGACGGCGTTGCGTGAGCTCGTCGCTGACCCCGGTCAGCTTCCTCGCCACGCGCCTTGTCCTCGACCTGCCTGATCCCAACTCGGAAGATGAAGAATTGACTCGGCACCGGAGCGGACGACTTCGATGACGCTGTCTCGGGGGTTCTTCGAGTGGGTGTTCGACGCGTTCGAGGGCTTCGCCGACGAGATCGACGGTGAGCTGCACTGCTCGGCGCACGGCCGCGGGCTGAAGGTCTGGTACGACGACGCCAAGAAGGAGCACTACGAGGCGCAACTGATCAGGCTGGCGGGCGGCGCGTTCGGCCTCGAGATCGGCTTCCACAGCGAGTACCCGCAGCCGGCCGACAACGACGCCGTGCTCGCGAAGCTGCTCGCCTCGGAGAAGCGGTGGCGCAAAGCGATCGGTACGGAGGCCGAGGCCGGCGAGTTCCTCGGCAGCGACCGTTGGCGGCGCATCTCCGAGGTGTGGGACGCCCCCGACCCCGACGACCCCGAGGCCTCGATCGAGATCGGCGCCCGCCTCGCCGACTACGCGCTCGCGCTCGAACCCCTGCGCCGCGCGTGACCACCGCGTAGTGTCCGCTCGATGAGATCGGCCCTGACCGTCCTGCTCGCGGTTACTGCCGTGTCGCTGGCCGGCTGCGCGGACGACAGTGTCGGCACCGGCTACCTCTCATCCGGCGACGGCATCGTCCTGTGCGACGATCAGCCCGATCCCGAAACCGGACAGTGCAGCGAGATCACGTTCTCCGTGGAGTCGTACATGGTGCTGTCCCACCAGGCGGTCGCGACGACCTCCGCGGGAGAGCGGACGATCTCGCTCGAGCCGATTCGGCTCACGCTGGAGGACGACATCCTGTACAGGGCACACCCGCTGGACGACTGAGCACCCGGAGCCGCGAGCGGTGTCGACGAAATACCCCCGCTGTCGAGTGGATCGATCCGCCTCGGGGGATGCCCGAGGCGCGGTGCATGCTGTGCGGGAACACTCGCGACAATCTGCTCATCGCGCGAGCAGCGCACGCCACGCCGCAACTGTTCGATCCACTCGACGTCGTTTCGTGCGGCGAATGCGCGAGCGCCTGGTTCCCGGAGGCCCGCGTCGCGAACGTCGACTATCTGTCGACGGAGGACACGACCGGCGATCCGTGGTTCGAGTACTTCATCGATCACTACCTCGAGCTGGTCAACGGACTGGATTGGAAGGTCCCGCTGCTCGAGCAGCTGCCGTTCGATCGCTTCGGCCGCGTACTCGAGGTCGGATGCGGCGTGGGCGTGACGCTCGACTTCTGCCGCGTGGTGTGGGGTGCCGATGTCGTCGGGCTCGAACCGTCCGCCTACGGCCGATGGGGACGGCGGCTGCTCGACCTCGACGTCCGCCCGAGTTACATGGCCGACCTGCTGGCCGGCGCCGACGAACGTTTCGATCTGATCTACTCGACCGAGGTGATCGAGCACGTCGCCGACCCGGTCCAGTTCCTGCGCGAGGCCCGGTCGCTGCTCACCGATGACGGCGTGCTGATGCTCACGACGCCGCGGGCCGAATCGCTGACCCCCGACACACCGCTCGGACCGCTCTACGGAGCCCTGTCCGCCGGGGCGCACTACTTCCTGCCCTCTGCAGGTCAGCTCGAATCGATCGCTCGGCGGGCCGGCTTCACATGGTGCTCGATCACGCCAGCCGGTGTCTCACACGTGGCGGTCCTCGCTGGACGTCCGGTCGACATCAGTTCGTGGGAGGGACGCGCCGACCGGATCGCGGACTACTACGCGGTTCGTGCACGTACGCCGTCCCCGGAACGTCCGCGGTGCCAACTCGGAGCGTCGATCAATCACTACGTGACCGCCTCGCAGCAGTCACGGACGATCGATCCCCGGCACTGGGTGGAGATTCGACGTGGCGTCATCGAGCACTTCGGTGTCGATCTCGACGACCCGCGGCCACATCTCGCGGAGATCGAACAGACGACGTCGCTGTTCGAAATGGGCGCTGTGCTGCCGTTCAACATTGCGGCAGCGCTGTACTGGCACGCCCGTGAGCTGCGCGCATCGGGGCGTTCTCCTGGTCACTATGGCGCGCTGGCCATGCTGTTGACCTCCCACGGGCTTTCGGTCGACTACCGACAGCTGTGGACGATGCGACCCCTGTTCGAATTGCTCGGCGATCCGGGTGCGCCGGTCGGCAACGACGAGCTGAGCAGTGCGCTGCTGGATCGGGCACACAAGATCGCCGCCGGCGTGCCGGAGTTGGCGGACGAGGTTCCGCCGCAGGTCGTGGTTCCGGGTTCTGCACCGCCACGGCGGCCGTGGGTACCGGCGCCGGCGCGCCGCTCCGTGCGATTCGTCCTGCGACACCAGCGAGCCCTCGCGGCCCGACTCCGACTCTGAGCCGTCAGCTCGGTCTGAGGTGCGTCAGTCGCACGTGCACGGCAGTGCGCCGCACTTCGGGCAGCCGCGCGCGTAGCGCTGCACGGCCTCGGTGAGGTCGATGCCCTGCTGGTTGGCGAGCGTCGCCACCCAGGCGACGACGTCGCCGAACTCGTGGACCTGCTGGTCGCGGTCGCCCTTGCGGACGGCCTGCGCGAGCTCGCCGATCTCCTCGGCCAGCCACGCCACGGTCGCCGCGACGCCGCGCTCGCGGTCGCGGTCGCCGTACGTCCGCTCGATCACGTCCTGCAACTCGGCCAACGTCATCGCGTGGACCGTACCTGTCACCGGGTGTCGGACACGTGTCTGCCACCGGTGAGGCTGATCAGCGGTGCAGCGAGTGGATGCCACCGACCTGGCGCATGGCCACGTCGGTGAGCGAGGCGTTGCGCTCGCTGTCGTGCAGGTCGTCGCGCCGGAAGCGACCGGCCGGCACGACGCGCGACGCCGTGATCCGGCGGCTGGAGGTGGGCCGGGGCGGGCGCGCCGAACGTCGGAGCAGACCGGCCGGGGTGGGGAGGTGGGGGGTTGCGATGCTCACACCATCATGATCGGCATCACATCAACATGACACAACCATGACATTGTTGTATGATTCATGACATCTTGTCATAATCGAATGCGTGCTTCTCGACGTCGAATCGCTTCGCACCTACCTCGCCGTGCTCGACTGGGGCAGCATGACGCGGGCGGCCGAGCACGTCGGCCTCACCCAATCGGCGGTCAGTTGGAAGATCAAGCGGCTCGAACGGCGGGTCGGCCGGCCCCTGCTGATCCGTGACGGCCACACGCTGCGCCCGACCCGGGAGGGCCGCATCCTGCTCGCCGAGGCCCGCTCGATCGTGGGCGCGCACGACCGCGCGGTGTACCGGCTGGCGAGCCCGGACTTCACGGGCACGGTCAAGGTCGGCGCGAACGAGGACACGAGCGCACCACGGATGGCAAGCATCCTCGGGCGTTTCCAGCGGATGCACCCGTCCGCCACGATCGAGTTCGTCGTCAACCAGTCCCGCTTGCTCGTGCCACTGCTGGAGCGCGGTGCAATCGACGTCGCGGTGATCCAGGTGACGCCCGACGACCAGCGATCGAGCGACGTCGTGCTGTGGAGCGACGAACTGCGTTGGGTCGCCCATCCGGACATGCCGTTCGACGGCGAGGTCGTTCCGCTCGTCACGTTCGGCGAGAACGGGTTCTACCGCCCGGTCATCGAGCCGATCCTGGAACGCCAACACATCGCGTACACCTACACGGTCTCGGCGCCCACGTCGGCGGCCGTGCGGGCCGCGGTCGCCGCCGGTCTCGGCGTCGGCGTGCTCGCTTCCCGGCACCTCGGCGACGACATCGCAGAGTGGGCGAGGGCGGTCGACTTCGACCCGCTCCCCCCGGTCCGCCAGATCGTGCGGACCGTGCCCGGCGAGCAGCCCGCCATCGCAGCACCGCTCATCGAGGCGATCGTCGACGAGTTCATCGATCGCCCCAGCCGCCGCGACCACGCCGACGTCTGAGACGGCGATTTCGGAGCGACCGACGCCGCGGGTCGACAGATACGATGCCACGATGCACGAGTACCGAACGCACACCTGCGCGGAGCTGCGGCCCGCTCACGAGGGCGACACGGTTCGTCTCGCTGGCTGGTTGCAGTCGACCCGCGATCACGGCGGCGTCGTGTTCGCCGACGTGCGCGACCACCACGGCCTCACCCAGGTTCTGGTCTCCCCCGACCGTCCCGAACTGCAGGAACAGATGCGTTCCATTCCCCGGGAGTCCGTCATCCGAGTCGAGGGTGTCGTCCGCCCCCGGCCGGCGGAGACGGTGAACACGGCCCTCGCGACGGGGCAGATCGAACTCGACGCCGGCACGATCACCGTGCTCGGCCGGGTGACCCGCGGACTACCGTTCGAGGTGACGGGGAGCTCGTCGCCGGGAGAGGAGGTCCGCCTGCGCCACCGGTACCTCGACCTCCGCACCGAGCGAATGCAGCGGAACATCGTGCTGCGCACCAAGGTGGTCCAACGCTTCCGGGAACTGATGACGGATCGTGGATTCCTCGATGTGCAGACACCGATCCTCACGGCGACGTCACCGGAGGGAGCGCGCGACTTCCTCGTGCCGAGTCGTCGACATCCCGGCAAGTTCTACGCGCTTCCCCAGGCCCCCCAGCAGTTCAAGCAACTGCTGATGGTCTCCGGATTCGACCGCTACTTCCAGATCGCGCCGTGCTTCCGCGACGAGGACGGTCGCGCCGATCGCTCGCCGGGGGAGTTCTACCAACTCGACCTCGAGATGTCGTTCGCCACGCAGGAGGACGTCTTCGCAGTGGTCGAGGAGGTGATGACGGCGATCTTCACGGAGTTCTCGACCGGCGCGGTCAGCCCTGCACCGTTCGAACGCCTGACCTACGCCGAGTCGATGCTCCGGTACGGCAGCGACAAGCCGGACCTACGCAACCCGTTGCACATCGTCGATGCCACCCCGGTGTTCGCCACGACGGAGTTCCGGGCCTTTGCCGACAAGACCGTCCGGTCGATCCGGATCCCCGACGGCGCATCGCAGGGCCGGTCGTTCTTCGACAAGATGTCCGAATTCGTCGTCAAGCAGCTGCGCGGCGACGGAATGGCGTGGCTGAAGGTGGACGAGGCCGGCGCGCTCGTCGGCCCGATCGCCAAGTTCCTCAGCGCCGACGAGCAAGCCGCACTCATCGAGACCGCGCAACTCGTCATCGGCGACGCCATCGTCTTCCTGGCCGGGCCCGAGGCCCAAGCGGTCGCGCTGGCGGGTCACGTCCGCAGCGAGCTCGGCGTCCGTCTCGAACTGCTCCAGGAGAACGTGTTCCGCTTCTGCTGGATCGTCGACTACCCGATGTTCGAGCGCACCGAGGACGGTGCCGTCGACTTCAGCCACAACCCGTTCTCGATGCCGCAGGGGGAGATGAAGGCGCTCAACGAACTCGACCCGGACGACGTGCTCGCCTATCAGTACGACCTCGTCTGCAACGGGTACGAACTGTCGTCCGGCGCGGTCCGCAACCACGACCCGGAGATCATGCTCAAGGCATTCGAGATCGCGGGATACCCGAAGGACGAGGTCGAGCGCCGATTTCCCGCACTGCTCAACGCGTTCCAGTTCGGCGCACCGCCGCACGCGGGGATCGCGCCGGGCATCGACCGGATCATGATGCTGCTGACCGGCGAGAGCTTCATCCGCGACGTGATTCCGTTCCCGATGACCGTGAGCGGGGTCGACCTGCTGATGGGGGCGCCCGGCACCGCCGACGATCGTCAGCTGAAGGAACTCCACATCGCATCGCTCGCACCTCCTGCCGAGGGCGACGCGGTCATCGACTGACAGCGGCGATGTCGCGGTCGGCGACGACCGTGGTCGGGGTGGGGAGATTTGAACTCCCGGCCTCCACGTCCCGAACGTGGCGCGCTACCAAGCTGCGCTACACCCCGTAGCGACCGACAACGCTATCCGGCGCTGATCGGTTCTTCCTCTGCCGATTCGACATCGTCGACGACCGGGTCGGCGTCGGCAGCCACGTCCGGGTCGGGCGCCGGCTTCGCCACGCCCTCGGTGTACGTGTCGCCGGCGAGCACCGCCTTCGCAGCACGCTTCAGGCGCAACGAGTCGAGCGGCTTGATCAGCCACCCTTCGGCACCGCTGCGGCGGGCGAGGTGCAGGTCGGCGGCACGATCGAGCAGCATCAGCACCGGGACGTGCGGCAGCGTGCCCGCCGACTCGTCGAGCCGCAGCGACATCGTGACGGCCATCCCGCCCATCGAGCCGATCTGCATGTCGAAGAGGGCCAGGTCCGGCGCGGATTGCGCCACCTGGTCGGCGACGACGCGCCCCTCGCGGCACACGGTGAAGGTCACGCCCTCGGCGCCGAGCGCGGCGGTGACGTCGTCGACGACCCAGTCGGCGTCCGTTGCGATGAGAATGTTCACGCCCAGGGACGCTATCCGCTCGGTGAGATCGGGTCAGCATCTCTGAAGAGATGCGCGGCGATCGTCCACAGACCGTCGAGATCGTGGACGTCGCTGTCGAGCAGCGGCAGGGTCGCCACCGCGTCGGCGCCGGCGATGTCGACGAGCGGGGAGATCACCGCCTGCTCCTGTTCACGCAGCGTCCGGAGCTCGGCGACGTTCGCCCAGAGGGCGGCGACCACCGGGTCGGACGCCGCGGCCGTCTCGCCGGCAGCATCGCCGGCGGACCCCACCCCGAATGCGGGCTGCATCCGGTTGATGACCGCAGCCCGGACGCCGACGCCCTGCTCGACGAGTTGCTCGGCGAACCAGACCGCCTCGTCGATCGCGTCGTGGCGGGGTGCGGCGACGACGACGAAGGACGTCTCCGGCGCCCGGATCAGCGCGACGACCTCGTCGGCACGGTCGTGAAACCCCGATTCCATCCCGGAGAACGCCTGGAAGAACGCCACCGAGTCGGCGAGAACATCCGAACCGACGATGCGCCCGATCGCCTTCAGCAACGGCTGCGCCGCCGAGCCGAGCACCTTGAGCCCGGTCTTGGTCGGCAACATCAGCAACTTGAATGCGCGGTGGTCGAGGAAGCGGGCGAGCACCCCGGGGGCCTCGAGGAAGTCGAGCGCGTTGCGGCTCGGCGGCGTGTCGACGACGACGAGATCGAAGCGGTCGTCGCCGTGCAGGGCGTGCAGTGTCTCCGCGGCCATGTACTCCTGCGTCCCGCTCATCGCACCGGCCATGTTGCGGTACAGCGGGTTGGACAGGATCCGTTCGACCTGCCGTTCGTCCTCGGCGAACCGGTGCACGAGGCCGTCGAACGTCGCTTCGGTGTCGAGCATCATCGCCCACAGCTCGCCGCTCGCTGCGACACCGGGCGAGCCGGCGAGGTCGATCCGCTGCGGTTCGGCCGCGAGCCCGTCGGCAAGGCCCAGCGCATCGGCGAGCCGCCTCGCCGGGTCGATCGTGACGACGACCACCCGTCGGCCGGTGCGCGCCGCTTCCAACCCGAGGACCGCCGCGGTCGTCGTCTTGCCGACGCCGCCGGAGCCGCAGCAGACGATCACTTCTGCGTCGTCGATCAACGTGGCGAAGTCAGCCACCGGCGCTCGCTCGCGGGTCGTCCGGCGCGCCGAACACGTCGTCGACCAGGGCCTCGATGTCCTCGGCGAGGAGGCCGGCGACGGGCCGCGCCCCGAGGTGGACCTGCGCCAGCGGCAACTCGCGAGTCAGCCGTGCCAACTCGTCGTGCTCCATCTGGCGGCGCGACCGCCGGAAGGCCGCCGCTGCGAGGAGCAGGTCGGCGTCGTCGGCGGGGAGCGGTTCGACCGCCGCGGCACCGGCCTCGGGGGCGGGCAGCGCCACGCCGACGTCGACGGCGTTGACGACGACGGGCCCGAGCCGCACGCCGACCTCCTCCTCCAGGGCGAAGGCCGTCTCGATCACTTCGTTGACGGGCGTCGTCTCGGGCAGCGTCACGAGCACGACTTGGCAGCGGGCCTCGTCCGCGAGGAGTTCCAGCACGTCGTCGGACTGCGTCTTGACCGGCCCGCCGCGCACGGCGTTCGCCAGCCCGGCCGCCGACGTGAGGAACGTGATCGCGTGGCCGGCGGCCGGCCCGTCGACGACGACGAGGTCGTAACTTCCGGACCGCTCGTACTGCTTGATCTTGCCGAGCACGACGACGTCGTCGATGCCGGGCGCGGCGGTGCCGACCATGTCGATCACACCGGTCTTGTTCAGTCGCTTCGCGATGCGGCCGAACCCGTGATCGCGCAGGTACTCGTCGAGGGCGTCGGCAGCCGAGAGGTGCACGACGTCGATGCCCGTGTCGCCCGCCCCGGCAGCGTCGTCGTCGGTATCGCCGCGGGCGTCGACGGTGGATCCGCAGACGAGCTGGTCGAGCGTCGGCTTGCCGTCGAGCTCGACGACGAGCACGCGCCGTCCGTCACGACGGGCCGCTCGGGCGATCACAGCCGTTACCGTGGTCTTCCCAACTCCCCCCTTGCCCGCCACGATGACGACATTCGTGGCAGTCAACGACTGCAGCGGACTCTCGAGTTCCGGAGGCACTTTTGCGCAGACTAGCGATCGCTTTGCTCACCGCGGCGGCCGGACTCACCCTGTTCGGCGCGGGCGCCGGTGCGCAGTCCGATTCGGACGCCGCCGGAATCCGTCCGGTCGACATCCTCCAGGTCAGTGGCTTCGTCGACGACATCCTCGTCGCGGAGATCGGCGACGCGATCGATCGCGCCGAGTCCGGTGACGCGCAGGCGCTCGTGCTCCAGGTCAACAGCCGCGGCACCGTGGTCGACGACGACGTCGTCGCGGAGCTGCTCGACGACATCGCGACCGCGCCGATCCCGGTCGCCGTGTGGGTCGGCCCGAGCGGCTCGCGCTTCTATGGAACGGCGGCGCAGATCCTCGCGGTCGCGGACGTCACCGGGATGGCGCCAGGCGCACGCGTCGGCTACATCGGCGTCCCGTTGAAGATCGCCGCCGCCGACATCGACTTCGGCGTTGCCGAGGAGACGCTGCGCAACGGCTCGGTCGGGCTGACCGAGGCGCGGGCGCTCGACATCTTCCGGCAACGGATCGACGACGAAGGCATCCCGACGATCACGTCGATGCTCCAGGCGATGAACGGCTACGAGGAGAACGGCACGGCGCTGTTGACCACCGAACAGGTCGTGGCCGACGACGGCAACACCAGGTTCGACACGGTTGCGACGGTCCGCTTCTCGAAGCTGTCGCTGACCGACCAGTTGTTCCACACGGTCGCCAGCCCGCCGGTCGCCTACCTCCTGCTGTTGATCGGGCTCGCGCTGCTCGTCTTCGAGTTCTTCACGGCCGGCGTCGGTGTCGCCGGCGTCGTCGGGGCGATCTGCACGGTGCTCGCGTTCAGCGGCCTGGCGGTGCTCCCGACACGCACTTGGGCGATCGCCGCGATCATGCTCGCGATGATCGCGTTCGCGATCGATGTCCAGGTGGGCATCCCCCGGTTCTGGACCGGTGTCGGCCTCGTGCTGACCGTCGTCGGCACGTGGTTCCTGTTCACCCCGATCCCCGGGTCGAGCATGCGGCCGTCCTGGATCGCGCTGATCACCGGCATCGGCGGCATCGCGCTCACATTCATCGTCGGGATGCCGAACATGGTGCGCACCCGATTCGCCACGCCGACGATCGGGCGCGAGTGGATGATCGGCGAGATCGGCACCGTGGTCGACAGCGTGGACCCCGACGGTGTCGTCGAGGTCGGCGCGGGTCGCTGGCGGGCCCGGACGAACCGGGCGACGCCGGTCGTCGCCGGGGAACAGGTGCGCGTCGCCGCGATCGACGGGATCACGCTCGAGGTCGAACCGCTCGAAGGCGCCGCCAAGGACTATCGCGAGCGGCGCGGCACGCCCGACGAGGTGCCGCCCGAGCCGGTCGACGGCCCCGTCGACTGACGCGGGCGGACCGACCCCTCGATTTCGACGGAGCTTCGACCCGGACGACCGTCATCCGGCTGCCGGATCGCTCAGCTGATCTCACGCGCCGCGCGCCGATCTCGCTCCACCGGACGTCACGCCACGCAGGCGCGTAGCTGTTCACCGAACGCGGTCGGTGTGTCGAAAGTCCCTGGACAACGACCCTTGACCGGTGTCCGAACCGCTACCTACGGTGACAATGGTGAGCACGGGAATCAGGGATCTTCACGAACCGCTCGGCTGGCGCGTCGACGCGGCCTGCATCGGCGAGGTCGGGGTGACCTTCTTCCCCCCGATGCGCTCGGAGAAAAGGGCGGCGAAAGCGGCGCGCGAGGCCCACGCCAAGGAGATCTGCGCGAGTTGCACCGTGCGCGACGACTGCCTCGACGAAGCGCTCGCCAACGGCGAGCGTCACGGCATCTGGGGTGGCCTCACCGACGTCGAACGCGCCGACCTCGACCTGTACTGACCGACAAAGTTGTGTCTGACACAACTTTGTCGGTCATGACACAACTACGACGTTCCGGGGAGACGGGGGCCGGCGATGCGCAGGTCGTCGCGCCGGCGGGTGATGCCGCGGGCGTCGAGTTCCGCGACGAGCGGCAGCGCGAACTTGCGGCTCGCACCGGTCGCGTCCCGAAACGCGGCGACCGTGAAGCCGGCCGGTGACGCGGCGAGCAACCCGGCGGCGATGTCCGCGGCGCGGTCGATCGTGTCGTGGTGGAAGCCGATGCCGTCACGCACGACGAGGTGGCCGCGGCGGACGAGTTCGCGGACGTCGTTGCGGTCGGCACCGTCGATGCCGGGCGGGGCGAAGCCGCCGGCACGCAGCTCCGCGAGGAGCGGATGGTCCTCGTACGGGTCGACCGCGTCGGCCGACCGCACGAGACCGCCGTCGACGACGACCGCCTCGAGCGTGCCGATCACCGCGCGCTCGCGTTCGTCGAACGCGGCGAGGTCGATGCCGGCGGGCCCGGCGGCGCCGACGCGCGCCAGCACGTCGTCGGCGAGCGCGTGCAGCGCGTCGGTCGTCGTCACCCAGTCCCCCACGACCGGTGCGACGACCTCGCCGGTCAGCTGTTCGAGTTCGGCGACCGTCAGCCAGCCGCGCTCGCGCACGACGCGCTCGACGCTGCGGTCCGGTTCGGCGCGGGAGGCGCGCAGGATCGGGTCGATGTCGAGCACCTCGCCGCCGCCGACCGTCTCGTCGCGGCCGGACTCACGCAGTACGAAGCGATCTCCCGGCAGCAACGGCAGCTTCGTCGGCAGGAACAGTCGCACGGCGCCGGTCGTGCCGGGCGCGAGTTCGTCGACGCCGAGCACGCGCAACCGCACGGCGTGCTCGCCTGCACCGATGTAGGCGACGAAGGCGCCGCGCCGCGAGACGTCGTGGTCGAGCGAATCGAGCACGCGCAGCGACGCGTCGAAGCGGTCGGTCAGGCGCCAGCGGTCCGGCTCGATCACCGCGTCACCACGGTGGAGCGCGCGATGGTCGACGCCGGCGAGGTTGACGGCGACGCGGTTGCCGGCACCGATCTGCTCGACCGTCTTGCCCGCGGTCTGGATCGTGCGGACACGGGCGGCGTGGTCGCCTGGCTGAATCTCGACGAGTTGATCGGTGTGAAGCGTGCCACCGACGAGCGTGCCCGTCCCGATCGTGCCGCTGCCCTTCGCCGCGAACACCCGGTCGAGCCACATCCTGGGCCGCTGGCGATCCGCGGCGGCGGTGCTGCGCACGACGAGTTCGTCGAGCGCGACGCGCAGCTCGTCCAAGCCCTCGCCGCTCGTCGACGAGACCGGCAACACGGGTGCCCCGTCGAGGAACGTGCCCGCGACGTGCTCGACGACCTCCATCTCCGCGAGTTCCAGCCATTCGTCGTCGACGAGGTCGACCTTGGTCAACGCGACGATGCCGTGGTCGATGCCGAGCAGTTCGAGGATCCGCAGGTGCTCCTCGCTCTGCGGCTTCCAGCCCTCGGTCGCCGCGACGACGAACACGCACGCCGTGACGCCGCCGACGCCGGCGAGCATGTTGCGGAGGAACTTCACGTGTCCGGGCACGTCGATGAAGCTCAGCTCGGTTCCGGACGGCAACACCATGTGGGCGAAGCCGAGGTCGATCGTCAGGCCGCGCCGCTTCTCCTCCTCGAACCGGTCCGGGTCGGTGCCCGTCAGCGCGAGGACGAGCGACGACTTGCCGTGGTCGACGTGCCCGGCAGTGGCCACAACCGTCACGGCACAGTCCCCACGGTCGACCGTGCATTCATCGGAGCCTCACCTGCGCAGCGCCGCGATGACGGTCGTGTCGTCGGCGGGATCGACGGAACGCAGGTCGAGCGACGTGTGATCGTCGCGCGAGCGGGCGATCACCGGCGGGTCGTGCCGGCGCAGGACGTCGAGGACATCGCCCTCGACGACGACACCGGCGGAGGGCATCGTGACACCCGGCGCGGAGCCGGCACCGGGGAGCGCCTCGGTTCGTTCAGCACGTGCGGTCGGGCGCACGTCGCCGATCGCCGACACGATCGCATCGGCACGGGCCTGGAGATCAGCGACCGGCGTGGCGACCATCTTCCAGAACGCGATGTCGGTCGTGACGCGGCGGTCGAGGTAGGTCAGCGCCGTCTGCTGGAGCGAGTGCAGCACGAGGCCGCCGGGGCGCAGCGCCCGGGCGAGGGGGTGCCGGAGGCACCGCTCGACGAGGTCGGCGCGCCCGGCGATGATCCCGGCCTGCGGGCCACCGAGCAGCTTGTCGCCGCTGAACGTCACGAGGTCGGCGCCGTCGGCGAGCGTCTGCACGGCGGCCGGTTCACCTGCGAGCCACGCGGGCGGGGCACCCTTCAACCACGGACAGGTCGCGTCGATCAGCCCGCTGCCGATGTCCGCGACGACGGGGACGTCGAGCGTCGCGAGTTCGGAGACCCCGGTCTCCTCGACGAAGCCCTCGACGCGGTAGTTGCTCGGGTGCACCTTCAGCACGATCGCCGCGTCGACGTCGGGGCGGGCGATCGCCGCGACGTAGTCGGCGAGCCGGGTGCGGTTCGTCGTGCCGACATCGATCAACCGTGCGCCCGACTGCTCCATCACCTCCGGCACGCGGAACGAACCGCCGATCTCGACGCTCTCTCCACGGCTCACCGGGACATCGCGGCCGGCTGCGAGAGCCGCGACGACGAGCAGTACGGCCGACGCGTTGTTGTTGACGACCATCGCGGCTTCCGCGCCGCACAATCGGGCGAACAGTTGCCCGACGGCGGCCTGACGCGAGCCGCGCTGGCCGGTCGAGAGGTCGAACTCGACGGTCTGGGCCGACGCGTCTTGATGATGGGCGAGCGGCGCGCGGCCGAGGTTCGTGTGGAGTAGGACGCCGGTCGCGTTGACGACGGGGGTCAGCAGTGTTCGCCGGAACTCATCAGCGCGGGCGGGGGCGGACTCGATGTCGCCGCCGTCGATCGCGGCGCGGGCGATGTCGACGAGGATCGGATGGGGCAGACCGGACGAGCTCAGCGATCGAGCGAGCGTGTCCACCGACGGTGGACGGGGCGGCGCAGTCATGTGCCACCCGCGCGCAAGGCCAGCCGTCGTGTCGGTTCCACGCGCCCATCCTACGGGACAGCCGGAAACCTCCCCGCGGCGTGGCCAGCGGTCGTTCTAGGTTGTTCACATGATGATCCGGGCATTGACGGCCGACGATGTCGATCTGTACCGGGCCGTCCGGCTACGTGCACTGGCCGCCGACCCCGAGGCGTTCGAGTCGACCTACGAGCAGGCCGTCGCGTTCGACGAGGACACGTGGCGGTCGCGCCTCGCAGGCTTCGCGGGGCGGCCGGGCCAGGTGTTCATCGCGGCCATGGACGACGGCGAGGTCGCCGGGATGGTCGGCATCGGTGCGTCGACCGAGCCGGCGGACTGCGTGCTGTGGGGGATGTGGGTCGATGCCGACCGGCGCGGCGCAGGACTGGGCCGGGCGTTGATCGACGCCGCGGTCCGCTGGGCGGCTGAACGCGACGCCGCCACCGTGACGCTGTGGGTGATGCGGGCGAACGAGGGCGCGCGCGGCCTGTACGAGCGGTACGGCTTCGTCGAGCAGCCATACAGCGGAGACGACGCTCCTGCACGCTGTGCGGATCAGCCGTGTCTGCGCCTCGACGTTGCATCGGCGGTGAGGCACGGGATCCGCGGGTAGCGATGGCCTACGATGCGTCGCCGTGACGCTCCCCGTGCCCATCGTCCGCCTCGACACCGACCTGCCGCTGCCGACGTACGCGCACGAGGGTGACGCCGGCCTCGATCTCCATGCAGCGGAGGGTGCCATCCTGGCCGCCGGTGGGGGGCGCGCACTCGTGCCGACGGGCATCTCGATCGCGATCCCGATGGGGTACGGCGGTTTCGTGCTGCCGCGCAGCGGCCTCGCCCTGAAACACGGCATCAGTGTCGTCAACGCACCCGGTCTGATCGACGCCGCGTACCGCGGGGAGATCAAGGTGATCCTCGTCAACACGGATCCGCACGACGACTACGCGATCGCCCGTGGCGACCGGGTCGCACAACTCGTGATCCAGCGGGTCGAGTCGGTCGAGTGGGAGATCTGCGACACGCTCGAGGGCCTCGACCGCGGCGGCGGTTTCGGCCACTCGGGCACCTGACGCTCACCCCTACCCGGCGAGGGCGGCGTCGCGGAACTGTCGCGCCCCGTTGTCGAGCACCCAGTCGTGCCCCCAACGGGCGAGCGGCGGCAGCACGCGGTCGACGAACCCGGCAACACCGCGCACGGCCGTCAGGTCGGCGGCGAGCCGCAGGACACAGCCGCCGTTCGTCTCGCGCAACGCCAGTTCCGCTGCGCCGGCGATGTCGCCGTCCAGGCGGGCGTCGACGTGCTCGCCGACGACGACGTTCGTCAGCTCGATCGTGAAGCGCAGCGTGTAGGGCAGCGGGGGCCGGACGGCGCACCGCCACTGTTCGCCGGCCGCGAAGGCGGAGCCGTCGAAGCCGCGCAACCATGGCCACCACTCGCAGTACCGGTCGACGCGGGTCAGCGCCGCCCAGACATCTCCGCGCGACGTCGCGAACCGGTACTCGTGTTCCGAGACGATCCCCACCACGTCACGTTGACACAGCTGCCGCCGAGCGAGCGATCGGCGCGTCGCGTTCTCATCGACGACTAGGTGACGACCAGCCTGAGGACGTCGTCGACCGTCCGAACGTCGCCGAACGATCGGTAGATCGTGCGCAACGTCGCATTGAGCGACTCGTCGTCGACCGCCGAGTTCGCGTCGGCGATCATGACGACGCGGTACCCGAGAGTCTTGGCGTCACGGGCGGTCGACTCGCAGCAGACGTTCGCCACCGTGCCCGCGATCAGCACCGTGTCGATCCCACGTTCGTCGAGCTGCTCCGACAGGTTGCAGCGACCGGGGAAGAAGGCGCTCGCCGCGCTCTTCTCGGCGACGACGTCGACGGCGTCCACGTCGAACGCCGGCCACAGCCGATCGCGCACGCTGCCCTCCCCGCCCGCGGCGGCGTACGTCGCGGCGATCTCGCTGCCGAAGAACTCCTCGTCGACGGCGCTGGGTTCCATCAGCGCCGGGACGATCCAGGCGACGGTGCCGCCGGCCGAACGGAGTGCCGTCGCGAGCCGGTCGATGTTCGCGACGATGCCCCGCGTGTACGGGTTCTCCTCGACGAAGAACGGGATCATGTCGACGACGACGAGCGCCGTCGAGGCAGGATCGATCCGCTCGAACGCATGCCGCCGCCCCCGCCGTACGTCGTGGCGGTCGTACTCGGACGGCTCGATCCGCCAGTCGTGCAACATCGACGACAGCGTGCCACGAAAGACCGTCGGGCGCCGGAAGGCGACCGTCGGGCGCCAGCCCGAAAAGGTCGACCAGCGGCAAAGCCGCTGACCGACGGCGGCAAGCCGCCAGGAGGACGGCCAGCGGCCGTCCGTCAACCCCAGGCGAATACCGGCTGCTCGAAGTCGCCGACGCGGCAGTGGTCACCGCGCCGGCCCTCGAGACCGACCCAGCGGAACTGCACGAGCAGCGCACCTGTCGGGGCGTGAATCAGGTCGCCGCCGAGCGGCACCTGCACGACCGGCCGGTCGCTCTCGGGGATCGTGACGAAGCGGGGCGAGTCGTCGCGACAGAGTTCGTGCAGCCCGATCCGATACGCGGCGAGCACCTCGTCGGGGTTCGGCACCATCGACGTGTCGGCGCCGGCCCACACGACCAGCGGCGTGATCACGTATCCGGAGCGGGTCGCATAGTCGTCGAGCGCACCGAGCACCGCTGTCTCGTCGAGCTCGACGCCGACTTCCTCGTGGGTCTCGCGCAGCGCGGCCTCCGCCGGCGTCTCACCTGCGTCGATTCGGCCACCGGGCAGCGCCCATTGCGCGGCGTGCGTGTTCAGCCTGGATGCACGGCGACAGAGCACGAATGATGCACCGCCGGCGACGTTCGCCATCCGGCCGTCGAGGCCGGTGATGTCGGACGGGATCACGGACATCCCCTCGGCATCGGCTGGATGAGGGTCGTGATGGTCGGAACCGACCTCGGAGTCGACGAGCAACACCGCGACAGCGGCGTGTCGGCGGCCTTGCAGGGGCATCTCGATCCGGTCATGGCGTCGGAGGTGCTCGGCGATCCGGTGACGAAGGTCCGGCTCGTAGGGGATCATCACGGGCAGCTTCGCCGATCGTGCCGACGGCCCTCCCATCGAACCCAATGACTCACCAACGCGTGAGGTAGGTGCGCTCCATGTGCGCAACAACCTCACGCGTTCGTGGGCCTGCGCCGGTGATGGCCTACGGTTGCGGCAGTGACACTCCTGCCGTTGCACAACGACGACCTCGGCTACGAGACGAACTGCTTCGTGTGCGAGCAACGCAACGAGCGTGGCCTGCAGATCCCGTTCTTCCACGACACCGACCGCGATCTCGTGACCGCCGAGTTCGCGTTGACGAAGGACTTCAGCGGTGCGCCGACGATGGTTCACGGTGGGGTCGCCCTCGCCGTGCTGGACGAGGCGATGGCCTGGGCGTGCATCGCGCTCGGGCGGCGGTGGGCGGTGACGAGCGAGACGACGACCCGGTTCGACCGGGCGATCTACGTCGACAAGCCACACAACGTCGAAGCCGAGGTCACCGAGCAGACCGATTCGGAGATCCGCACCGTCGGCCGCATCGTCGACCTGAAGGGCCGGGTCCGGGCCGAATCGACTGCGACATTCACGATCCTCGGTGAGGCGGAGCTGAAGCGCGCCGTCGGAGCGGACGCAGCCGACGAGCTCGACCCGTCCCTCGAGCTCGACTGAGTACGCCGGGCTGCTGCTGCCGCCGCGTTGTTACCCGAAGCCGAGCTCGCCGAGTCGTCGAAGGTGTCGCGCAAGACGCCACCAGGGCTCTTGATCGTGCCGCAACACTCGAAGCGATGCCCGGGGAAGCGATGCCCGGTCTTGGCAGCCGCATTGGCTGGCCCCGAATCGAACAGAGGTGAACGCGCATCGCCCGCCAGGACGTCGAGGCACTGCGACACCGCACCTCGCCACCGGACATCTCAGCGCACCCAGGCGATCCCGCGTACGCTTGGCGCGACACCCGGAGGCCACCCGATGACGAAACTGGATCGCGACGTTCGCAGCCTGATCAACCACCTCTGGTTCACGGGGTCGGACCGGTGGGACCGGATGATGTCGTTCCTCTGGTCGCCCGACACGGCCTACGACGCGGGCGCCTGGCTCGAGGACGGCGCCGGTACCGACGAGGTTCGCCTGAACGACCTGATCCGCCAGTTCGTGATCGCCGTCGACGAGCAGATGGAGAACCTGCCGGGCGACGACTTCGTGTTCGGATATCCGATCCGCGACCGGCCCCGCGAGCAGGGCGAGCCAAGGCCCTGTTTCCTGGCGATGCCGACGCGGGCGTGGATGCCCGACGTCCGGCGAGTCATCGAATCGGCGGCACCGGACTTCGTCTGCACCCTGTCAGTGGATCTCGCGACGCCGGGCAACATCATGAGCCAGGTCTGGAAAGACATCCGCACCTCCGATGTCGTGCTCGCCGATCTGACCGGGCTGAACCCCAACGTGTTCTACGAAGTCGGGCTGGCGCACGCACTCGGCAAGGACACGATCCTGATCAAGCAGGCCGACGCAGACGCCGTGCCGTTCGACGTGCAGAGCCACAAGTACTTCGAGTACGACCTCGGCGATCTCGCGACCCTCGAGACGTGGCTGACACAGGCGTTCGGGGACGTGTCGGCCCGATACGGCTTCGACTGAGCGAGCGACCCACGGCAGGCCCCGACCCGACCGGGCCTCGCTGCATCACGCCGCGACAGGGGCCCCTGCGCTGGTGGGACTCGCATCCGCCCACGGCAGAATGGGGGCGTGCCGACCACGCTTGAGCCCACGCGTGTGGAAGAAGCCGACACCGACGAGAGCACCGCCGCCGACCGGCCGTGGGTGGTGATCGTGTGGAACGACCCGATCAACCTGATGAGCTACGTCGCGTTCGTGCTCCAGAAGCTGTTCGGCTACTCGGCTGAGAAGGCCAACGAGCTGATGCTGGACGTGCACCACAAGGGCAAGGCGGTCGTTGCGAACGGCAACCGTGAGGAAGCCGAGATGCACGTGTTCCGCCTCCACGAGCACAGCTTGTGGGCAACGATGGAACACGATGAATGAGGCGAGCTCGCCGGCGACGCCTCGGACGGCGGGTGTGGCGACGGGTCCGGCGCGTGGCTGACCGCGACTTCATCGCCCCCGTCGAAGCGACCGATGACGGCTGGCGGCTGAACATCGACGACGACGCCCGCGTGCTGCTCGTCCGCCTCCTCGACGAACTGAAGACGCTGCTGACGAGCGACGAGAACGATGCGACGCGGCCGCTGTTGCACCGCCTGTTCCCACCGGCGTTCCAGGACGACCCGGACAAGGAAGCCGAGTACCAGCGCCTGATGCGCGAGGAGTTGGTCGCCAGCCGCGTCGCGGCGGTCGACAGCGTCAGCCGGCTGATCGGGCCCGACGGCCCGGAGCTGCTGACCGAGACCGAGACGATGGCGTTCATGCAGTCGGTCAACGCGATCCGCCTCGTGCTCGGCACGATGCTCGACATCACCGACGACGAATCCGCCGACGGCGCCGACGAAGAGGACTCGCCCGAGCACCACCTCTACGCCTATCTCGGCTGGATCCTCGAGTGGACCGTGCGTTCGCTCAGCGCCGGCTGACCGGCCAATCCACAGCGTCGCACCGCGGCGCGGCTCCGCCCGCGATCATCGGCTGCTTGTCGTCGCCAACCACGCAACGTGGACCGATATTTTCAATTGATTTGTCGTTCGACTTGATCTACTTTGTCTCAAAAGTTGCAGATCTACCGGAGCCGGAGGGGTGAAAGGTGGCGTTCCGGTCAGCAGCCATGCGGAGCACCGAGTTCGCCGATTCACGGTGAATGGCCGCCGAAGTTCGTTCGAACCGTCCCGGCGAAGGGAGCCGTCAGCGTGCAAACACGCTGCTTCTGCCTGCCCGAATACGCCTGATCAAGCGAGGAGCACACGTTGAGCGCAACCCAATCCGACGTTTCCTCAGCCACGTGCGCGTACGACTTCATCGTGGTGAACGCGCAGGCGAGCATCAATGCGGGCCTCATGGAACACCGCAAGGACGTCACTCAACCGACCAGTAACGCAACATCATCCCGTCTGACATACGCGCCAAGGCAAGGTCCGACAGATCACGACACTCACGAAGAACGTGTTCGCCGACTTCACGAACGGGCCGTGCTCACTCCCTCCCACGCACGGGCGATGAACGGAGCGGTCTAGCGAGGTTTCGTGGTCGCGTCGTCCGAGCCCACCGAACTCGCGGCAGTGCCTACGGCCGCGCCCGTCGCCGTCGATGCCATCGAACGGGCGAGTTCGCTGGCGCCGGACCCGCGCTTCCGCCCAGCGGTCGCCGACTCCCACTGGGAAACGATGAGGCGCCGAAGGTCGACTCGAACGACGACGTCCAGCCGGACACCGAAGTCCCACACATGGCGGATGCTGGCCCACGCATGGTCCTCCGTCGGCGCCGGCTGGCGGGTCGCAGCGGTGCTGACCGGTTGCATCGCCCTCGTCGGTACGCGCTCGACGGACGTGCCACTGGCCAGCGGCCTCGCCGTCGCGATCGTCGTGCTCGCCGCGATCGTCGACGTCGAGTGCCGTCGCCTCCCGAATCGGATCGTGCTGTTGGCGGCCGGCGCGTTCGCTGCACTGACGATCATCGACGCGGCCGGCGGTTCCAACCCCGAACTCGCCGAACCGGCCGTGGGTGCGCTGCTGTTGGCCGCGCCGCTGCTCGCGATGCACCTGGTATCGCCTGCCGCAATGGGCCTCGGTGACGTCAAGGCCGCCGTCGTGCTCGGAGCCGCGGTCGGCGCCGTCGACTGGCAGCTCCCACTCAGCGCACTCGCCCTGGCCGCGGGATCGACCGCCACGGTCGGTGTCCTGAGGCGGATGCGTGTGGTTCCGTTCGGGCCCGGCCTGGTGTTCGCATGCGCCGTCGCACTCGCCGGTCACTCGGTGATCCTGCCCGCGCCGGGACCGGCACCCGAGATCTCACCCCGAGCTGGTGCATCGCCGGCCGCGTCGATGACGACCGATCCACTGCACACAGGCGGGCCCCGATGAACGACGGCACACGTGTCACTGCGGGGTTCCGTCCCGCATCTCGGCGACGCAAGCGGCTCGCGGTCGGTCTCGTGCTCGGCGCCCTCGCGATCGGCGGCAACGTGCTCGTGTACGCATCGCTCGACGACACCGAACCCGCGGTGCAGGTCGTCCGTGACGTCCCCGCCGGCACGCGTCTCACGGCAGACATGTTGCGCACCGTCGAGGTCGACGTCGACCGGTCCGTCAACGTCGTCGCTGGAGCCGATCTCTCGACGATGATCGGTCAGTACGCCAAGGTCCGTCTCGTCTCCGGGTCGCTCGTCTCCCACCAGGCGATCCAAGCGGAACCGCTCGTGTCGGCGGGCAATGCGATCGTCGCCATCCGCGCCGCCGATGGCGAACTCCCGATCGGTCTGCGCGAGCGAGTTCCGGTGCGGCTCGTCGTGCCCGGCGACCCGAACAGCGAGGCACCGGGCGTGACGTCGGTCGACGGGCGCGTCGTCGGGCTGCCATTGCCGACGACGAACGCGCTCGGCAACTCCGTCTCGATCGAACTCGCCGAGTCAGATGCCGCGTTGATCGCGGCCGCGGACGACGTCCGGATCGTGCTGCTCGTCCCCTCGCCGGACCCGGCCGCGACCGGGTCGGAATCATGAGTGTCGTCGCGCTGATCGGCGACTGCACGACGACGACGTCGCTCGCGCTGGCTGCAGGCGCGCCGGCGGACAGGCAGGCCATCCTCATCGAGGCAGATCGTTCGGGCGGGTCGCTGGCAGCCTGGTTGGGCACGCCGTCCTCGCCGACGCTGTCGGCGATCGTCGCGGCGCTCAGCGCCGGGTCGCGCGATGCGGGCTGGGGCGCAATCGAACCACACGTCCGGTCGTCTCCCTCCGGCACGCGATTCATCGCCGCCCCGGTTCGCAGCCTCGAGGCCAACCGGGCGATCGCGGAAGCCGGGACGACGGTGTTTCCCCTTCTCGCCCGCCTCGCCGGCCCGACCCTGGTCGCCGACCTCGGGCGGCACCTTGCGTCCGCGCCTCCGCCCGTCCTGGCCGGGCTCGCGGACACGATCGTCGTGTGCCACCGCCAGCGCGGCGCCGCTGCCACGGCTGCGGGCGTGCGGCTCGAGCGCTGCGCGGAACTCGTCGAGTCACTCGCCACCGCCGGCGCCCCGACCGCATTGGCGGTCATCGGAGATCGCCCGTTCGACCTGGCCGAGATCGCCGACTTCGTGTCCGCCGAGAGCGGCGTCGACGTGGCCGCGCACCAGCTCGTCGACGATCCGCTCGCAGCCGACGTGCTGGCCGGCCGAGCGGGCGTGTCCGCCCGTCGGCTCGCGCGTCTGCCGTTGATGCGTTCCGCAGCGACGCTCGCCGAGCGGGTGTTCGCGGCGCGTGATGCGCACGCAGCGGAGATCTCCGCAGTGGACGCCGTCGGTGATCCGGCGCCCGAAGCACCGGCCGGTACCGGAGCCCTCACATGACCGACCGGCCTCTCGATCGCGTGCCGACGGACGCCGAGCTCGAGCGCATCGTGTCGGCGGTGACCGATTGCGTCGCGGCGCGGCTGATCGACGCGCTCGAGCGCGACGATGGTGCCGCGGGGAACGGGGCGAGCGCCGCCCGCAACCAGGGCGCGCTCGCGTCGGATGAACGCCGCCAGCAACTCCTGCTCGGGGCGTGGATCAACGAAGAGGTCGGCGTCGTCAACGAGCAACGTCTGCGCCGCGGTCTCGCGCCGCTCGAACGTCGTGGCGAACAGGTGGTCAGATCGCGCGTCGCGGCTGAGCTGACCGGCTCCGGACCGCTCGAGCCGTTTCTCAGCGACCCTGGCGTGGAGGAGATCGACGTCAACAGCGCGGCGTCGACATGGGTCACCTACACCGACGGCCACAAGATCGACGTCGGACGGCTGTGGGCGTCGGAGTCGGAGCTGACCTCGTTCCAGAAACGCCTCGCCCTCCGGATGACTGGTACCGGGGAAGGCCGGCTCGACACGTCGTCGCCGATGCTGACGCTGCAGTCGTCCGACGGCTCGCGCATCGTGATGGTCCTCGGCGGCTCGGCCGAGCACGGGATCTCGACCCATCCCCGGTTGTCGATCCGCCGGTTCGTCCTCCGGCACGTCGGCCTCGCCGGTCTGGCGGACCTCGGTCTGTTCCCCCGCCCCGTCGTCGAGCAGTTGCGGGCGCTCGTCCGCTGCGGGTTCACGATCCTCGTGTCGGGTCCACCGGGCGCCGGCAAGACGACGTTGCTCACGGAACTGCTGGGTGAGGTGTCCCCCCTCGAGCGGATCATCTCCGTCGAGAAGAACTTGCTCGAGCTCCGACTCGAGGACGACCCCCGCCACCCCGACGCCCCTGCGCTGTACACCCGCCATGCCAACTCCGAGGGCGAGGGCGAGATCACCACGCGGCAGCTCGTCGAACTGACCAGACGGCTCAACCCGGACCGTGTCGTCGTGGGTGAGCTCGTCGAGGACGAAGCGCTCGACATGCTGGACGTCGCGTCGATGTGCAAGCGCGGATCGCTCGCCACGATCCACGCCCACACGTCCGACATCGTCCTCGCGCGACTGGCCTATTACGTCTCGAAGTCGAACACGAACCTGCCGGAGTTCGCGGTGTGGAGCCTCATCGCGCAGACGGTCGACTTCATCGTCCACATCGACCTGCTGCGCAATGCGCACGAGGACCTCGCGCCGATCCGGCGCGTCACGTCGATCATCGAGATCGGTGGCCTCGGCGAGTCGGGCGGCGTCTCGAGTACCGAGGTGTTCGCCGTGGACGAGGCCGGCGTCCTTCGTCAGATCGCGCCGCTCTCGATGCGCCACCAGGCGCGGCTGCGCCAGTCCGGCTACCGGCCCGACCGGTTCATGCCGGCCCCGTTCCCTCCGCCGCCACACGTGCCGACGCCGACGCCCCGCCCTGCACGCGGCCGCGTCGCGCGACGCTCGGGGTTGGTCGCAGGATGAGCGCAGACGTCGCAGTGCTCGTGATCTCATCGGCGACGGGACTGCTCGCCGTCGTGCTGCTCGTCGATCGGAGTCCTGCACCGACGATCGGCCGCCGGCGCGACGGCGGAGCCTCGGCGCGGGCGACGGCTGCGCTCGCAACGGGGGTGCTGATCGTCGTGTTCTCCGGGTGGGTGGTGCCGGCGATCGTCGCGGCTGCCTTCGCATGGATCGCCACCGGGGCATGGCAGCGACGCGACCGTACCGTCGGCGACGCCGAACGAACCGACGCTCTGGCGTCATGGATCGAGAACCTGCGCGACGTGCTCGTCGCCGGAGACCAACCGATCGGAGCGATCACGGCGACGGTCGCGACGTGTCCGGGCCCGATCCGCCCCGCGGTCCGGCGACTCGCGGCCGGGCTCGGACGGCAGCATCCGGACATCGTGCTGCGCCGTTTCGCGGACGACATCGACGATCCGCTCGGCGATCTCGTCGCGGCTGGTCTGCTGATCGCGATCCGGCGCGGGGCGCGCACGGTCGCGGTGCTGACCTCACTCGCGGACCAGGCTCGTCACCAGGCCGACCGTCGCCGAATCGTCGACGCCGAACGCGCCCCGGTGCAGCGCGAGGTCGGGTTGCTCACGGCGATCATGGGTTCGCTGATCGTCGGCCTCATCGTGTTCGGCCGAGCGGACTACCTCCAGCCCTACGAGACGATCGGCGGACAGCTGTTCCTCGCTGCGGTGCTGGCGATCTACGGAGTGCTCCTGCTGCGGGTGCAGCGCCTGGCGCGGTTCCCGCGGCCACAGCGCTTCCTCGGGATCGGGACGCGCGCGAATGAGCCGTTGTCGGGACAGACCGCATGAGGGCCAGCGGTCTCGTCGTCGTCCTCGGTGCCGCGTGCTGCGTCGCGACATGGCTGATCGTGACCGGCTGGGCGCAGCCGCGGCCCCCACTCGAACGTGCGCTCCGCCATCTGCATCGGACCGACGCGCGGCGTGATGCCGACGAGCGGTCGCTGCTCGTACAGGTCGGCGACGCGCTGTTCGGCCAGCGGCAGGGTCGGCAGTCGCCGAACAGCTTGACGAGGCGAACCGCCGGGTGGCGGCAACCGCTGCGGCTCGTGGACCGCAGTGTCGCGACCCACACCGGCATGTTGGCCTCTGCCGCCGCGATCGGTCTCGTCCTACCCGCACTCACGATCACGGTGCTGCAGTTGCTCGGCGTGCTGTCGACCGGGATCTGGGTGCCCGCGATCGCGTCGCTCGGGGCGGCAATTGTTCTGCCGTGGGCGGTGCATGCCGAGACGATGGCGAGGAGCGCCGACCGGCGGATCGACATCCGCCATCAACTCTCGGCCTACCTCGACATGGTCACGATGCTGCTCGCGGGCAACACGGGCTACGAGGGCGCCCTCGAGGAGGCGGCGCGCGGCGGCGACGGGCAGCTCTTCCGGGAACTCCGCCGCCGGATGCGCGAGATGGCGACGACGGGCCGCAGCCTCGTCGGCGCACTGGCGCTCGCCGGGGAGGAATTCGGCGTCGTCGAACTCGAGCAGGTGGCCGCGACTGCGTCACTCTCCGCCGCCGAGGGTGCCCCGGTCGCCCGGACGCTCGCCTCGAAGTGCTCCACGCTGCGCTCGACACTCGCCGCCGAACAAGAGACGGCGGCCCGGATACGCACCGACAAGGTGACGCCCCCACTCGTCGGAATGGCCGTGCTGTTCATGGCCCTCATCATCTACCCGGCGCTCAATCTCAACTGATCGAGCTCGCCGACCACCTCACCCCACCCACCCACCAGAAGGGAGCACCGATGGACACGAACTGCGAGAGAACCGGAGCGGGCCCGTGACCGACGCGACGTTCACCGCACTGCTCCACGCGATCGCCGCCGTCGCCCGTGGCCCGTCGGCGTGTCGCACGAACTGCCGAGACGTCGATCGTGGCGCGGTGTCGATCGAGCAGGTGCTCTGGTACGCCGCCGCTGCGGTCAGCGTCGCCGTCGTGGCGGCGATCATCTGGAGTCAGATCAAGTCGACGGCGAGCACCGGCGTCAACACCCCGTCGGCGCCCTGACCGCTTCGAACGATGCGTGTTCCGACCGGCGATCGACCGGGTGGTCGACCGGCACTGCAGGAGCGATCGGACGCCGTCCGCGCGCGGCGTTCCGACGATGACGTCGGAGCGTCGACGTCGCTCGCCGTCGCCGCGTTGTCACCTGTCTTCGTCGCGCTCGCGTTCGCAGCGTTCCAAGCCGCGCTGTGGAGCCACGCCCGCACCGAAGCCCGGGTCGTCGCACGCGACACCGCTGCGCTCGTCGCGCGGTCAGGTGTCGGGCCCGCCGAGGCGCGCGCTTCCGCGCTCGCCGTGCTCGCCGCCGACACGTCACTCACCGACATCACGGTCGGTGTCGGCGGGTCGGACGGCGTCGTCGTCGTCACGATCGATGCCGAGGCACCAGGAATCCTCCGCGGCACGTCGCGACGGCTGTCCGTCACCGTCGCGGTGCCCGTCGAGCAACTGACGCCACCATGACCGGATCCGAGCGTGCGAACCGGACGTCGGATCGTGACGCCGGCGCGAGTGACGCGCTCGGTCTCGCGCTGATCGCGCCGGCCGCGCTCGGACTCGCCATCGTGATTCTCTTCCTGGGACGTGGCGTCGACAGCCGGGCCACGGTCCGCGTCGCCGCTGAGACCGGGGCACAGGCGGCAGTGCAGGAGCGCAGCCCGTCGGCGGCCGTCGCCGCTGCGCAGGCTGCCGCGAGTGCGATGTTGGTCGACACTGCGACGTGCGATTCACCGAGGGTGGCGGTCGACGTCGGCGACTTCCGCCCCGGCGGGACCGTGACGGTCGAGGTGGCGTGCTCGGTCTCGACCGCCGGGCTCGAACTGATCGATCCGCCGTCGGGCGAGACATTCCGCGCAACGGCGATCGCCACGATCGACCCGTTGCGCGCGACGGTGGGCTCGCCATGAGCAGGCCGCGTGCGGCTTCTTCCGAAGCGAGCTCACGTGTCGCGTCCGACGCCGGATCCGGCCTGGTTGCTGGGATCACTCTCATCTTCGCGTTCACGTTCGTCGGTCTCGTCTGGCTCGCCCGAGACGTCGACACCAGCGTGTCGAACCGGTCGACGGCGAGTTCCGTCGCGTTCCAGGCGGCTCGCTCGGGGGCACAGGCGACGCAGATCCCGGCGCTCCGTGACGGACGCGATCCGGTCATCGATCCAACTGCAGCGCGAAGAGCAGCCACAGAGACCGCGTACCGATTGCTCGATGGCTACGACGCCCGGGGAACCGTCACCGTCGAGATCGGCGCGAATCACGTCACGGCGACCGTGACGATCACCGAGGCCGGGCGGACCGTCACCGGCGTCGCGACCGTGGAGGCCCGCCGTGCGCCGTGACGTCGCTTCCCGATCCGGCGACGGCCCGCCCACTGTCCGGGTAGAGCCACCGATTCAGAGAGGACGCTGAGATGATCCCCAGCCGCGCGCGTCGCTTCGGCCGATTCTCCGGCGCGCTCGGGCTGCTGGCCGTGCTGTTCGCACTCGTCCCGATCGCGCTGGTCGTCGCCGCTCGGCACCGGTTCGGTTCGGCATCGCCGGTGGCAGGCATCCCCGCGCCGTGGGCATGGGACGGCCGAACCATCGTCGAGTCGCTGCGCGATCCGTTGAGCGACCAGGTCGTGGTCGACGGCGTCATCCGGGTCTGTCTGCTCGTCGCGTGGGGTGCGATCTCGGCCATCGCCATCGCGACTGCACTCGAGATCATCCACGCCGTCCGCCACCACGGGATCTCGATGCCGGCGGTGCGCGGCCTCGGTTGGGCCCAACACGTCGCGCGGTCCATCGCCGCAGGGTTGCTCGTCCTCACGCCGCTCGTCGCGCCGCGGACGTCGCTCGTGGGGGCGCTCGATGCCGGCCGACTCACCGCGCCGACCGGCGCGCCGGCTGACGCGGGGTGGCCGGCCCGGGCCCCGGTCGACCCGGGCGACGAGACGACGGGCGACGTGGCCCGCGCACCGGCGGTTCACGTCGTCGCCCGCGGCGAGTCGGTCTACTCGATCGCCGAGGCCCTCGCCGCCGGGTCACCGATGGACACCGACGAAGTCGCCGACGCCATCCTCGACCTCAACCTGGGGAGGGAGATGCCCGGCGGCCAATGCTTCACCAACCCCGCCTACGTCGAGGTCGGTTGGGAACTGCTGATTCCGGCTGCGCTCGTCCCTGTCGAGCGGCCGACCGCTCCGGCGCCGGTCGTCGAGCACGGCACGGAGGGCTCGGACACGGCCGAACAGATCTCGACCCATGTCGTCGAGCGCGGCGACTCGCTGTCGACGATCGCAGCCACCCACTTCGGCGCGTCCGATCGATGGCCCGCCATCTGGGAGTTGAACGCGGGCGCCGAGATGGGCGACGGTCGCGTTTTCGACGACCCCGACCTGATCCTGCCCGGCTGGGAGCTGCGCATCCCCGACGAAATGCGCCACGATGACGCCGAGGATCCGACCGGCGCGCCGGCGGCCTCGAACGGTGCAGCGGATGTCGCGGCCGGCGACGGCAGTACGACGATCGACTCGGCCCCGTCCCCCTCGGTGGCCGACCGACCGGCTCGTGTCGATCCAGCACGGGACGACACCGGCTCAGCGCCCCAGGTTGCGGCACCCGAGACGACATCGTTTCCGGCTGCAGCCGAACCTCCCGCCCCACCACCGCCGACAACGGCCGCGGCGCCCCCGACCACGCCTGCAGGCTCCGTGCCGATCGTTGCGGCGGCGGACCGCCCGGGCCCCGCCCCCGCCGCACCGTCGCCGCTGCGATTCGAACACGCCGCCCTCGTCGCGGCCGGCATCGTGACGCTTGCCGAGGTCAGGAGGCGAAGCCGGCTGCGGCGCGCCGTCGCACCGGCCCGCGTCCCGACACCCAGCGCCCACGTCGTGGCCGCCGAGCGACGACTCCGTGCAATCGATCCGGGTGAGCGTTCAGCGCGAGTCGACGTCGGTGTGCGTGCCGCAGCGCATGCGCTCATCGGCGGCGACGCCGAGATCTGGGTCGTGCTCATGAGCACCGACGGCACGATCGAGCTGGGGTTGACGCGACCGGCCGACCTGCCCGTGCCGTGGACACCGGTCGACTCGACCGGCGGGCGGCGGTGGACGCTCGCGGCGCAGGTGCCGATCGAGGACCTGGCCGAGCGTGCTCGGCAGGTCGACGCGCCGTGTCCCGCACTCGTCCAGATCGCAGACGCTGGCGGGCGCGACGTCCTGGTCGACCTCGAGGCCTGCGGCACGCTCGCGGTCGAGGCAGACCCCGCCGAGGCGAGCGAAGTCATCACGGGCATCGCTGCGGGCCTGGCCGCCTCGCCGGGCGCGGAAGTCGCGCACCTCGTCGGCGTCTCCCTGGCCGCCGAAGCGCTGCTCGGTCACCGCAACGGTCACCACACCGACACCGTCGCCAGTGCCTTCGAGCTCGCGGCTGCCCTCGTCGGTTCGACGATCCGGAGCACCAGGACGTCCTTCGAGCTCCGATCACTGCGGACCGGTGGCGACGCCTGGGAACCCGCGGTCATCTTCCTGCTGCCGGGCGACGATGATCCGGAGATCGATTCGCTGCTGCCGTCAGGCGGTCACGGCCTGGCCGTCGTCCTGCACGCACCGCCGAGTTCGTTCGAGCGCGCCCCGTGTCGACTCGTGCGCGACGGAGACGGTTGGTGGCTCTGCGCCTTCGGGTCCGAGTTCACGGTGCAGCCGCTGGGCCTGCCACCGGACGACCTCCGCGACGTCGTCGATGTCGTCGAGGCCGCTGGCGCCCACCTCTCGACGAGCGACGGTCGAGCGGGCACCGGCGCACGCGATCTCGGCGGGGAGGGTTGCGCCGAGCATCAGATCGTCGTCCGCCTGATGGGTGACGTCGACATCGTCAGCCGGACGGGTGCGACGGGCTCGTTCGAACGCTCGAAGACCGTCGAGCTGATCGCGTGGCTCGCGACGCATCGCGAGAAGTCGACACGCACTGCAGCACGCACCGCCCTGTGGGAACTCGACGTGCGCGACGCCACGTTCGCAAACGTCGTGTCGGAGGCGCGTCGCGGACTCGGGCGCCTCGTGCCGCCGCCGGAGGGGGAGGAATGGCTGGCGCGGACGCTGACCGAGCAGTTGCCGCTGCACGCAGCCGTCGTCACGGACGCCGACCTCATAGAGCAGCGTCTGGCGCGGTCGCGTACCGAGCGGCCCGAGGAAGCGGTCGAGACACTGCACCCGGCGGCGGCGATGATCCGGGACATGCCGTTCGCCGGAACCAACTATCTCTGGCCTGACGCCGAGGGCATCACCTCGAATCTCGTCCTGCTCGCCACGGCGGTCGCGACCGAGCTGGCCCAGCACGCACTGACGCTCGGCGACGTCGAACTCGTCTTCTGGGCGACCGGGCGGGGATTGGTCGTGCTGCCCGGGCACGAGGAGCTGATCGGGCTGCGGATGCGGGCGCACGCGCAGGCGGGCGATCTCGCCGGAGTGCGCAGCGAATGGGAATCGTACGAGCGGGTGATCGTCGCCGACCCCTGGTCCGACGGTGAACCGGCCCCGAAGCTGCTCGAGATCCGTCGCGAGTTGCTCGCCTGAGACGGTGAGAGGCCGACACCGCAATCATCCCGACCGTTCCGTGGACGTTGTGATGCGGATTCCGCAACGATCCGTCCAGAGAACGGGTCGGCGGACCGTTCAGGCGGTGACGGTGGCCTGTTCGCTCGGCTGTTCGGCGGCGATCCAGTCGTCGAGGACGTCGCTGCTCTCGAAGCTGACGATCAGCGCGTAGCGGGGCTCGGTGCCGGGGTGGACGACGACGTGCCACAAGCGCTGCGTGTCGACGACGAAGCGGGCACCCTTGTGCAACGGCACGCGGATCTCGGTCGCCGGGTCGGGCAGGCCGTTCTCGTCGTTGTCCATCAGGATCATGTAGCTGTCCGGGTTGTCGGTCAGCTCGACCCACGACCGCACCACCCACCCCTCGTCGTCCGGGTTGAACCGGTTGTTGTCGTCGCGGTGGATGCTGCGGATCGCTTCCTCACGGCTCTGCGGCTCGAGCTTGATCGTGCGCACCCGGCCGAAGTTCGCGCCGACGCCGTCGACGTAGTTCTTGATGCTCGGTGCGATGTCGGCGTTCGACGTCCACACCGCGTCCTTGTCGGTCTTGCCCTTGTCCCAGAAACCGCGGCAGTCGAGCTCGCCGTCGGCCGTCGCGATCGGCGCGAAGTTCGTGTCGCCGCCGGACTTCCAGTCCATGTACTCCAGTGCCAGGTACTCGGCCTCGGGGATCATGTCGGCGGGCGCGTCCTGCAGCACGACGACCCCACGCTCCGCGAGCACGTCGAGGCGGCGGTGCGGCGTGTCGAGCGGGATCTTCACGCTCCAGTGTTCAGCGTTGGGCCAGAAGCTCATGGTCCGAAAGTCTACGAACGCCGAGCGGTCGTCACAGGGCCATTCGTCACCCACTCGAAACCTCCGGTGAGAGGTGAGAGGCACAGGTCCACCCAACTCTCACCACAACCGGCGACCGGCGCGACCGGCACACCTCCGGTGAGCGGTGAGAGGACCCCCGCCACCCAACTCTCACCGCAACAAGCGACCGGCGCAAACGGCGCACCTCCGGTGAGAGGTGAGAGGCACAGGTCCACCCAACTCTCACCGCAACGGGCGACCGGCGCGACCGGCCCACCTCCGGTGAGAGGTGAGAGGACCCCTGCCACCCAACTCTCACCGCAGCGCAATAGAGCGGAAGGGAGGGTTCAGCCTTCGGTGGTCGTCGGGATCTCGTCGATCAGCACGATCCCGGACGGGATCTCGATCGTCAGGCCCGCCGGCACGTTGTCCGGGTTCTCGATGTTGTTCGCGTCGATCAGCGACTGGATCGTGACGCCGAACCCGGCGGCGATGCTGCCGAGCGTGTCACCCGGCTTGATCTTGTAGAACTGGCGGATCCCCTCGGGGATCGTCGTGCCGGGGATCGTCGTCGTCGAGGTCGTCGTGCGGATCGGCGGCAGCGGCTCCTTCGACGCCTTGTCGGTCGTGCCGCACGCCCCGGCCACCACGGCCAGCACCAGCGGCGCGCTGACGATCGCGATGGCGGACCGCCTCGAGCGAGGCGCCGGCGCGGCTCCGCGGCGCGCTGGAGCAGCGGTTCCCGTCATGGCCACATGCTACGTGCCAACTGTCGCATCGCCGGAGTCACCCTCCCACCAGTGCTGGGCGTACTGTCTCGCACGTGACCAACGACGCGCCATCGCCGGCCGCCACGACCGCCACGATGTCGGGCTCGGCCCCCGGGCCCCCGGCGCTCGACTTCCCCGGCGCCGAGACACCGGCGCGGCAGTACGACCTCGACGCGAACGGCGTACGCATCGCCGTCCACGAGTGGGGCGAGGCCGACGCTCCCCCGCTGCTCGCCGTCCACGGCGGGTTCGACTTCGCCCGCACGTACGACCTGTTCGCACCGCGCCTCGCCGCCGGCGGGTGGCGCGTCGTCGCATGGGACCAGCGCGGCCACGGCGACAGCGAGCACGCCGCGCTCTACTCGTGGGACGCCGACATGCGGGACGCGCTCGCCGTGTTCGACCACGTGGCCGGCACCGTCGGTGGGCGCAACGGCCACTTCACGCCGTTGCCGGTCGTCGGCCACTCCAAGGGCGGCGCGCTGATGACGCAACTCGCCGACGCCCAGCCGTTCCGCTTCCGGGCGCTCGTCAACATGGACGGCATCCCCTACAAGCGCAACATCCCCGACATCGCCGAGCACGAACGCACCAAAATGCTCTCCGACGACATCGCCAGCTGGCTCGACCACCGCCGTCGCACCGCCGACCTCCAGCGCAAGCCGGGAACGATCGACGAGCTCGCCGCCCGCCGCGGCCGGATGAACCCCCGGCTCCATGTGGACTGGCTGCGGCGGCTCGTGACGACCGGCGGGTTCGAGTCCGCCGACGGCTGGCGCTGGAAGATCGACGCGTCGATGCGCTTCGGCGGGTTCGGCCCGTGGCGGCCGGAGTGGACGCTGATGCGCCTGCCCGGCCTGCCGATGCCGTTCCTCGGGATCCTCGGCGCCGAGATGGAGGAGATGGGCTGGGGCACGCCGCCGAAGAAGGTGCTGCCGTACATGCCGCTGCTCGGGCGGTGCGAGGTGCTCGACGACGTCGGCCACTTCGTGCACATCGAACAACCGCAGCTCGTCGCCGACCTCGTGCTCGACTTCTTCGGGGAACCGGCATGAATACCACCACCACCGCAACGGCGAAGGACGGCCGGACACAGATCGTCCGGCACAACAAGATCGACCTCGCACTGCACCTGCTGCGTGACGCCTCGGACCAGTCGCACCGGCCGCTGCTGCTGCTCCACGCGCTCGGCGAGCAGACGCCGGCAGCCGTACCACCGTGGGTCGAGTCGTGGCGCGGCGCGATCCACGGGCTCGACTTCACCGGCCACGGCGGTTCGACGATCCCGCGCGGGGGCGGTTACACCGCGGAACTCCTGCTCGGCGATGCCGACGTCGCGCTCGGCGCACTCGCGCCGGGGAGCCCGGACGGCATGATCACCGTGCTCGGACGGGGGCTCGGCGGCTACATCGCGCTGCAACTCGCCGGGGCTCGCGCGTCGCAGGTCCATGGGGCGATCGTGCTCGACGGGCCGGGCCTCGCCGGCGGCCCGACGGGGCCGACGTCCCAGAGCTTCTTCTCGCTCGAAACGCACGGCGAGGTGCCCGACCCGTATGCGCTCGTCGAGCTCGGACGAGACCTGCGGCCGCCCGACTACGTCCGCGCGTTCGTCCGCCTCGCGATCGACGGGTCCGACCTCGACGAGCCGGTCGCGGTGTGCACGGTGTTCCGCCCCGACTGGCTCGAGGCGGTCGCCGGCGAACACGGCGTGATGGACGTCGCCCTCGCCGAAGCCCTCGACGCCTACGCCTGAAGTGTCTACAGCTGGTGCCTGGCACCAGATGGAACAGGTAGCGTCGGGTTCGTGGGGTCCGGTGTGGTGATCGCGGTCGTGGCATTCGTGCTGATGGAGCCGTTCACCGCGGCGATGCACCGCTGGGTGATGCACGGCTTCGGGGCGTTCCTCCACCGCAGCCACCACAAGGCGCGCCTCGGCCGCTGGGAGGCCAACGACTGGTATCCGGTCACGTTCGCGGCGATCGTCAACGTCGGGTTCTTCGCAGGGTTCAACTGGGACGGGTTCGGTGCGCTCGTGCCGGTCGGCATCGGCGTCACCGCCTACGGCGCGGCCTACGCGCTCGTCCACGACGTCTACATCCACCGTCGGTTCGGCCTGTTCGGTACCCGCCACGTCGCGGTGCTCGACCGGCTCGCGGATGCGCACCGCATCCACCACCTGTACAGCGCCGCGCCGTTCGGCATGCTGCTGCCCGTCGTGCCCCGGTCGCTGCGCGAACGCGCCGCGCGGACCGAGCGCGACCCCCTCGTCACCACCTGAGCCCACGTCTCCGGAGCACGCGTCCGGGTCCTGTGACAACATGCCTGCACTCGCCGCGTCTCGGCGGCGACGACCATGAGGGAGGTTGTGATGGGGATGCGCTCACGTCTGGGCAGGATCGGTGCGGTCGGTGCACTGCTGATCACCGGCACGGTGATCGGCGCGGTGACGCAACACCTCGCATCCGCGGAGCTGTCGTCGGGTGACCGGCTCGTCTATCGGCCGTTCGACGCGCCGTGCCGGCTGATGGACACCCGCCCGCCGTTCCAGGTCGGCCCGCGCGGCACACCGCTCGGCGCCGCCGAGACGATCACCGTCGCCGCTCGCGGCGCGGTCGGCGAATGCAACATCCCCGCCGACGCCGAGGCGCTCACGATCAACGCAACCTGGGTCGGGCCGACCGGCGAGAGCTTCCTCACGTTCTGGCCAGAGGGAGCCCGACCGCTGGCCGCGACGGCGAACCCGCTCGACGGCCACGGGCCGACGCCCAACGAGACGACGGTCGGGTTGTCCGGCACCGGTTCGTTCCGGATCTACAACAATGCCAACCAGGTCGACCTCGTGCTCGACGTCGCCGGGTTCTGGGCGAACCACAACCACGACGACCGCTACTTCACCGAAGCCGAAGTCAACGCCGCGGTCGCCGCGAGCGTGCCGCGTGCGGGCGACGCCTGCACCATCGCCGGAGTCGCCGGGTCGATCATCGAGGGCTACGACGACCGCGCTGCAGTGTCCAGGAAGTGCTTCCGGGCGGTCGTCAGCACCCTCGCGGGTTCCGGCGGCTTCGGTGGCTCGGACGGCGAACACGTCGCCGGCGTCAGCTTCGCCGATCCGTACGGCATCGCGGTCGGCCCGGACGGAACGGTCTACGTCGTCGAGACGAGCGGGCACGTGCTGCGCCGCATCACCGCCGACGGCACCGTGACGACCCTCGCCGGTTCAGGGGTGGCGGGCACCAGCGACGGCACCGGGCCCGCCGCGCAGTTCGACCAGCCGCGCGGCGTCGCCGTGGCGGGAGACGGCACGATCTACGTCGCCGATTTCGGCAACAACCGCATCCGCAAGGTCACACCGAACGGCACGGTCACGACGCTCACCGGTTCCGACGCGGACCACGTCGACGGCCCGATCGCCGGCGCGAAGTTCAACGCGCCGACCGGCATCGCCGTCGCCGACGACGGCACGATCTACGTCGGCGACACGTTCAACCACCGGATCCGAGCGATCAGCCCCGGCGGTGTCGTCTCGACACTCGCCGGTACGGGCGCCGCCGGCTTCGCTGATGGGGCCGGCGCAGCCGCCCAGTTCAACCAGCCCGGAGGCGTCACGATCGGCCCGGCCGGTGACGTCTTCGTGGCCGACATCGAGAACCACCGCATCCGCAAGGTGACCGCCGCAGGCGTCGTCACGACGTTCGCCGGCTCGACCGAGGGGTTCGCCAACGGGACGGGCACGAACGCCAGATTCAAGTTCCCCCTCGGCGTGGTCGCGGCGCCCGACGGAACGCTCTTCGTCGCGGACAAGGAGAACCGCCGAGTCAGGAAGATCACACCGGCGCGCGTCGTCACGACGCTCGCCGGTACCGGCGTCGCGGGTGAGGTCGATGGCCTCGGTCCGGTTGCCCGGTTCGTCGCACCGAACGGCATCGCCCGCGCGAACGACGGTCGGATCTACGTCGCCGACGGTCAACGCGTCCGCCACATCGACTGACGTCGCGGGCTCCGACGCCGGCAGGCGCCAGCGGACACCGCCGGTCGGCACCGCGCCGCGGCCGAGGCGGGTCAGCGCTTCAACACCGCGAAGCCGAAGTCCGCGCCGACCTTCACCTTGACGGCCATGTGGATGCAGAGCCAGGCGAACTCCTCGAGGAAGTGGGCCTGCCGACGGCCGCCGATGACCCGCGCGTCGAACCCCATCTCTTCGGCCACCCGGCGAACCATCTCGGCGCCGTCGGCATCGCCGGCGATCGGCAAGAAGATCCCCTTGCCCTCGATCACCGGGTGCTGCGCAGTCTCCGCACCGATCGTGTCGAACGCCTTGACCAGCGTCGCCTCCGGGAGCACTTCGGCGATCACGTCGAGCCCGCTCGTGTAGCGCTCGCCGAGCCCCTGCAGCACCGGGTTCGTCGCGTCGACGACCACCGCGTCGCCGATGTCGCCGATCGCCTGCAGCGTCGGGATCACCGCGTCGAACGGCACCGCGATCACCAGCATGTCGGCGTCGTTCGCCGCGTCGGGCAACTCGTGACACACCGACCCCTCGACGGCCGCCAGCGACAGCAGCATCTTCTCGCTGACCGGATTGCGGCCGGCGAAGTTGACCGTGTGGCCGACTTCGTCCATCCGTACCCCCAGGTTCATCCCGAGGGTGCCGCCGCCGACGATCACGATGCTGAGCGTTCCATCCGTTGCCATCTCCCCATCGTCGCGCAGAATCGCAGGTCATCGGGCATTCCTGCGCTCAGATGGGGGCGGGCGACTTGCGGCGGCCATCTCGATACAGCGCAAGTTCTGAGCTGGTGCGACGCCGCGCGCGAACATGGTTCCGTGATAGCATCGGCTGACTTTTCTGAAAGGATCGGTGCCCGGTTGGTTGTCGGCTTGGACACATTCATTCAGCGATCGCCTTCCATCATCCATGTCGAACTCGGCACGAATGTGATGATGCTGGACCCGGACGGCGACGCCTACTACGAACTCAACGAGGTCGGCGCCCGAATCTGGTCGCTCGCCGACGAGCCGGTGGCTCTGAGCGTCGTGGTGGGCCGAATCGAGGAGGAGTTCGATGTCGGCCACGAGGAGTGCGTTGCGACCGTGATCGAGTTCACCGAGGACCTCGTCCGCGAGGGCATCCTCGAACAAACGCTGGGCGAAACGCCAGCTTGACGACGGACCCTGTACGCCGATGCATCGAGTGGGCCGCGACGGAGTTGTGATGGTCCGGCGGACCCTCCGGAGGCGACGGGTGTTCGCCGAGTCAACTCTGCTGTTCTGGTATTTCAATGTGGCGCTGAAGGTCGTTCCCTTCCGCCGGTTCGAGCGTGTCATTGGTCGACCAGCGGCCGACCATCCGGCGACACGCGACCTACCCACCCGACCGCTCATTCACGACGCCGAAGTCGTCAGGAGATCGATGCGACGGGTCGCCGCGCGCCATCCTGACCGGTGTCTTGCGCAGGCCCTCGCAGGACGCCTGATGATGCGCCGGAGGGGTTGCGGCTCGACCATTGCGTTCGGGGTCCGAAAGAGGGTCGACGGTGCGCCTGTCTTTCATGCGTGGCTGGCTCACGATGGCCATGTCATCACCGGAGGCGAGCACGTCGAGCCGTTCTCGGTGATCGCCGCGTATCGCGATGACCGTGCCGGCGATTCGAGTTCGGCCGCTTGAAACCGCACTCGTTCTCGGACCCGCGCCTCGGCGACCCCGACTTCGTTCCCTTCAACCGCCCTGCGATCGTCGGCACTGAACGAGCGAACATCGAGGCAGTCTTCGAGCGTCGCAAGTTCGCGGGCATCGGCCCGTTCGGGCATCGGTGCAACTCATGGCTCGCCGAGCGATTCGGCGTGCCCGCAGCTCTGCTGACCACTTCGGGAACGCACGCGCTTGAGCTTGCTGCCCTGCTGTGCGACCTCGGGCCCGGCGACGAGGTGATTCTGCCCTCGTTCACGTTCCCATCCACAGCGACAGCGTTCGCGCGGTGCGGCGCCAGGCTCGTCTTCGTCGACGTCGACCCGCTCACGATGAACATCGATGCTTCCGCAGTGGCCGACGCGGTGACGCCACGGACCAGGGTGCTCGCGGTGGTGCACTACGGCGGTGTGTCCTGTGACATGACCTCTCTCGCCACGATCGCGGATCAACACGAGCTGCTGGTGGTCGAAGACGCCGCGCACGCGATCTTTTCCGAAGCCGACGGCGTGCCGTGCGGTCGCATCGGCGATTTCGGCTGTTTCAGCTTCCACGAGACGAAGAACGTCCAGTGTGGCGAGGGTGGGGCGTTGCTCATCAAGGATCCACGATTCGTCGAACGAGCAGAGATCATCGTCGAGAAGGGAACCGACCGGGCGCGGTTCCAGCGGGGTGAGCTCAGCCAGTACCGCTGGCAGGACATCGGCTCCTCGTACGTTGCCGGTGAACTCGCGGCGGCGTTCCTGCTCGCCCAGCTCGAAGCAGGAGACATGATCACCCGAGACCGGCTGCGCAGCTGGAGCGAGTACGAGTCAGCCCTCTCGCCCCTCGCGCGAGCGGGGCGAATCGAGATCGCCGAACCACGGGACCGAACGCACAACGGGCACCTCTTCTGGATGAAGGCGTCCGATGAAGCGGAGCGCGCCGCGCTGCTCGATCACCTGGCCCATCGCAAGATCCACGCCACGACCCACTACCTCCCGCTGCACAGTTCACCAGCAGGTCTCAAGTTCGGGCGATTCAGCGGGATCGACGCACACACATCGAGGGAGGCTGACCGACTGGTTCGCCTGCCGATGTACTTCGGCTTCCGTGAGGCACAGCGCGTCGCGGCCGCCATTCATGAGTTCTACGTCGGCTGACATCGCCGTCGCCGCCACGGTCCCACCCGAGGCTGTTCCGTTTCGTCACTCTCCCCCGATGGCGTGCGCGTCGACGAAGATCGGCGTTCGACCGACATCTCCGAGGGTCTCGAACACCTCGGGGAAGATGAACCACCTCGACAGATCGACGTTCGCCGTCGATTGTCGGAGAAGGCTCAGGCGTCGTAGCTCGGCCTCGACGTTGTCGCGACTCGTGCTGTAGTCCGACGAGAACCGCCGATGGCTCACGACCACCGGCTCCCGGAAGCTCCGAATCGCTGCGGACCGTTGCGCATCAGTGAGCTGTTCGGCCGGGTAGCCGAGCGCGCGAAGTTCCGGCCCGCAGACTGCGTCGACATACGTCGCGGTGGCTGAGTCGAGGTGCTGCCTCCACCGCCCGACCGGGTTCGTGCTCAATCCACGGTGGCGTTCGAACGACGAGTTGCCCGTCCAGACCTCGCCGGTCTGATCACGCACGACGTCACCGAGTTCTTCGAGCCCGCAACATTGCATCGCGAGACGACCCGCCAGCTGCCGTACGACCTCGGCGGGGCGAGACACGAGATCCTCGTATCGAACGGCCACGAACCGCGGGTGGCCGAGCAGGTGGATCGTGAACGCAACGCTCTTGCGCCACTGCCGCAGGATGAACAGGGTCGGACGAGTTGCCCCAGCGAACTCGCGGCCCCGACCATGGTGGAAGGACGTCAGTACGTCTCGAGGGTCACGAAGCATGATCACTGCTGCGCCGCCGCGGTCGAGAATGATCGCTGCGAGCTCCTCGAACGACGCCTCTTTGGAGCCGACCCACGCTGCGTCCTGGCGACCGAGTCGAACGGCGAGCGCCGTGAGCAGTTGCGAGTAGACATCGAAGAAGCGCCCCGGCCGCACCGCGCCTCGGGCCCCGACGAGGACCTTCGTGTACTGCCCGTCGTTCGCGGCCATGGCATCGAACAGGTCATCCAGGCGCGAGCTGCTCCACTCGTCATGATCGAGGAACGCCGCGAGCTCCTCGATCGTGCCGTCCGCCTCCAGGAAACGAGTGCCGATGGGGTTCGGTCGGACCACCCCGCGGTCAGCCAGGTATGCCTCCTTCGCCCTGAGGAAAAGATCGGGGAAGGGCTGCGAGCCCATGCAGATCTCGGTGTGTGCGTGAAGCACCTTCTCGGCGAGGGTGGTGCCAGATCTGCCGACGCCGGTGAGCAGCAGCTGCGACCTCATCAGGCCACCAACAGTTCGGTGGTTCGTTCGATCTCCTCATCGGTCACACTTTCGTCCACCCACAGGTTGAGCAGGCGGTGTCCGAGGTCACTCGCGACCGCCCCGCTCGTACCATCGACGAGCAGACCGACGGGGAAGTAGTGATTCGATGCCGGCAACCCGCTGGCGAGCAGTCGCGCGGATGCATCAAGCGCGGTGGTCGCATCGGGCGCGACCAGGCAGACCCGCCAGCACATCGCGGTGTCGGGCAGGTCGAGGATGCGCCAGCCGGTCCCATCGAGACGATCGCGATAGGTCAGGTACCGCGCAAATCGGCGGCCTCGGTCCTCCTCGATACGGTGGATCTGAGAGATGATCGAGTCGGCGTCCAGCGCCGTTCGAGGCCGGACCATGACTCGCTCGTAGTGCGGCAAGAGCGACCGGAACGCCGACGAGACGTCGATGCGAGGGTCGCTGCGAGACAACCCTGCCAACCCATGGGTCAGGTTCCGGAAGCTCAGGGCCAGCCGGTCGAAGGAGCCGGCCTGCGGTCGAGCATCGATCTCGGCGCGGATGGCCGGAAGGGCCGACGCCGTCGGCCCGCCGTCTCGAAGAACGAGCGCTCCCCCGCCGCCGTGCAGGATCTTGCCGGGCCCGAAGCTCAGCAACGCGGCATCGCCGCGCGATCCGAGTGGCTCGCCGTCGAATTCGCCTCCGACCCCTTGGGCGATGTCCTCGATCACGAGGAAGTCGTGCTCGGTGCCCATCGCCAGGAACGGCCGGATGTCGAACGGGATTCCGAAGACATAGATGAGCAGGAGCGCTCGTGTCCGCGGCGAGATGCTCGCGGCGACCGCGTGAACGGACGGGCCGAGCGTCTCCGGGTCGACGTCGACCATCACCGGCGTGAGGCCCGCGTAGTACGCCGTCGGTGCGATCGTCTCGCAACAGAGCTCGGGGATGAGGACCTCACCGCCGGGGCCCTTTGCCGCCAGCGAGCGGAAGAGGGCGTAGAGCCCCGTACTCGCACGACCGAACGTGAGGCTGCACGACGCTCCCAGCCACCGCGCCAGCGTCGTCTCGAGATCACCCATCGGTTTCGCCGGCACCGCTCGTCCGTTCGTGCGCGTCGCAGACACCCACGGCCTCGCGGACGATGTACGGGGGCTTGTTCGTGCTGACATCGAGAATTCGGATGAAGTACTGCCCGCCGAGTCCGATCGCCATCAGGTTCAATCCGCCGACGAAGAACACTGCTGCGGCTGCAGGGTTCCACAGGGCACCGGGGCCGTTTCCGAGCAGCTCCAGCGCCGCTGCCGCGACGGCGCTCGCGCCACCGAGCACGACCAGAGCGAGGCCGAGCCAGGTGAACGCCAGCATCGTGAAGATCGAATTCCCGAAGAACAGGTTCGAGAACTGCCGCCAGCGGGTGCGGAAGGTATACCGAGATGCGGGGTACGCCGACGGTTGATGAACGGTCTTGACCGCGACCACGTCGTCGGTGACCATTCGGATGAGCGCCGGGATGAAGGGTCGGTTGGTCGCGACGACCAACATCGAGTCCACCACGTGGCGCTGCAGCAGCTTCATCGCCGACAACGGCTCCGCGTACCCGAGTACACCCTTGTCGAAGGCGCTCTTGACCCGACCGGTGAGCCGTTTCCCGATCGAGAACGCTTTGCGTTCGTGTGTCGCCGTCACGACGTCGTGATCCCGTCGGGCGATGAGTTTCGGGATGTCTTCGGGAAGCTGCTGAAGGTCGTCGTCGATCGTCACGATCCACGCCCCTCGGCTCCTGGCCAGCCCACACATCACCGCCCCAGGCTTGCCGAAGTTGCGCGTGAGTCGAAACAGCGCGACGTTCGGCATGCATGCGAGTTCGGCGGAGAGGACGCGCGTGTCCTCGGACTCGGAGCCGTCGTCGACGAGCAGGATCTCGTATGGCTCCTGCACCTCTTCTTCGAAGACGGTCACGAGGCGTGCGACGACGTCACCCAGTTCGGGGCCGCTCTCGTAGATCGGAACGACGACGCTGTACACGGGAGATGCGGCCGACAGCGTCACGAGGTCGCGACTCCCGAGGTGATCCGAGCGATGAGCGCGTCTCGTTGACCTCGAACTCCGACTTCGGCGGGGTTGACGATCTCGGGACTGTGACGGCGGGCCATTGCGTCCTCCAACCGAACGATCTCACGATCGGCGTCCTCTGGCGGCAGCCGGTCGGCGTCGGTGACGAGGTCGTATTCGAAGATCCGCATCTGGCGCCACGCCAGCAGCTCGATGTATCTCACTTCGGAATCGGTCAGGACGGTTCGGAACCGGCCGGAATTCGCTCGCAGCACGGGCCGGGCGAGGTTCTGCCAGTCGGCCACCCGCTCGGCGTTTCTCCTCGTGCGCGGATCGCGGTGCGACTCCAGCATTCGGGGTTCGAACCCGAGGGCGAGATGGCCACAGACGGCTTCGAGTGCCGCTTCGGGCTGCCTGATGAGATCCTCGTAGCGGAGTCGCACCACGAGCCCGGCGGAGGACAGTTGCGACGCGACGGCGAGCGTCGCCGCCTGGTCGTCGAGCCAGGTATTGACGGCCCGTGAGACGCCGCCCTTGGTGTTCGTCGCCGTGATCCAGCTCGCAACCATGTCACGAGGGTCGCGAACCACATGGACGAACTTCGATCCCGGCCAGTTCGCCAGGATGAACGGCACGATCAGGTGAGTGTGGTTCTCCTTGACGAAGGTCAGCGTTTCGCCGGCGCGACGCTCGGCTGCGTACAGACACTCGATCGCCTCGGACAGGGTTCGATTCGGGCACGAGCGGACCAGGTCCTTCTCGTCGATCTGGCTGTCCCAGTCGCCGATCATGCATCGGGTCGCTTCGAGGAAGTCCGACGTGAATCGAG
>JAHEKY010000054.1 GCA_024644465.1 Ilumatobacteraceae bacterium | reverse complement strand
ATGGAGTCAGCGGGCTACCGCCGGCTGCTCTACAGCTCCGCAGCGGTCGTGTTCGGGGTGATGGCCCAGGCGGTCGCGCGGGGTTGGCTCGCCCGAGAGCTGACCGGCAGCAACACCGGGCTCGGCGGCGTGATGCTCGCCTTCGGCATCGCGATGCTGCTCGCGACGCCGTGGGGTGGCGTCGCTGCCGACCGTTTCGCCAAGCGCACGGTCCTCCTCAGCGCGATCGCACTGCTCGTCATTTCCTCTGCGGCGATCGGACTCGCTGTCGAACTCGACGTGATCCACTACTGGATGCTCGTGCTCGCCAGCGCCGTCCAGGCCGTTGCGTTCGCGATGTATCTCCCGGCACGCATCGCGTTCATCGCCGAGGTCGTCGAGGCGGAGGCGATCGGCCAGGCGATCGTGCTGAGCCAGACCGCGCAGGAGGCGGTGCGGGTGATCGCACCCGCACTCGCCGGTGTGCTGATCGGGCTGTCGTGGTTCGGAACCGGCGGCGTGTTCCTGATGGCGGCAGGGACCAGCGTGCTCGCCGGCGTCGTCCTCATCGGCATCGAACCGGGGGCACCGCGATTCGCGTCGAGCAGGTCGCCCATCGCCGAGATGGTCGACGCGTTCCGCTACATCCGCGGCCGCAGGGAACTCCTGCTCGTCGCGGTGATGACGATCGCGGTCGTCGTCGTCGCATTTCCGTACCTGGCGTTCCTCCCCACGATGGCCGACGAGCGCTTCGACGTCGGCGCGACCGGCTACGGCGTGATGTCGGGCGTCGCCGGCCTCGGTGCCGTGATCGCCGGATTCGTGGCGCCGCGCCGGATGTGGGCGACCCACCGGCCCTGGGCAACCGTCGCCGTGTCGAGCGGTTTGCTCGGCGCGGCGCTGATCGCGCTCGCCGTTTCGGACGTCTTCTGGCTGGCCCTGCTCGCGCTGCTGTTCGTCGGCGGGACGGCGCTCGTGTTCCAGACCACGACCCAGGCATTGATGCTCGCGCTCTCGGACATCAACTACCACGGCCGGATGCAGAGCATGGTCGTGCTCGGGTTCAGCGGCTTCGGTCTGGCGGCCCTCCCGCTCGGCCTGCTCGCCGACGCGATCACGCTGCGCGTGACGATGGCCGCGATGGGTGCCGTCGTCTCGGTGATCACCGCCTGGTTCGTATTCCAACGGCAACGGCTGCGGCACACGTCGGTCGGGCTCGACGACGTCTGAGGCGCTGCCGAGTCAGGTCGTCCAGTCGACGCCGGTCAGCGTCGCGACCCACTGCTCGGCGATCCGCTCACCCTCGAAGCGCTGCACGATCAGCCACGTGACGATCGACTGTTCGCCGGTTTCGCGATTGATGCCGCGACTCGTCGCGCGCGTCCACACCCTGTCGTCGGTGACGACACGGTCGTCGACGACCGTCTCCGCTCGCGTGATCACGCGGAGCAACTCGCCGATCCGCGAGATGTACTCGCGATGGGTCTCGTGCACGGTGCCACTGCCCGTGTGGCGGACGAACGGGTCCGTGAACACCTCGGTGATCACGTCGAGATCACCGTCGCGCAGGATCTCGTCCCACCAGCGCTGGCTGATCGCGACGAGGTCGGTTCGCTGGTCGTCACCGGGCACGACCCGAGTGTACGCAGACCGGTCTGCGCCGGCCCACCGGCCGCAGACGTGCACTGCGTCGCGGCCTAGGCTCCACGGATGTCGCCCGACCCTCGCCAACACGCTCTGCACTGCCTGCGCGAGGACCGCATCATGGCCGTCCTCCGCCAGATCCCGCGCGACCAGCTCGTGCCGCTCGCGGATCTCCTCGTCGAGTGCGGTGTCCGCTCGCTCGAGATCACGCACGACTACGCCACCGCCACCGAGGACGTGGCGCTGCTCGGCGAACGATTCGGTGCGGACGCGTCGGTCGGCGTGGGCACGACATGGTCGGTCGAGCAAGCAGACTCTGCGGCCGCCGCGGGTTCGACGTTCTGCGTCCTGCCGGGCATCGACGTCGCAACGGCGCAGCGCAGCGCCGCACTCGGCATGTTGACCCTGCCCGGCGTCCAGACCCCGGCGGAGATCCAACTCGCGATCCGATCCGGCGCCGACGTGCTGAAGTTCTTCCCGGCCGACCCGCCCGGGCCCTCCTGGCTGGCCCAGGTCGCACCCGCGTATTCCCAGCTCCCGTTCATGGCGACCGGCGGCGTCACCACGGAGACGATGGCCGCGTTCTTCGATGCGGGCGCCATCGCGGTCGGGATGGGCGACACGCTGTTCGGCCGTCCGGACGATCTCGACACGGCCCGTGCGATGATCGAGCGCGCCGTCGGCATCGCCCGCTCGCACCCCCTCGACTGACGGTTCGCCTGCCCGGCCGGGCGTGCGTTTGGGCAACCGCACGGGTAGGTGCCAACTGGCTGATCGACGACATCGAGGAGAACGGTCCTGCGACGACACGCTCGCAGGCCGACGCCCGGCCGGTCCCCGAGTTCGAACCCGGCGACTACGACGACTGAACGAGGCGGTGCACGCTGGGACGACGGTCGTCCCGGGGGATGACCGTCCCGGTGCCCCGACTTTCAAGACTTTGTGTTGATGTGCCGATGACATCTGCGTGAAAAGTCGCGGGCCGGAATCTGGCGTCCCACGGCGGGCCGTGCTCGCCGTGGCCGCTGCGATCGCCGTGTTCGGCGCGGCTGTCGTGCTGTTCGCCAACGTCGTGGCGACCAGCTCGGCCCGTGTCGCTGCGACGACGTCGAGCGAAGGCCTGCTCGGGGCCGCCACGGTCTCGCTCTCCCAGCCGGACGCCGCGGTCGAACTCCTGCTCGACGCGGACGGCCTGTATCCGGGCGTCACGGTCGACGGATGCGTCGTCGTCCAGTACACGGGCACCGTTCCGGTCAGCGTCCGCCTCCACGCATCGCCGACCGACCGAGCGGACCTCGACCCGTACGTCGACTTCGGTCTCTCCGAACTCGACAGCGACGACTGCTCCGGTGCCGGTGAGCCGACGGCGACCAGGATCTTCCAGGGTCGGCTCGACGCGTTCTGGCTGCGCCACGGCTCGTACGGTTCCGGCCTCGAGCTCGAACAGGCGATGGTCAACGGGGACCGGATCGCGATCGCGGCGGTCGCCACGATCGTCGACGACAATCGTGCCCAGGGCCTGACCAGCGACTTCACGCTGACGATCGAGGCACGGCCGGCATGACGTCGGCGGCCGGACGGTGGCTTCGCACGAACGTGCGGACAGCGGTGTGGGAGATCCTCACGCTCGTCAGCTGGGCGGTGCTCTACCTCGTCGCCCTGCTCGGCGCGATGGCGGCCGTCATCGCGATCGCGGGCAACTGGGATCCGGTCGTCGTGACCAGCGGTTCGATGTCGCCGACGCTGCGCGCCGGCGACGTGATCTTCATCGAGGAGCGGCCGGACGAACTGCTCGGCCAGCGGTCGGTGATCACGTTCGAACGCGACGGTGCGGACGGGGACCTCGTCACCCACCGGATCTTCGAGGTGCTGTCCGATCACCAGTCCTATGTCACGAAGGGCGACGCCAACCCCACGGTCGACTCCGACCCGGTGCGCCACGACGACGTCGTCGGTGTCGGTCGCATGGTCGTCCCATTCCTCGGGCTGCCGGTCGTGTGGTCGGCCCAGGGCAACATCGGTGCGCTCGTCGCCCTCGCGGTGTTGCTCTTCGCGGCGCTCGCGACGTCGGTCGCGAGCGTGATCCGGACTCGCACCGACCATTCAGCGGACGACAGTCGATTCTCCTCGGGGGACCAGCGCGGGATCAGCCGGGTCCGCCTCGTGGTCGCGCTGATGATCGGCATGCAGTTCTTCGTCCAGGACAGCGACTTCGACCTCGACATCATCGGGATCACACGGGTCCATGCGCTCGTCGGATCCCTGGTCTTCCTCGGCGCGATCAGCCTGCTCGCGAACTACCGGTCACGCACCGCGGTCGGCGCCGTCGCGCGGCGCCTCGCAACGGCGGAACTCGCCGGCGACACGCTCGTCGTCGTCTTCTTCGTCGCGGCCACCGGCATCTCCGGCATCGGCTGGGTGCTGATGGCCCTGCCGATCATCGAGGCGGCGATCCACTTCCGGCTGACCGGCGCGTTCGTCCACTGGATGCTGATGTGCGGATTGACGATCGGCGTCTTCTTCTGGATCCAGTCGTCGCTCGGTACCCCGTCATCGGTCGTGATCGAGGAACTCGGCCAGCTCACCGACCAACTCGGTGTGCTGCTGATGGTCGTCATCCCCGGTTCGTACCTGGCCGAGCAACTGCTCGGCGACGTGCTGACCCAACGACGGGAGACCGAGAAGGCCAAGGCGCGCAGCCGGATCATGGAACAGGTGACCGAAGCAGGACATGGCGTGACCCGGCTCGGCGGACAGCTGTTCGACGCGCTCGCCGACTCGTCGCTCGATCTCGGTTTCGATGTCGCCGACGCGTGGATCAGGACGACAGCCGACCACTGGCAGTTGCTCGCGAGCGCCGGTCCTGCGAACCTCCAGCCGCCGCCGCCCGACGCGCCGGGCAGCGCGCTCCAGCCGGCCGATCTCGAACTCGCCGAGGTGTTCATCGACGGCGACGACCCCGACCCCGAGCAGTCCGGGGCACTCGCCGACAGCGGCACGCAGACGCTCGTCCGCATCACGCTGTCGTCGGTCGAGGACGCGTACATCGTGCTGCGCGTCGCCACGCAGCGCCTCAGCGACGACGCCGCCAGCCAGATCATGGCGCTGCGGATGCTCTGCGGCCAGGCCGCCGTGGCGCTCCAGAACGAGCAGCTCCTCGCCGAACTGCGCGAAACGCACGCCGAACTGCAACACCAGGCGATGCGCGACGCCCTCACGGGCCTCGCCAATCGCGCCCAGTTCGTCGAGTGGCTCGGCACCTCGCTCGCCGGCGAATCGGCCGGACATCGCGCCCACACGGTGATGTTCCTCGACCTCAACGGGTTCAAGGCGGTCAACGACCGGCTCGGCCACCTCGCGGGCGACGATCTGCTGCGCGAGGTCGGCGGTCGGCTCGTCGCAGCCGTCGGGAACCGCGGGCGAGTCGCCCGCCTGGGTGGGGACGAATTCACGGTGCTCGTCGACGACTCGACCGGCCGGCACGCAGCCGCCGAGATCGCCGATGCGATCCACCTCGCCCTCGCCGCCCCGTTCGACATCAACGGTGACCAGGCCGCGGTCGGGGCCGCAATCGGCATCGCGTTCATCGAGCCGGGGCTCGGAGCGAGTGAGATCCTGCGCCGCGCCGACACCGCGATGTACTCCGCCAAGCAGTCGCCCGGAACGTGGCGCACCGCGACGTACTCCGCCGGTCTCGACGTCAACGCCCGGCGCCGCGAACAGCTCGCAGTCGACTTCCGCACGTCGCTCGCACAGGACCAGCTCACGCTCGCCTATCAACCGATCCTGGAGACCGCGACCGGCCGGGTCGCGGGAGCGGAGGCGCTGCTTCGCTGGAGCCACTGGGAACTCGGACCCGTCGCTGCGCCGTTGATCGTCGAACTCGCCGAGATGACCGGCAGCGTCGACGAGCTCAACGCCTGGGTGTTCGCAACAGCGTTGTCGGACGTCGCCGCGTGCCAGCTCCCCACCGACAGCGACTTCTTCGTCGCGGTCAATGTGTCGCCGCGGGAGCTGGAGCTGCCGTCGCTGGTCGCCAACATGAGGACCGCCATCGAGCGGTCCGGGATGCCGCCGTCGAACGTCGTCGTCGAGCTGAGTGAACGGATCGTCGCGCTCGGCCACGGCGAGAGCGCCAACGTGACCGGACTCACCGACCTGGGGCTGTCCCTCGCCCTCGACGACTTCGGTGAGGGCCAGACTTCGCTCGGCCACCTGCGGACACTGCCGATCCGGTTCCTCAAGCTGGATCGTCTGTTCGTCGAGCAGGCCGACCAGTCCCCCGCCGATCGCACCGTCCTCGACTCGGTCGTCAACCTCGCGCACGACCTCGGCTTCGCCGTGATCGCCGAAGGAATCGAGACGGCGAGCCAGCACGAGATCGTCGCCGGCGCCGGCGCCGACCTCCTGCAGGGCTATGGCCTCCACCGCCCGATGACGATCTGGGATCTCAGCCGCCTGCTCACCGGGCCGGTGCCGCCGGCGGCGTTGCTCGCCCGCACTGCCCAGTCCGTCGAGGGGGTCGGCTGATGCCCCGCCGTCTCGACGACCTGCGCGGCAACGCAGCCGCAGCGACCGGCGCGGCGAGCCGCGGCGTCCGCCTCACCCGCCAGACCGGCCGGTCGTTCGCGGCGGCGGTTTCGGTATTGCTGATCGCCACTCTGGTCGTCAATCACAGCAGCACCGCGCTGCGCGGCGACCCGGCCAGCGGAACGTCCGCACTCCAGGCCGGCACGATCGAGCTGACCGACGACGACGAGGGCCGCTCGCTGTTCGATCTGCGCGACCTGTCCCCGGCCCGGCCCGTCGAGCAGTGCGTCAGCGTCACGTACGGCGGCACGATCCTGCCCGTCGCGCTGCAACTGCGCGCGAAGAGCGAAGGGACACTCGGCGAGTACCTCGATGTCGACATCGAAGAGGGCACCGGCGGCGGCTTCGGGTCCTGCGCGGAGTTCGAGCCCGAACGCACGGTCTACGACGGCACGGTCACCGGCCTCGTCGACGAGGGCTGGCTCGATCTGGGCGACCTGGTCAACACCGGTGAGAGCCGTGACTTCCGCATCGCGCTGCGCGTGCAGGACCGCGCCGAGGCGCTCGGCCAGAACACGAGCCTCGAGTTCGGCTGGGAGGTGACACCGTCATGAGTCGCGAACGACGCGCCGTCTCCTCGCTCGCAGTGCTCGCACTGTTCGCCGCGGCGACCGGCTTCCTCGCGTGGTCGTGGGCAACCGTCCAGACGTCGTCGGCGAACTTCGGCGATCAGGAGGTGTTCGACCGGAACCACCTCGGCGCCGGCACCATCGACATCGCACTCGGCAGCGACACCGTCAAGTTCGACGTCGTCGACCTGGCCCCCGGTGACGTTCGGGCGGGACGGCTGGAACTGACCAACCAGGGCACGTTCCCGTTGCGCTACACCGTGTCGGCGTCGTCGACCGGTGGGCCGCTCGCCGACGTCATCGAAGTCGCGTTGTGGCTCCGCACCGGGGCGAACTGTGCGCAGCAGGTGCCGCCGGCCGGTGCCGACACCTGGCGACGCCCGGGCCGGCTCGCGACGGCACCGATCATCCCGACGGCGCGTTCACTCGCGCCAGGCGAATCCGACGTGGTCTGCATGCTCGGGCGGCTGCCGCTGTCTGCGTCGAGTTCGGTCCAGGGCCAGCAACTCGAGCTGCGCGTCGTCGCTTCCGCCGAACACGACCTGGAGGCAATGTGAGCACGACATCGAGGTCCCTGAGTTCGATCGCCGCGACGACCTTTGCGGTCCTGACGCTGATCTGCATCGTGATGGCCCTGGGCGGGCTCGCCGCCGGGTATCGACCGGTCGTGATCACGACCGGCAGCATGGGCGACGCCGCCCCCACCGGGTCGTTGATCGTCGCCGGGCCACGCGCGGCGGACGACATCGCCGTCGGCGACGTGGTCGTGATGCGCCGGGCCGGATCCGCACCGATCACCCACCGGGTGATCGAGCTCCGCGACGACGGGGACGGTCGCTACGCCCTGACGAAGGGCGATGCGAACGCAGACCCGGACCCCACCGCCTACCGGCTCTCCGACGAGGAGTTGGTCGCCCGGTGGACGGTTCCCGGGCTCGGTTCGGCCCTCGAATCATTGCGCGATCCTCGCCTGCTACTCGCGATCCTCGCGCTGATGCTCGTTGCGGCGACGGTCGTCACGCTCCGCACGATCTGGTCCGGTGACGACGACGACCCGCCCGCCGGCGGTGGCGGCCGCGCACCACTCCCGCCGCCCGCCGCACCGCTCGTGGCCGGACAGCCGCTGCCCCCTCCGGTGCCCGCCTCCGTCCGCGTGGCCGCTGTCGCGCGCCACGACCACGTTCTCCGACCGTCTCCACCGGGAGACGCACGATTCCGAAGGCGGGACCATCACGGCATGGGTCCCGCGCTCGGTGCCGGTACCACTGCCGGGCGACACGCCCGCGCACGCACCGGCGACCCGGCGACGAACCACCCGGTTCGCATCGCCACGCTCGGCCGACCGGCCGCGCTTCAGCTCATGGGGGCACCGTGATCCCCATCGCTGCACCTCAAACCAACCAGTCGGTCGCACTGCGGCCCGTACAGAAGGAAGAACAATGACCACCCTCACCCTCCCTCCTCCCACCATGTCCCCGGTGCCGCCACCCCCTGCGGCACATCGGTCCGGCTCGTCGCAGCCGAAGCGCCGGGCCCTCAAGGTGCTCGTCACGCTCGCCGTGCTCGGCCTCGCCCTCAGCGCGTTCATGATCGCGTCGCTGGCGCTGTTCACCGACACGGAGAACGTGGGCGGCAACACGTTCACGACCGGCACGCTCGATCTCGCCGCGGCGCCGGTCAGCGCCGTCGTCACCGCTCCGGCGATGGCGCCGGGCGACCAGGTGACCGGCACGCTCGACATGACCAACAGCGGCAGCCTCGACCTGCGGTACTCGGCCACGTCGACGACGACCGAGGATCTCCTCGCCGCCGAACTCGTGCTCACCGTCAAGTCCGGTGTTGCCATCTGTGACGATGCGAACTGGACACTCAGCGGCACCGTCGAGTACTCCGGAGTGCTCGGAACGACCGGTACGTCGGTCATCTTCGGCGACGCGACGCCGGGCGCAGACGCCGGCGACCGCACACTCGCACCCGCTGCGAGCGAGCAGCTCTGCGTGAACGTCACCCTGCCGCTGGCCACCACCGGCAACCAGGGCGTCACGACCACGGCCACGCTCAACTTCGAGGCAGAGCAGACCGCGAACAACCCGTGATCGGCTGACCGAGGTCGCAGCCATGGCGCTGAAGCGCCGTACACGAGTCGGCGATGACCGCGACACACGTCGCGGTCATCGTCGCGCCCGTCCGCCCGTCGATCCTGCGGGTGTTCAGATCCCGGGATCGACGCCCGTCATGTCCACCGAGAGGTCCCAGAGCTGTCGGGCGAGTTGGGGATTCCGGCTCGTCGAGGTCGACCCGACCGTGACCGCCGGCCCTGCCGTCTCCCCGCGCCGAGATGGCCCGATGTAGTCACCGCCGCCGACGCCGTCGTCGGTCGCGGCCATCAGCGTCGTCCAGGCGCCCTGCGCCGCGCTGTTGAAGAACGGACGCACCAGCGGGACCGCGAACCGGATGATCGCCGGCAGATGCCGGGCGAGTTCGGTGTCCGCGATGCCGGGATGACACCCGACCGCACTTGTCGGTGACCCGATCGCGCGCAGCCGCCGGTCGAGTTCGTACATGAACAGCAGGTTCGCCAACTTGCTCTGCCCGTAGCGGTCCTGGGCGTTGTAGCGCCCGGCGGCGTCGATGTCATCGAAGTGGATTCGCGACCCGCGATGGGCGAGGCTGCTCGTCACGACGACGCGGCTGTGTGGCTGTTCGGCCAATGCCGGCAACAACTGCGCCGTGAGCGCGAACGTGCCGAGGTGGTTGACGCCGAACTGGGACTCGAAGCCGTCGACGGTCAGTTGATACGGCGGCATCATCACGCCGGCGTTGTTGACGAGCACGTCGAGGCGCGGCTCCTCGGCGACCCGCGCGGCAGCATCCGCGACACTGGCGAGATCGGCCTGATCGAGTTCGACGAACGCGAGGTCGGCATCGGCAACGTCGGCCCGGATCGTGTCGATCGCCGTGCGGGCGCGGCCCTCCGAACGACATCCGAGGAGCACGCGCGCACCGCGCTGCGCGAGCACCTTGGTCGTCTCGAACCCGAGGCCGGTGTTGGCACCGGTGACGAAGAACGTGCGTCCGGATTGGTCCGGCACGTCGCGGGCGGTGAATCCACTCATCCCCCAGTTGTACCGCGGACCGATCCGAGGCGCGCGCCCTCCCGCGTCGCGCGCCCCCTCCCATCGGTTCGTCACACGCCGGGTGGCGTGCGGTTGTGCGGGTGCGCCGACGGCGTCCATCATCGCGGTGAACGCCTGGATGTTCGCCTCCAGCGCGGTGTCCAGGTCGGCGAGTGCGTGCCCTCCTTCTCTCCCGGTCAACGATGCGCCTCCTGCTGTGAACGGTCAAGAGAAAACCCGTCACGCCCCAACTCATCGCCGTCATGCGTGAGAACTACGCTCGGGCGATCGACGGCGACGAAGGGAACTGACACGTGTACACGATGCACGACTCGATCTGGCGGGGCGAGGCCCTGTTCGGCACGCGGGAGGCTGTCGTCTGCGGCGACGTTCGCCGGACCTACACCGACCTGGCCGGGCGCGTCCGGCGCGTCGCCGGCCTGCTCGAACGCCACACCGACCCGGGTGACCGCGTCGCGCTGCTGTCCCTCAACTCCGATCGCTTTCTCGAGCTCTTCCTGGGCATTCCCTGCGGAGGTCGGGTGATCGTCCCGCACAACACGCGCTGGGCCGATCCGGAGCTGATCTACGCCACCGAGGACGCCGGAGCGCGGGTCCTGATCTGCGATCGTGATCCCGGGCCGCTCGCGGCATCGGTCGAACGGGTCATCCGGATCGACACCGGCGAGTACGACGAACTGCTCGACGATGCCGACGAGATCATCGTCACGACGACGCCCGACACGCTCGCAGGGCTCTTCTACACCGGTGGAACGACCGGCGCATCCAAGGGCGTGATGCTGACCCACGCCAACCTGATGGCGAATGCCGTGCACACCCAGATCGGCCAGCCGATGGACGGTTCCGACCGCTACCTGACGATGGCGCCGATGTTCCACGCGGCGGGGATCTACTCGACACTGGTCCTGCCGATGGTCGGTGCGTCCAACGTGATCGTCCCGGCGTTCGAACCCGGCGCGGTGCTCGACACGATCCGTGACGAGCGCGTCACCTGCGCGATCGCCGTGCCGACGATGCTCGCCGCGTTGAACGAAGCGCAGTCGACATCACCGCGCGACGTGTCCAGCCTCCGCTGGTTGTCGCACGGTGCCTCGCCGGCGGCAACCGAGGTGCTGCGCTCCGCAGCGTCGCTGTTCCAGTGCGAGCTGATCCACCTGTACGGCGCGACCGAGACGTCGCCGCTCGTGACGATCTTCCGGGACGAGCAGCTCGCGCTCGACTCCGAACGCGGCAAGAGCTGCGGTCAGGCCGCACCTGGCGTGGCGGTGCGGATCGTCGACGCCGGCGGTGCGCTGCTGCCGATCGGCGAGACCGGCGAGGTCAGCGTGCACGGCCCGAACGTGATGATCGGCTACTGGAACAAGCCCGAGCAGACCGCCGACGTGCTCAGCGCCGACGGGTGGTATCGCACCGGCGACATCGGATGGCTGGACGACGAGGGGTACCTCACCTTGGTCGACCGCGCCAAGGACATGATCGTGACCGGCGGCGAGAACGTCTACTGCACCGAGGTCGAAGACGCCCTGTACACCCATCCGGCCGTGACGGAGGCGACCGTGTTCGGGATTCCCGACGACCAGTGGGGCGAAGCGGTCCACGCCGTCGTCGTGCTGCGTGACGGTGCCGATGCGACCGCCGGCGACCTGATCGGACACTGTCGAGCGCGCATCGCCGGGTACAAGGTGCCGAAATCGGTCACGCTGCAACGGGAACCGCTCCCGAAGTCGGGGCCCGGCAAGGTGTTGAAACGTCTCTTGCGCCAGCCGTTCTGGGACGGCCACGAGCGGGCGATCAACTGACTCAGCGGTCCGGCACCACCGGGAAGCCGACCATCTGCCGACCATCTGCCGACCGGTCTACAGTGGCCCATCGGTACCGCAGGAACTGCCCAACGACCCGCCCGTCGGCGGCTGCGCCGGACCGGTGACGGCGCCGGTCCGCGCGTCGGCGCGCTGGCCCGCCCGGCGCGCATCGTCGCGAGACCGACGATGCGAGTGCTGTTCCGGACCACGATCGACGGGCTCCACAACGTGCCGCTGACGGGCCCTGCGATCATCAGCGCCAACCACCGATCGTTCTTCGACACGCCCCTGCTGATGACCGTCGGCCCGCGTCCGGTGACGTTCCTCGGCAAGGCCGAGTACATGGATCAGCGCGTGACGCGATTCCTCTTTCCGGCGCTCGGGATGGTGCCGATCAAACGCGACGCGGCGCGCGCGTCGATGGCCGCGCTGGAGACCGCCGCAGAGCTGCTGCGCTCCGGGCAACTGGTCGGCATCTACCCGGAGGGGACGAGGTCGCGTGACGGCCTGCTCCATCGGGGCCACACCGGCGTGGCCCACCTCGCGATGTTGACCGGTGCACCGATCGTGCCCGTCGGGCTGATCGGCACCGACCGGGTGCAACCGATCGGAGCCGTCCTCCCCCGCCCGTTCGGCGGACGGGTGCGGGTGCGGTTCGGGGCGCCGCTCGATCCTGCGTCCTACCGCGCCGGGGGGAGCCGGACCCGCCGCCGCCACCTGGTCGACGACGTCATGGCCTCGATCGCGGCGATGACCGATCAGCAGCGCTCACCCGACTTCGCGTCCGACGAACCGCCGCTGATCCGCGGGGGAAGCGAGTCGGTCTATCTCGTCACCACCCATCGTTCGACCGGGCTCAGCTGGCGCCACGCCGCTGAGCGGACCGTCGCTGCCGTGTGCGGCAGCTTCGACGATGCGCGCGTCGGCGAGGTCGGCCACCTCGGCTGTCGACTCGACGCCGATGGCCGTGTCCGCTTCGACATCGAGATGAGCCTGACGACCAGATTCACCGGCGCGATACCCGCGAACCCGCCCGGTTCCGACCGGCACCGATACACCGAAACAAGCAACGTACCCACCCCAGGAGGTGCACGATGAACGACAGTGTCTACCGCGTCGTCGAACTGATCGGCTCGAGCAGCGAGTCGTGGGAACAGGCCGCTCAGAACGCGGTCAAGGAAGGCGCTCGTACGTACGCCGACATCCGGGTTGCCGAAGTGGTCGAGATGGACGTCCTGATCGAGGACGGCGCGGTGATCGCATTCCGCACCAAACTGCGGCTGAGTTACAAGCGACCCGCCGACGGCGGCTGATCGCCTTCGACACCGCACCCCCTATGAGGTACGGTGAATTACTGCAAAACCAATGCTCCGGCAGTCAGGGAAATGATGGGTGGTGGATTTCCTCCTCCGACGCCGAGTTCGGCCGTGCCGATCTCGCCGGCGAGGGCGCAACCAGACCCGGTGGTCGAGCCGCGGACTCACCAGCGGGACAGGCCGAAGTTGTTCCTGAGCTATGCGCGCCAGGACGTCGACTTCGTCGGCACGCTGCGCGGTGATCTCGACCAGGTGTGCCAGAGCGTGTGGTTCGACCAGGAACTCGTCGGCGGGCAGCAGTGGTGGGACGAGATCCTCGAGCACCTGCGCGATGCCGACATCGTCTTGTTCGTCCTCAGCCCCGACTCGCTGCGATCCCGCCCGTGTCGGTCCGAGCTGACCTACGCCTCGCAGCTGCGCAAGCCGATCCTGCCCGTGCAGGTCCGCGACGTCGATCACCGGGAGGGCACGGGGCACCTGCTCAGTACCCAGGCGTTCGACTACCGCCACCGCACACCGAAGAGCGCGATCGAGCTCGCCGAGACGGTGCGCGCGACGTTCCAGGGGCCGATTCCGCTGCCGGATCCACTCCCGGATCCACCGGTTGCGCCGATCCACGACCTCGGACCCCTGCGCGAACGCCTCGGCGCCGCCGAACTCGACATCCCGACCCAGCACGCGCTGCTCGACGAGTTGCAGGCGGAAGCGAAACGCGCCGACCCGAACTCCGTGCTCACGTTGGTCGAAACGCTGCTCGCGCGTGGTGACGAACTCGTCGGCGCCGTCAAGAAGGCGCTCGAGAAGTTGTTCACGGAACTGCGTGGCGAGCGCTCGGCCGGCGAGCTCGGCGCGGTGCGCGCCGGCACCCGGCGACGACCGCTCGACGAACTCGACCCGAGCATGGTCGCCCGCCTGCGCACCCTCGTCGACCAGATCGACACCGGCCACTTCACCCCGATCATCGGCCGGGGCATGACCGATTCACTGATCGGGCCGATGGATCTCCTCGCCCGCGAGTGGGCCGACAGCTATGGGTGGCCGGGCGGTCTGCGACGGTCCGACGACCTGCCGCTCGCAGCGCAATTCGTCGAGGTCACCCACAGCGCGGCCACCTTGCGCTCGGCACTCACGAAGGGCCTGCTGTCGCACATCGTCGAGCTCCACGGCGACGCGGTCGGGGCGACGCCGAGCGAAGAGTTCAGCATCGCGCTGCGCGCCGCGTGGGAGGAGCAGCGCAAACGTGCCGATCCCGATCCGCACATGGCACTGGCAGCGTTGCCGTGCCCCGTGTACGTCGTCGCCCATCCGTGGGATCTGATGGCGGCCGCACTGGAGGCGACCCCGCTGCCCGGAGGCGGGTTCAAGGAACCCGTCGTCGAACTCTGCCACTGGAAGCCGGAATACGCCGACGACTGGCCGCCGTCGGTCTTCGACGTCGACCCCGACTACGAGCCGACGGTCGAGCGCCCGCTCGTGTTCCACGTGTTCGGCCTGATCGAGACGTCGGAGTCGGTGGTCCTGAGCGAGGACGACTACCTCGACTTCCTCGTCAACGTCACGCGGCACCCCGACCTGATCCCGCCGCAGGTGCGTTCGGTGCTGGCGGACTCCGCGCTGCTCCTGCTCGGCTTCGGGATGGAGCAGACCGACGTGCGCGTCCTCGTCCGCTCCCTGATCAGCCAGGAAGGTTCGCGTCGGCGGTACAAGCACGTCGGGGCCCAGTCGCAGGCGGAGTTCAATGCCCGCGCCCGCGTCCACGGAGGCGTGCAGATGTACCAGGAGTACGTCGAGCAGTACTTCGGTGATCACAGCCAGCCGTCGATCAGCATCTTCTGGGGCACCGTCGACGAGTTCGCGGCCGGGCTCGCCGAGCTGTGGAGCGCCGGCCGATGACGAGTCCGATCGGCGTCGCGCCGGATCATGGGTTGGCCGCGTCGCGCGGCCCCAACCCCTTCGTCGGGCCGCGATCGATCAAGCAGGGCGAGAAGATCTACGGACGCAAACACGAGATCGCCGAGTTGCGCGACCGGCTGATCGCCGACCGGATCGTGCTGATGTACTCGCCGTCGGGAGCGGGCAAGACCTCGTTGATCAACGCCGGGCTCCGACCCGAGCTCGAAGCGCGTGGCTTCACCATCCTGCCGACGATCCGGGTCAACCACGTCGATCCCGTGATGGCGGCGATGCCGGGCTACAACCGGTACCGGCTGAGCATGCTGCTCTCGCTGGAGGAGGGCCGCGAGGACGGTCGCCACGTCCCCGCGAAGACGCTCGTGTCGATGTCGCTCGGGCAGTACCTCGACAAAGTCGCCGCGCATCACGGCGACGGTCACGACTTCTGTCTGATCTTCGACCAGTTCGAGGAGCTGCTGACGCTCGACCCGGCCGACCTCGAACACAAGCAGGAGTTCATGGACGAACTCGGCGACGTCCTGCGCGATCGTCGGTGGTGGGTGCTGTTCTCGATGCGCGAGGACTTCGTCGCGCCGCTCGACCCGTACCTCAACTTCATGCCGACGCGCCTCGGCAGCCACTACCGACTCGAACTGCTGACTGCGGAGGCCGCCACCGTCGCCGCGCGCGAGGCAGCCGGTCAGGCCGGTGTGCACTTCGCGGAGGACGCCGCCGCGAAGCTGATCAACGACCTCCGCACCGTCCGGGCGCAGCACGGCGACCGGATCATCGAGACGCCGGGGCCGTACGTCGAACCAGTGCAGTTGCAGGTCGTCTGCAGCCAACTCTGGAGCCGTCTCTCGCCGACCGCTCGGACGATCGAGCTGGCCGACGTCGAGAGCCTCGGCAACGTCGACGACGCGCTTGCCGACTACTACGAACAACGCGTCGCAGCCGCAGCAGCAGCGTCCGGCGTCGTCGAGCGTGAGATCCGGCAGTGGATCGAGGACGCACTGATCACCGAGCAGGGCTTCCGGACGCAGTCGCTGGTGTGGACGCGCACGGGTGGCGACAAGGTGCTCGCCTCGCTCGAGAACAGCCATCTCGTGCGCACGGAGACGCACCGCGGCGCACGGTGGTACGAGCTGGCCCACGACCGCCTGGTCGACCCGATCCGGGCCGCGAACGAGACGTGGCGGAACGAACACCTCTCGATCCTCCAGGCCCGCGCCGGTGACTGGTACCAGCACGAGAAGCCGACCGGGCTGTTGATCGGCGGCAAGGTGCTCGCCGAGGCCGAGCAGTGGGCGACCACGCATCCCGACGAGCTGAACGACATCGACCGGGAGTATCTCGACAAGTGCCGCGTGATGGAAGCGAGCGCCCGCAAGCTGCGGCGGAGCTCCCGGCGGAACCTGCTCCTGGCAGTCGCGGCGCTCGCCGCATTCGTCGTCGCGGCGGTCCTCTACGTCAGCGCCGAGCGGAGCAAGCGGGACGCGCAGAACCAACGCGCCGCAGCCGAGCTCGCCGAGCAGGAGGCACGCAAGGCCGAGGAATCGGCGGTGATCGAGAAGGAGCGCGCCGACCAGGCGGCGAGGGACGCCGAACGCGAGCGCAACGCCGCGGAGGAGGCACGCAAGGAGGCGGTCGCACAGACCGAGATCGCCGAGGCCGCCGAGCGCAGTGCGAAGGCCGGCGAGCTGGCGGCCCGATCACGCGCGGTGCAACTGGAGAACGCGGCGCTCGCCCTGGCGGTCGCGGCGGAGAGCACCGAAGTCGCCGACGCACCGCTCGATTCGAGCTACGCGGCGATCGCGGGCGCACGATCGAAGTTCCGCGACCGGGCGTGGCAGCCCGTCTTCGACCGCATCGAGCAGGCAGGCGCCGGCCAGGTCGCGTTCCACCCGGGCGGCTCGACGTTCGCGTCCGGTGGCTGCCCTGACCTCGGCGCGCCGACACCGTGCACCGAGGAGGAGGCGAACACGATCTACGTGCGTCCTGCCACCGACCCGTCGGCCGCGCCACAGGTCCTGCTCGGTCACGACGGCCAGATCCTCGACCTCGCGTACAACGCCGACGGCCTCCTGGCCTCGACCTCCGGCGACGGCACCGTGATCGTCTGGGGTCCGGACGGCGCCGAGCGGGCGCAGCTCCCCCACCCCGACGTCGTGAACCCCGACGAGAACTCGGTCGTGACGTCGCTCGACTTCGATCCGACCGACCCGGACCTGCTCGTCACCGGCGACGTCCGCGGACGGGTGTGGCTGTGGAACCTGGCGGCCGAACCGCCGACGTCGCGCGTGTTCGACCGCGCCGGCTTCGCGCAGCCCAGCCGGGTCAACGACGTCACGGTCCGCTACGACGGCAAGCTCGTCGCGTCCGCCGAGAGCAACGGCAACGTCGTCCTCTGGAACAAGGACGGTGGCGTCGCGATCAAGCTGCTCGCCTACCCCCGCCTCGCCGCCGATCCGGTCCGTGAAGCGTTCCGGGTCGCGTTCGTCCCCGAACCCGAGCCGGGGCCCTGCCCCGAGGAGCGGGGCCTGCCCGGTTGCATCGATGCACTCGTCGTCGGCCATGCGGGCGGCACGATCTGGTTCTGGGAGAGCCCGAACAGCGACTCGCCGTCGGTCGTCGCGCTCGGCGGCCACGGCCAGGACGTCAAGGGCCTCAGCTTCGACCCGGCGGGCACCGGCCTGCTGGCGTCGTCGAGCGGCGACCGCACGATCCGCCTGTGGCGATTCGAGAAGCTCGACAACGGCAGCCGCAAGGTCACACCGATCGGCGACCCCCTGTCCGAGCACACCGAGTTCGTGTCCGACGTCTCGTTCTCCCCCGACGGATCCCGGCTCGTGTCGAGCAGCACCGACAACTCGGTGCGATTGTGGGGCGCGCCCGTCGACGTCGGGATCTCGGTGCTCGGTGGGCCGATCGACTGCGGTGAGTCGCCCGACTGCTTCACGACCGCCGTCGCGTTCAACCACGACGACAGCGTGCTCGCATCGACCGGCTTCGACGGCGTGGTCAGGTTCTGGGATCCGGCCTCCGGCGAGCCGGCAGCCGGTCTCCCACCGGTCAGCGGCGACCAGCGGATGTACGCCGTGGCGTTCCATCCCGACGAAGACATCGCCATCGTCGGCGGGCACGGCCGGGTGCTGCTGTGGGATCGCGCCGACCCGGGCGTGCTGACACCGCTGTGGACCGACGATCGCTACGCCGCCCTGGAGAACAGGCAGCTCGCATTGAACCAGGTTCCGGCGATCCGTGCGGTCGCGTTCGACGACGTGACGGGGCTGGCAGCGTCGGCCGACGAGTGCGGCACGATCAGGATCTGGGACACGACGACACGGGTGCAGGTCGGCGAACTCGAGACCGCCGTTCGCGCGTGCCCGACCGTGTTCGATCAGGACCGGACCGAGACCGTCGACGCGCTCGCATTCGTGCCCGGGTTCCTGATCTACGGCGACGCCCAGGGATGCATCTGGGAGGTACCGATGACACCCGCCGGTGAACTCGGCGACGCGGTGCAGATCGGTGTCGACCAGAACGGCAAGATCCGCGGCGTCGCGGTGAACGCCGACGGCGTCGTCGCCGCAGCCAGCAAGGACCAGACCCTGCAGGTGTCGACCCCGGGGCTCGAGCCGCAGATCCTCAGGGGCCACAAGGCCGAGGTCGGTGCCGTCGCGTTCAGCGATCGGTACCTCGCATCGGCGAGCAACGACGGCACGATCCGCCTGTGGTGGCTCGACGTCGACGGTGCACGAATCGACACGACGCCCGCAACCGGAGAGACGCTCGCGTCCAGCATGAGGTGCCAACTCGCCGACCCGTGCTTCGTGCTCGGGATCGCGTTCAGCCACGACAGCACGATGTTGGCGTCCGCCGGATCCGACGGGCTGATCCATGTCTGGGACCGACCCGACAGCCCGAAGGTGGCGTGCAAGCTCGCCGCGCCGTTCCTCGAGCGTGAACAGGTGGTCGAAGCACTCGAGGGGCTGCCGTCGAATCTCTGCTTCCCGAACTGACGGCCGGCGAGTCGGAGCGGATCGACTCAGCCCTGCATGCCGCGCTCGACCGAGGCGATCAGCTCCGGGCGGAGATCCGCGGCGGCGATGATGCGGTGGACCGAGCCGACACTGCGGGCGCGTTCGACGCTGTGGATCGCGTCGAACTCTGCGGCGACCTCGCCCATCTTCTCGGTCCGTACCGTCTGGAGGGTGGTCGCCAACTCGGCCCGCAGGCGACCCACCTCGTGTTCGGGATCACCGGACCGCTCGGCATCGGCGATCGCTGTGTCGAGGCGGACCACCCGTTCGTCGGCGCGAGCGCGGGCATCGACGTCGCGGGTGAACACGACGGCCGCGGCGGGGGCGCCACCGATCACCGACGCGTACGACCCCTCGACGGCGAGCACCTCCATTCGCTCGTTGAGCGTCGCGGAGAAGACGACGAACGCGCCGCCGTGATAGCGCGACACGACGCACAAGACGAAAGGCCCGTCGAAGTTGACGATCGCACGGCCGATCTCCGCGCCGTACTCGAGTTGGAGGCGCCGCAGCGATTCCGGTGATCCGTCGAATCCCGAGAGGTTGGCGAGCATCACGACCGGCCGGTTGCCGCTCGCGGCGTTGATCGCCCGTGCGACCTTCTTCGACGACAGCGGGAAGAGCGTGCCCGCCGACCACTGGGCAGGACCGTCCGCCGGCGTGATGCCGTGGCGGGGCAGTGGTCGCGACTCCATCCCGATCATCGTCACGGCGAGCCCGCCGAGCCGGCAGTCCCAGACGACGGCCATCTCCGCCTCGGCCATCTCCGGCCAGCGTTCGAGTGGGCTGCTGTCGCTGTCGACCAGCGCCGCCATGACGGTCCGGATGTCGAACGGCTTCTTGCGTTCGGCGTTCTTCTCCTCGGAGAAGATGTCGCCGACCGTCATGAAGTCGACCCCGTCGATCACGTGCGGCGCCGGCCGCACGTCGCGGTCGAACGCGTCGGCCGTGGTCGCCCTGCGGGGCCAGCGCTCGCCGGGCACGCGGTAGGTGAGCTCGTAGTGGTGGAACAGGAGCTCGCACGCGGCAGCGAGGCTCGGCGCCCAGAACTGCGCCTCGCCGTTGGGTCCCATGATCCGCTCGTAGCCGCCGATGCCGAAGTTGTCCTCGGCCGACACGCCGCCGGAGTAGTCGATCGCCTGCTTGCCGGTGAGCACCATCGCGCTGTCGGGGGTCATCACGAGGATCCCCTTCGTGTGCATGAGCATCGTCGACTCGGCGTTCCAGTACGGCTGCGCACCGACGTTGATGCCTGCGACGACGACGTTGATCTCGCCCCCGGCCTGCGTGTGCTCGACGATCCGCCGGAGGACGCGCGCGACCCAGTCGAGGTTCTCACTGCCGGAGTCCATCGCGATCTTGGCGCCCGCCGACAGCGCCAGCCATTCGATCGGTACGCCGAGCATCTCTGCGAGGTCGATCGCCGCGAGCAGGCGACGACACTCCGCCTCGGCGATCGAACCCATCGCCTTCGTCGGGTCGCCGAGCACCGCGACGCGCGTCAGCCCCTCCGGGTGCCGTTCGGTCGGCGTCGTGACGACGCCGACGACGACGCCGGACGGGTTCTCGCCGGGCGACCGGTCCACCGGTACGAGCCGGTCGATGCCGTCGATCGACTCGTCGAGATCGTGCTCGACGAACGTCCCGTCGGCGCCGGCGAGCATCGGGACGATCTCGTACGGATACGTCAGTCCGCGGCGGCGGGACTGGGCGACCTTGCGGGTGTAGTCGTCGAGTGGCTGCATCGGCTCGGTCGCCGGCTCGGCCATCCGCACCGTCACCCCGCGACCGGGTTCGTACGCGATGTGCAGCACCGCCTCGGTCGGCGCAGCCCCGGGCTCGCCGCCGGCGAGTCGGCCGCTGACGATCACCTGCTCCAGCCCGAGGCCCTCGGTCAGCGGCGCGAGCCGGTGGGCGACCTGATCGAGTTCCGCCAGCGAGAAGTCGACGACGGGCCAGACGTAGAGCATGATCCGGTTCCACTCGAGCGCGGCGACGCCAGGAAGGTCGGCGCGGGCCTGCCGGATCGCGTCGAGGCAACCGACGAGCAGATGCTCGACCTCGGGCAACCCGACGACCCTGCCGTCGTCGTCTCGGACGGGCGAGACGTCGCGCACCTCCGCGACGGCGACGAGCCGGCGGTCCGACGGGTTGTCGCGGGCGACGCAGTCGTACAGAAACGCTTCCCCGGGCGCCGGCAAGGGGCTGATCTCGAAGTTCGCGAGCCGCCACATCTGCAGGCGCCGGGCGATCATCGGGTGGAGCCCGCGGAACTTGATGTCCTCCTCGAACGCGGCCGGGTCGGCGGCGCCATCGGCCGGCACCGATGTCGCCATCCAGTAGGGCCTCACGCCGGCGCTGTCCGCGCGCCGGTAGGTGAAGAACTCGACCGCGCCGCGCACGTGCGACAGCACGAACGACACCCTCCGGACGACCCCGGGCAGTGGCACGTCACGCAGCGCGGCGAGCATGTCAGCCGCGAACCCCTCGGTCGCCACGGCGGTGTCCGCCGCGAGCGGGACGTACACGTCCACGACGACCGTGTCGGGGGCGTCGATCTCGCCGACGACGTCGCCGAGCGTCGCCAACACGGCGTCGACGCCGTCGAGGCCGGCCCGCGCCGCCACGACGTGCACGTTGCGATCCTTGTGCACGTACAACGCCCGTGCCACGTCGAGGTCGTCGACCGTCTCGATCCGGACCGGACCGAGCTCGCGGATCCGGTAGAAGCGTCGTGTCAGGATCTCGATCAGCGGGCCGGGTTCGTCGGTCGTCGCGAAGAGATCTGCTTCGGCCAGGATCGGCACGAGCGGAAGGGGGCAACCGATCAACCGGCCGCGCTCCTCGGTCGCGCCCGCCGGGTCCGCGGCCACTGCCGTGGCGAACCGCGTCATGGCGCTGGAGATGTCTGCCCTGGCGTGCTCGATGTGCGGCCGGTCGAACAACCGGTACCGCACGGCACGCGCGAGGCCGGCGATCGACGGGAAGCGGCGCCGAGTCGCGTC
>JAHEKY010000139.1 GCA_024644465.1 Ilumatobacteraceae bacterium | reverse complement strand
GTCGGACGACGTCCGACAATTGGTTGATACGACAACTATATCTCCGAATGATTGATGTGTCAACCTTTTGGTGGTACCATGCTTCCATGACGTCACCCCGCTGGCTCAGCGATCAGCAGCAGCGGTCCTGGCGGGCGTTCAACCAGGCGCAGGTCCAGCTCGGACGCCGGCTGTCGGGTCTGCTCGCCGAGCACGCCGACCTGTCCGACGCCGACTACGCGGTGCTCGTGTGCCTGTCCGAAGCGCCCGACGAGCGGGTTCGAGCGCGGGACATCAGCGCCGATCTGGGCTGGGAGAAGAGCCGGCTCTCGCACCACCTCACCCGGATGGAGCGGCGCGGACTCGTCGAGCGTCGCGACTGCGAGACCGACGCGCGGGGCGCGGACGTCGTGCTGACCGCCGCGGGCCGGGCGGCGATCGAGGCGGCCGCGCCGCAGCACGTCGAGGACGTGCGGACCTGGTTCATCGACGCGTTGACCCCCGCACAGCTCGAGTGTCTCGGCTCGGCGTGTGAAGCGATCGTCGCCAACCTCGACGACGCCGGCTGACCGGCCCCGCCGCCACTGATCGAAACCCTCGTCGAGCTCCCGCGCCCGACGGTGTGATCAGCCGCGGTCGGGGAGGTCGTACTCGGCGACGACGTACGGGTGGTCCGGGTCGTAGATCGTGAGCGGCGCCGGGTCGTCGACCACGCCGATCGGGCGCACCTCCGTGCCCTCGCGGCCGAGGCGGGCGTCACCCAACGCGGCCCGCGCCGTCTCGGCGAGCGCATCGAGCGTGGCGACGACGTCGGGGTGCTGGTCGATCACGTCGGTCGTCTCGCCGATGTCCTCGTCGAGGTCGTACAGCTCGCGCTGGTCGGTCCCGTGCTTGGAGAAGTGGAGCTTCCAGCGACCCGACCGGATGGCTTCGAGGTCGTTCATCCGGTAGTAGAGGAACGCCTCGTGCGGTGACGTCGCGTCGGCGTCGAACCACAGGGCGCTGACGTCGCGACCGTCGATGTCCCGATCGGCCGGCACCTCGGCGCCGCACAGCCCGGCGAGCGTCGGGAACAGATCCATCGCCGTGGTGATCTCGTCGGACGTGCGCCCCGGTGCGATGCGCGCCGGCCAGCGCACGATCCCCGGTACCCGCTGGCCGCCCTCCCACGTCGAGCCCTTGGTGCCCCGCAGCGGATCGTTGCTCCCGCCGAGCGGCTCCGGTGAGCCCCACGGCGGCGGGTTGTTGCCGAGCGACCCGTTGTCGCTCGTGAGGATGACGATCGTGTCCTGCGCGATGCCCTGCGCGTCGAGTTCGGCGAGCAGCACCGACGTGGCCCAGTCGATCGATTCGACGGCGGCGCCGTACGCACCGTTCTGCGAGGCCTCGGCGAAGCGTTCCTGCACGTAGATCGGGACGTGCACGTACATGTGGGCGAGGTACAGGAAGAACGGCCGGCCGGCGGTACGGCGCATGAAGTCGAGCGCCTCGGCGACGTAGCGCTCGGTCAACGACGCCTGGTCGGGCTGCTGCTCGACGACCTCGCCGTCGACGATCAAGGGCAGCGGCGGCATCTCCGGCATGAACTCGGGTCGCCCGGCCTGCCGACCCATGTCGTTGCTGTACGGCAGCCCGAAGTAGTGGTCGAACCCGTGGTTCGTCGGCAGGAAGTTGGGTTGGTCGCCGCAGTGCCACTTGCCGATCGCCTGCGTCGCGTAGCCGGCGGCGGACAGGATCCGGGCGAGGCTGATCTCCGTCGGCGGCAGGCCGATGTCCATCCCGGGGAACAGCACCGGGAGTCCGTGGAACGAACCGAAGCCGATGCGCGGCGGGTAGCACCCGGTCAGCAGTGCTGCGCGGGCGGGCGAGCACACCGGTGAACCCGTGTAGAACGAGTCGAACCGGATGCCGTCGGCTGCGAGCTGATCGAGCGCCGGCGTGCGGTTGCGGGTCGACCCGTAGCAGCCGAGGTCGCCGTAGCCGAGGTCGTCGCAGTTGATCAGCACCACGTTCGGTCGGTCGGTCATCGCGGCCACTACTCGGTACCGAAGCGGGCGTGGAGCTCGGGAAGGATCGACGCGAGGTGGTTCATCTCCTGCGCGCAGTGGAGCAGGAGGGCCACACCGACCCGGTCGGGCAGTCGCGACCGGCGGACCCGTTGCGTGTTGGCGAGGCGAGAGACGAGCGGGCCGACGACCGGAAGCTCCGATGCAGCGTCGCCGAGCAGGAAGCGGCTGTGCATCCGGGCGCCGTCGGCGGTGTCCTCGACGAGGTGGATCAGCCGGCCGGCCGCGAGCCGCTCGCGGCGGAGGACGGTGCGGGCGCAGATCGCGACCCCGACTTCGTCCAGCCGGTGCTGATCGAGGCCGACCGATGCGGGCTCGACGAACCGAATCGCCAGCTTCTGCAGCTGCCCGCCGATGTACTCGTCGACATACGAGGTGTTGCCGACCCAGCGATCGCGGATCGAGGCGACGTGGCGACGATCCTCGGCCAGCGACGCGGCGACGTGATCCTTCGGATGCCAGAGCCGGTAGCGCTCGCTCGTGTAGCTGTGCCATGCGAACCACCAGTTCCACATCGCCGAGTGGACGCCGGGCATCTCGGTCAGGCATGCGACGACCAGCTGACCGTCGGCGAGCCGGACGACGTCGTCCGTCAGGCCGTCGCCCTCGCCACCGCCCGCTGCGTCGAGGAGCACGTTCGGGTCGGCGACGGAGGCGACGTCACCGTCGCGGGCGCCGCGGTCGATTGCCTGCTGCACCCGGTCGGGGATCGGCTGCATGGGCCGTCGGAACGGTTCGAGGTCGTGGGTCTCGGTGAGCTGCACCGAGTCGCTCGGGCCTGGCTTGGTCATGTTCACCGTTGTAGCCGCGCCGTTGGCCAGGGCGGCGAACTCTGCGATGTCGTCGCCGCCATCGGGCACTCGAGCCGTCGGTCAGCCTTCCGGCGGTACGCAGCCCACGCTGGCGGCGAACTTGATGAACTCGCCCGGCGTGTCGAACGGGGTGAAGGTCTCGACCCATTTCGCGAATCCCCCCTTCGGAGGAGCGAACTCTTCGGCCCCCTCACCTCCATGGGCGAACGGCCATGCCGACGCGACGCCGCTGACCAACCCGCCGGGGCATGTCGGCTTCGCCGACGCCGACGAGGCGAATGGAGTGGTGGCGGCCGCAACGATGGCCGCACCGGCGATGAGCTTCTTCATGATGTACCTCCTGGTGATTGGGTGGGTTCGACCCGAACGCACCGAAGATTGCTGGGGCGCCGAGTGGACAACGCCGAGGATTCCGGTCGGACATCACAATCCGATCACAGCGCATCACACCTGCTCAGATGGTCACCGGTCAGACGGTCCGGTGCCGGTCAGCGACACGCAGGACGCTGCGGCGAGTCGCCCGGCACGAGTCGATCCCACTCGTCGGAGGTGAGCTCGCGGCCGACGAGGTCGCAGGCCCGCTCGACCCACTCTGCGGGGTCGAGCGAGAACCGCAGGAGCGTGCCCGACGACGTCACCCACACCGAGTCGGTGGACGCGTCGTACCACGGTGGCGAAGGCGACGCAGTTCCGGTGCCGCTCCACAGGGTTCCGACGAGCCCACCTCGGACCGTGTCCCAGAGTCGGACGGTGCCGTCGCTCTCGACCACGACGAGTAGGGAGCCCTCTCGGGCGAATCCGAGACCGACGACCGCGCCAACCTCCTCGACCGGCTCGACCACTCCCGTCTCCGGGCCGAGGAACACGGCGCCGTTCGGGCCGCCGACCGCGACGTCGCCGGTGGCAGCTTCGCCGATCGCGAACCGTGGGTCGTCGAGGCCGGTGGCGATCTGGGTGATCTGCTCCCCGGCGGCGTCGTACGTCCGCACCACGCCGTCGTCGAGGACCAGGTGGACTCCGTCGTTCGGCGCCGGAGCGACGGCGACCGCGCGCCGAGGCGGCGCCTCGATCGCAGCGACCAGTCCGAGTTCGCCAGGTGTCGGGTCGAAGGCGTACACGGCCAGCGGGATGCCCCGGAGGAAGACGGCGGTCGCGCCCGCACCGGCGTAGCTCTCGGCGCCCCAACCGCCGCTCGTCTCGGTGTCTCGGGAGAGGGTGACGAAACCAGCGCCGGGCCAGAGCTCGAGCCGTTCGACCATCTCGCCGTCTCGCCAGCGGGCGACCGTCCTCCCGCTGTCCCAAGCGAGGTAGCCGTCGGCCTCTGTTCGCAGGGCCGCTGCCTCGAGTCGTTCACCGTCCGACAGGGTCGGCTCGACCCGGTTGCGGCTGCCGGACACCAGGTCGACGATCTCGGCGTCACCGGACGTGCTCACCACGCCGGCCTGTCCGGCGCCGAAGCCGACGAACGCGCCGGGATCGACGAACCATCCCTGCTCCACCAGCGGTCCGCGGGTGGGGTCGATGACCCGGATCGCGCCGGCGTCGGCTTCGGGGACGACGACGACCGTTCCGTCGGGCCGGACCCGAGCGATCTCGCTCGGTGGGATCGGGATCGGGAGCCCGACCGGCACGCCGTGATCGAACAGTTCGATCGAGCGGCTGCTGACCGCCACGACGACGCCGTCGGAGCGGGCCCCCACGGCGATGACGTCATCTAGTCCTGTCATCGCCAGTTCTTGGGTCACTGTGCCCGAGTTCAGGTCGACGACGTCGACCCGACCGTTCTCGCGGCCGGCCAGGACGACGTCCGCTCCGAGGTCGAAGGCGACCGCGGTCACGGGGCCGGGCCGGGAGAGCCGGAGCATCTCGGCCCCCGTGACCGCGTCGACGACGACGAGCAGCTCGCCGCCAGTGGGCTCGGTCGACACGCCGCCCACGGCGAACAGTCCGCCGGCGTCGCTGTCGGCCGTCGCGTTGTCGGTGGTGGGCTCGAACGCGTCGACGGTGAAGCCGGTGATGGCTGGTCCGACCGGCGTGAGGGTCTCGGCGTCGACGACGACGACGTCCGCGGTCCACCCCGTGTCTCGTCGAACTTCGTGCAGATAGAGGAATCGACCGTCGACCGCACTGGTGTGGAGCAGATGGCCCGGTTGCAGGTCGCCTTCGTCGAACGTCGCCGTGCCGAGCAGCTCAGTGCGCACGCCCACCTCCACCTCGACCCACGAGCTGTCGGCCGAGCCGGTCCACTGCCGGTCGGAATCGGTCACCGACCCCGCCCACCGACGGGCGGTGTCGGCGTCCTCGAACCAGACCGCGCACCGCGCCGGTGCCGCCGCCTGCGTCGTCACTCCGGTCACCAGGTCCTTCACGAGCAGCTGGTCGCCGACCGACCCGAACTCGCGGAGCCCGTCGGCGGCGATCCTGCTCGTGTCGCAGTCGCTCGTCGGCAGGCGTGACATGCTCGCGACCTGCCGTCCGAGCCCACTGCTGGCGATCGCGTCGAGGAGGGCGCGATCGGTGGTGGGCCCGGGTGACCGGCGTCGCGCCTCGAGCGCGAGCAGCAGCGCAACTTCGTGGTCGACGGCGGCCATCGCCGTCGAGCGGGTGATGAGCGTGGCGAGCTCGGCCTCGGCCGTCGCCGATCTGGCGAGCGTGGCCTGCTCCTCAGCGGCCTGCC
>JAHEKY010000053.1 GCA_024644465.1 Ilumatobacteraceae bacterium | reverse complement strand
CCGATCCGAAGATCGACCGCAGACCCGGTCTGCCTCGCCGACCCGTCCGGTTTCCCGAACGACCCAGCAGGCCCCCGTCTCCGCCGGCCACCCAGAGGGCGCCCAGCGACTCGGTCTGACCCCACACCTCGAGCGGTCGCCCGCTTCCGGTGCCGACTCCCCGTGTCCCGCCTTTCGCCCGAAGGCGCAGTGCGGGCCGGTGGAGGTGGCCGTGAACTCTGTCCTGTGTTCCGGCTCCGCTGCGCCTCGTCGACGGTGTGGGTTCGGGCCGAAGCCCCATTCCTCACCGCCCCGGTGGGCGTGCGCTCTCCGGAACAGAAGCCATTGAATACGCTCGAAAACGGGAGGTCAAGAACAAATCTCTAAGTCACAGGGTTATCCCCGAACCTTTTTCGTTCTCCCCAGGAATTCCTCGTTTCCCCACCGGTCGTGCACATGGATCTCCACATCTTGCATCGATGAAATTCGGGGCTGCGGGCCGTCCGGGTTGATGAACGAGCCGATCTGTCGGTTGACTCGTGGGATGGGTGATCCTCAGCGACTCGTCGAAGTCTTCGACACGACCTTGCGTGACGGCCTCCAGGTCGAGGGCGTGTCGGCGACCGTCGACGACAAGCTGCGCATCGCCGAGCAACTCGACCTGCTCGGCGTGCACTACATCGAGGGCGGTTGGCCCGGCGCGAATCCCAAGGACGTCGAGTTCTTCGAACGCGCCCGCAACGAACTGCGCCTCACGACGTCGACGCTCGTCGCGTTCGGCTCGACCCGCCGCCCGCGCGGCAAGACCGATGACGACACGACACTGCGCAACCTCGTCGACGCCGGCACCGACGCGGTGTGCATCGTCGCCAAGAGTTCCGAGTACCAGGTGCTCGAGGCGATGAACACGACGCTCGACGAAGGCGCGGCGATGATCGCCGACTCCGTGAGATTCCTCCACGGCGAGGGCCGCCGGGTGCTCGTCGACCTCGAGCACTTCTTCGACGGGTACCGGTCGAACCCCGAGTTCTCACTGCGGACGATCGAAGCCGCCGTCGTCAACGGGGCGTCCCACCTCGTGCTCTGCGACACCAACGGCGGGATGCTGCCCCACGAGATCCACGACATCGTCGAAGACGTCAAGCGTCACGTCGGCGACGACGCGATCATCGGGATCCACTGCCACGACGACACCGGCTGCGCCGTCGCGAACGCGATGGCTGCGGTACGCGCCGGGGCGGGCCACGTGCAGGGCACGCTCAACGGCCTCGGCGAACGCACCGGCAACACGAACCTCAGCACGGTCATCCCGAACCTCCAGCTGAAGCTCGGCTACCGCTGCCTGCCGGAGGGTCGCATCGAACGGCTCACCGCCGTCAGCCACCACGTCGCCGAGACACTCAACCGTGCCGTCGACCCGCAGGCGCCCTACGTCGGCTCGTCGGCATTCGCCCACAAGGCGGGCCTCCACGTGTCCGCGATCGCCCGCGCGAAGGACGCCTACGAACACGTCGACCCCGACGCCGTCGGCAACAACACGCGCTTCGTCGTGTCGGAGATGGCCGGCCGGGCGACGATCCAGATGAAGGCCGACGAACTCGGCCTCGTCATCGACGGCGCCCAGGTCAACACCGTCATCGACGAACTGAAGCGGCTCGAACACGAGGGCTACCACTTCGAGGCGGCGGATGCGTCGCTCGAGTTGCTGATGCGCCGCGCGATCGGCGAGGTCCCGGAGTTCTTCCGGATCGAGTCGATGCGGGTGATCACCGACGAACTCCCCGACGGTGCGTTCACGACCGAGGCGACCGTCAAGGTCTGGACCGGTGCGGGTGACGAGGCGACGCGGAACGTTGCCGTGGCGGAGGGCAATGGCCCCGTGAACGCCATCGACACCGCACTGCGATCCGCCGTCGGGCCCGCGCTGCCACAGCTCGCGAGCATCCATCTCACCGACTTCAAGGTGCGGATCCTCGACGGGGCGAGCGCAACCGGCGCCACGACCCGCGTCCTGCTGTCCGCGACCGACGGCGAGCGGGACTGGACGACGATCGGGGTCAGCCCGAACATCATCGAAGCCTCGTGGCGCGCCCTCGAGGACAGCCTCGTCTACGGCCTGCTGCACGCGCCGCGCTGACGTCGGCGTCGCTGACGCCGTCCGATCTGGGCAGTCGCGGGCGGCGCCCGTGCGGTAGACATGCGGGTGATGGCAGCACCCAAGTTCAGTCCCGTCGAGCCGAACGAACCCACGCGGACGTACTCCTCGCCGGACCATGTCCCGCCCGCGTGGATGCCTCTGCGGCCGGCCGACATCGTCGGGTTCCAGCCCGTCGGCCCGCGGCTCGGACGCCAGGGCCCCGACCAGGGCTTCGCGCTGCGGATCGCCCAGCGGCTCGTCCCCTCGCTGACGCTCCAGGACGGTGAGCATCCCGACGACGTCGTGCGGGGGTGCCTCGGCATCGCACTGCGGCGGGCGTCGCTGTTCTCCCGCGCGCCGGTCGTGCACGACCTGCGCGTCGCGTTCACGATGTGGGGGTTCTTCGACCCGCGCCCAGACCCTGAACTGGTCGCGCTGCGCAAGAAGCTGTTCGAGGGCCTGCGCCACGTCGGGCACCACTACACCGAGGCCCGGGTGATCGCGGACATGGCCCCCGAGCTGATGCTGCGGATGTCGCCGGCCGATGTCGAGGGCGCCTACCAGCGCGGCTGGAGGGCCGTCACCGGCGCGTGACGAGAGCGGTCGCGTCGTTCCCGGCGGCGACGATCGCGGGCGCGGGCACGTTGGGCCGGTGACGCCGCCGTCCTGATAACAATGGTCCCATGAGTCAGCCGATCACGCTCACCGATGAGCAGCGCGACTTCCGCGCAGTCGTGCGACAGTTCGCTGCCGACAAGATCGCCCCGCTCGCCGCCGAGACCGACCGCACCGGGGAGTACTGCTGGCCGGCGTTTCGCGCCCTCCAGTCGATGGAGCTGACCGGGCTGTCCTATCCCGTCGAGTACGGGGGCTCCGGCGCATCGCTCGTCGATCAGGCGATCGTCACCGAGGAACTCGCCGCGGCCTGCGCATCGACCAGCCTGATGTTCCTGATCTCGAAGCTCGGCATGCTGCCGGTCCTCAACTTCGGCTCCGAGGAGATCAAGCAGCGCTACCTCCCGCGGATCGTCAGCGGCGAGAGCCAGGCGAGCTACGGCCTGTCCGAGGCCGATGCCGGTTCCGACGTCGCCTCGATGACGACGCGCGCCGAGCGCGACGGCGACGATTGGATCATCAACGGGTCGAAGGTCTGGATCACCAACGCCGGCATCTCCGACCTCTACACGATCTTCGCCCGGACGTCGGCAGATCGTCACGCCGGCATCACCGCGTTCATCGCGGAGGCCGACTGGGGCGTGCACATCGACAAGCTCGAGACGAAGCTCGGGATGAAGGGCTCGCCGACGGGCGTGATCCGTTTCGAGGATCTTCGAGTGCCGGACTCCCATCGCCTCGGCGAGGTCGGCGAGGGGTTCAAGGTGGCGATGCACACGCTCGACCGGAGCCGGCCGACGATCGGTGCGCAGGCCGTCGGAATCGCCCAGGGGGCGCTGGACTTCGCGATCGGCTACATGCAGGAGCGCACGACCTTCGGCCGGCCGATCGCCACCAACCAGGGTCTGCAGTGGATGGCGGCCGACGCGGCGATGAAGATCGAGGCCGCCCGCAACCTCGTCTACAAGGCGTGTGCGCTCGCCGACGAGGGCGATCCCCGCGACGAACTCTCGATGGCGGGCGCGATGGCGAAAGCCTTCGCGTCCGACGTCGCGATGGAGGTCACGACGGACTGCGTGCAGTTCCTCGGCGGCTACGGCTACACGAACGAGTTCCCGGTCGAGCGGATGATGCGCGACGCCAAACTGACACAGATCTACGAGGGCACCAATCAGATCCAGCGGATGGTCATCGCGAAGCACCTGTTGGGATGACGACGCCCGCATGAGCCGTGCCTTCGACCCGACGCTGCATCCGCATCGGCGCCGCAACCCGCTGACCGGCGAGTGGGTCGTCGTCTCCCCGCAACGCACGACGCGCCCGTGGCAGGGCAAGACCGACGACAACTGCACGGCGGCGCCGGCCGACTACGACCCGACGTGCTACCTCTGCCCGGGAAACGAACGGGCGGGCGGCGTCGTCAACCCGGACTACGACTCGACGTTCGTGTTCGAGAACGACTTCGCGGCGCTGCTGCCGGGCGTGCCCGTCCCGGAGTCGCACAACGGTCTCTACGAGGTCGGCGGGGGAGACGGCGTGTGCCGGGTGATCTGCTTCTCACCGAAGCACGATCGCACGCTGGCGACGATGGACCTCTCCGAGATCGGCGTGGTCATCGGGCTCTGGCAGTCACAGCTGGCCGAACTGCTCGAGGAGTACGAGTACGTCCAACTGTTCGAGACCCGCGGCGCGATCTCGGGGTCGTCGAACCCGCATCCCCACGGTCAGATCTGGGCGTCCAAGTTCCTGCCGAACGAGGCGGTCATCGAGCTGGACGCCCAGCGCCGGTACCGCGCCGAGCACGGCAGCCACCTCCTCGTGGACTACGTCGAACAGGAGGTGTCGAGCGGCGAGCGCGTGCTCGTCGTGAACGACCACTGGCTCGTCGCAGTGCCGTTCTGGGCCTACTGGCCGTACGAGACGATCGTCCTGCCACGCCGCCCGGTCGCATCGCTGCTCGACCTGACCGGCGACGAGAGCGCCGCGCTCGCCGAGGCATTGCGCACGATGCTGCGGGCGTTCGACCGGCTGTTCAACACCCCGTTCCCGTACTGCTCGGGATGGCACACCGCGCCGCGCGGCACGCACGACGACTGGCAGCTGCACGCGCACTACTACCCGCCGCTGCTGCGTTCCGCCGACGTGGCGAAGATCCCGGCGAGCTACGAGCTGCTCGCAAACCTGCAGCGCGACCTGACGCCCGAAACCGCGGCGGCGAACCTGCGCGACGTGCTCTGAGTCCCGGGGGAGTTGCGCCGGCAGTATCGTCGGAGGGATGAGGATCGGCGAACTCGCCGCACGTGCCGACGTGACGACGAAGACGATTCGTTACTACGAGTCGATCGGCCTGCTCAACCCGCCCGACCGGACGCCGTCGGGCTATCGGGAGTACGGCGAGCCGGCCGCGGAGCGCCTGCGGTTCATCCGCGACGCGCAGGCGAGCGGTTTGACACTCGCGGAGATCCAGTCCGTCCTCGAGCTGAAGGACGCCGGCGCGCGCAGTTGCGGGCACACCGCCTCGCTGCTCGAACGCCACCTCGCCGACCTCGACGCCCAGATCGAACGGCTGCAATCGGCACGTTCGGAACTGGTCGAACTCGCATCGCGTGCCGCCGAGCTCGACCCGCAGGCCTGTACCGACCCCAACCGCTGCCAGGTGATCGCGGCCCAGCACTGACCGTTCGCCCGGGCTGTCGGCGCCCACGCTCGCGGCTGACGTTCGGCTCGTCGATGAACTTTGGCGTCGTGTGACGTGTCACACTTGACCTTCCCCTCGGGTGGAAGGTTTACACTGGATCTCGTGAAGACCCAGGTGACCCAACCCGAACCCGGCGGCGAGACGGTCCGTTCCGACATCGCGGTCGAGGGCATGACGTGTGCCGCGTGCGCGAACCGCATCCAGCGAGGGCTGTCGAAGCTCGACGGTGTCGCGGACGCGCGGGTGAACTTCGCGAACGGCCGTGCGACGGTGCTGCATGCAGGCCTCGTCGACGACGACGAGTTCCGCGCGGTGATCGAAGGCCTCGGGTACGACGCCCCACGCCAGGCCGATCGCGAGGGCGAACAGCGCGCCCACGAGGCCGACCTCAAGCGCAGATGGGTGTTCGCCATCGCGCTCGGCATCCCCGTCGTCGCGCTGTCGATGCTGCCGTGGCTCGAGTTCGACGGCTGGCAGTGGGTCGTTGCGGCCCTCGCGACGCCGGTGGTGTTCTACTCCGGATGGGGCTTTCACCGGGCCGCCGTGATGAACCTCCGCCACGGGTCGACGACGATGGACACGCTCGTCTCGATGGGCACGCTGTCGGCCTGGACGTGGTCCGCCGCCGTCCTCGTGTTTGACATCGGCGCCGCCGGGATGGCTGACGGGATGGGCGGCGACCGCCACGTCTACTTCGAAACCGCCGTCGTCATCGTTGCACTGATCCTGATCGGCAAGTGGTTCGAAGTGCGCGCCACGCGTCGCTCCGGCGATGCGATCCGGGCGCTCGCCGACCTAGGCGCCCGTACCGCCCGACTCGAGGACGGAAGCGAGGTCGCGCTCGACGACCTGCTCGTTGGCATGCGGTTCGTCGTCCGCCCCGGCGAGAAGGTCGCGACCGACGGTGTGATCGTCGAGGGTCGGTCCGCGGTCGACGCGTCGATGATCACCGGTGAGCCCGTGCCGGTCGAGGTCGGGCCGGGCGACGAGGTGATCGGCGCGACGATCAACACGACCGGTTCGATCACCGTCGAGGCGACGCAGGTCGGCGCGAACACGACGCTCGCCCAGATCATCCGCCTCGTCGACGAAGCGCAGGGCAGCCGTGCCGAGGTCCAGCGGCTCGCCGACCGGGTGTCGTCGGTGTTCGTACCGCTCGCGATCGGCATCGCGCTGGTCACGCTCGTCGGGTGGTTGGTGACCGGCCACGACGCCGACGAGGCGTTCACGGCCGCCGTTGCAGTGCTGATCATCGCGTGCCCCTGCGCGCTCGGGCTGGCGACGCCGCTCGCGATCATGGTCGGCACCGGACGGGGCGCACAGCTCGGCGTGATCATCAAGGGCGGAGAGGTGCTGGAGGACACCCGCCACATCGACTCGATCGTGCTCGACAAGACGGGCACGATCACCGCCGGCCGGATGGAACTCGACGGCGTCGTCGCACCAATCGTTCCTGCCGACGCATCGACGTTGCAGCGCCTGGCAGCCGCTGTCGAGGATCGCTCGGAACATCCGATCGCCCGGGCGATCGCGAACTCGGTCACAGCCGCCGACAGGGCGTCGCTCGGCCCGGTCGAAGGATTCGTCAACACACCCGGCATCGGCGTCGCCGCCACCGTCGGCGGTGTCGACGTGCGCGTCGGTCGACGCGCCTTGTTCACGGATGTCCCCGCAGCCGTCGAAGCGGCGGCCGCCGCCGGTGAAGAGCAGGGCACGACCGCCGTTCTTGCCGGCCGCAACGGAACCGCCGAGGCGGTGCTGCTCGTGGCCGACACGATCAAGCCGACGTCGCAGGGTGCGATCGCGGCGCTGCACGACCTCGGCCTGACCGTCACGATGCTGACGGGCGACAACGAGCGCACGGCCCGCACCGTCGGCGCGGCGGTCGGCGTCGATCGCGTCATCGCCGGCGTGTTGCCCGACGAGAAGGCCGAGGAGATCCGCCGGCTCCAGGAGGGCGGGGCACGCGTCGCGATGGTCGGCGACGGCATCAACGACGCGCCGGCACTCGCCCAAGCCGACCTCGGCATCGCCGTCGGGACCGGCACGGACGTCGCGATGGAGGCGTCAGACCTGACGATCGTCTCCGGGGATCTGCGCGCCGTTGCCGACGCGATCGCACTCGCTCGTCGCACGTTGACCACGATCAAGGGCAACCTGTTCTGGGCGTTCGCCTACAACACGGCGGCGATCCCGCTCGCCGCATTCGGCGTGCTCAGCCCGATGATCGCCGCCGGCGCGATGGGGTTCTCGTCGCTGTTCGTCGTCTCGAACAGCCTGCGGCTCCGCGGCTTCGCCGGTTACCGCGGCGGACCGACCGCTGCCGTGCCGGCCCCCGACCACCACAGCAAGGAACTGGAACCCTCCCGATGAGCACCACCGACACCCGTACCTACTCCGTCCCCGGGGTCAGCTGCGGTCATTGCAAGCAGGCGATCGAGGGCGAAGTCGGCGCGGTCGACGGCGTCCGCTCGGTCGTCGTCGACATCGACACCAAGGCCGTCGTCGTCGACGGCGGCGACGATGTCGCGGTACGCGCCGCGATCGACACCGCCGGCTACGACGTCGCGTAACACCCCTCCCGACGCCTCGCGTCCCCCCGCCGTTGTCACAGCGAACGCGTGAGGTTGTTGCGCTCTATGTGCGCAACAACCTCACGCGTTCGTGTTCGTGTTCGTGTCAGGGGCGGGCGTGGGTGAGAGCGTCGACGAACCGGTCGTTCCAGCTGCGGCCCGCGATCGTGACCCGGATGCCGACGCCGGCGAAGGCGCGCGTCACGACGCCCTGCCGTTCGAGCTCGACACCGAGACCCGCGGCGTCGTCGCCGACGGGCAGCCACACGAAGTTGCCCTGCGGGTCGGGGATCGCCCAGCCCAGTTCGCGCAGTCGATTCGTGACGCGTTCGCGCTCGGCGACGACCGCAGCGACGCGTTCGCGCATCTCGTCGGCGGCGTCGAGGCTGGCGCGCGCGGCCCGCTGCGCGAGTTCGTTGACCGCGAACGGCACCAACGTTCGGTCGATCATCCCGATCACCTCCGGGTGCCCGATCGCGTAGCCGACGCGCAGGCCGGCGAGCCCATGGGCCTTGCTGAACGTGCGCGTGATCACGAGGTTCGAATGCCCGGCCAGCAGCGCGATCGAGTCGGTGACCCGCGGGTCGGTGACGAACTCGTGGTAGGCCTCGTCGAGCACGACCAGGCAGGTCGTCGGCACCAGGGCGAGGAAGTCGACGATGTCCTGCGTCGGTACGACCGTGCCGGTCGGGTTGTTCGGGTTCGTGACGAACGCCAGCCGCGTGTGCGGGGTGATCGCGGCGGCCAATGACGGCAGATCGAACGTCTCGTCGACGAGCGGCACGCGGACCTGCTCCGCCTCCACGAGTGCCGCGAACAGGGGGTACGCCTCGAACGACGGCCAGCACATCGCGACCTCGTCGCCGGGGCCGACGTAGCTGAGCAGCAGTTGCTGCAGGATCCCGGCCGACCCCGGACCGACCGTGACCTGTGCCGTGTCGACGCCGAGGTACCCGGCGAGTTCGTCGCGAAGTGCCGACGCGCGGTGGTCGGCGTACAACGCGAGGTGCTCGATGCCGCCGCTGATCGCGCCGGCGACCGAGGGCAACGGCCCGAACGGCAACTCGTTCGACGCCATCTTGATCGCATCCTGCACGCCGTGTTCGGCCGCGGCCGCGGCGGCGGAACGGCCGGGAACGTACCCGGGAAGTGCGGCGACAGCGGGGCGGGGTTGGCCGGTCATCGCGCCATGATCACAGACCGAGCCACGGATCTCGCGAGTTGAGTTCGACACGTCTCGCAACATTGTCCGACACGACGCTCGGCAGTGGCGGGCGGAATCGAGAACTGGCACGCTGGGCGGGATGGACCGGGGATCGATCACATGGACGCCGGCACCCGATGCGTGGCAGACCTCGACCCTCGCAGCCTTCGCCGAACACGTCGCTGCGGCAGGCGGCCCCCGCGCCGGCGACTACCACGAGTTGCTCGAATGGTCGCTGACCGAACCCGGCGCGTTCTGGGGGCACCTCGCCCGCTGGCAACGGGTGCACTGGCACGACGCGCCGACGACGGCACTCGCGTCCGCGACGATGCCCGGCGCGCAGTGGTTTCCGGGCGGCACGCTGAACTATGCCGAGCGGGCGCTCGCGCACGCCGCGGACCTCGGTGAGCAGGTGGCCGTCGTCGCCCGGTCGCAGAGCCGTCCGGGCAGCGACACAACGTGGGCGCAGTTGCTCGACCAGGTGGCAAGGTGTCGTGCCGGCCTGGCGCGTGCAGGGGTCGGCGTCGGTGACCGAGTCGTCGCGTTCAGCCCGAACATCCCCGAGACGCTGGTGGCGTTCCTGGCGGCCGCCAGCCTCGGCGCGGTGTGGTCGTCGTGTGCCCCGGAGTTCGGCGTGCGCGCCGTGACCGACCGGTGGCGCCAGATCGAACCGAGCGTGTTGATCGCCGTCGACGGATACATGTACGGCGAGCGCCGCATCGACCGCACGGCCGACGTCGGCGCCATCGTCGCCGCGTTGCCGACGCTCACGACCGTCGTGCGCATCCCGTACCTCGATGCGGACGCCCCGGACGACTGGACGGCGCTGCTCGCCGAGCCCGGACCGCTCGACTTCGCGCCGGTCCCGTTCGACCACCCGCTGTATGTCCTGTTCTCGTCCGGCACCACCGGCATGCCCAAGCCGATCGTGCACGGCCACGGTGGGATCACGCTCGAGCACATCAAAGCGCTGTCGCTGCACTACGGGCTGCGTCCGGCGGAACGGTTCATGTGGTTCACGACCACGGGCTGGATGATGTGGAACTTCCTCGTGTCCGGCCTGCTGACCGGCTCGACGATCGTGCTGTTCGACGGCGACCCGGCCGCCCCCGATCTCGGCGAACTCTGGCGTGTCGCGTCCGAGGAGCGCGTCGACGTGTTCGGCGTCAGCGCGCCGTTCATCATGGCCTGTCGCAAGGCGGAGCTGCGCCCCGGCGACGCGGTCGATCTGACCGGCGTGCGCCACCTCGGCTCGACCGGTGCACCGCTGCCCGCCGAGGGTTTCGAGTGGGTGTCCGATGCCGTCGGCGCGCATGTCCAGGTCGGGTCGATGAGCGGTGGGACCGACGTGTGTACCGCGTTCGTCGGCACGGCGCCGACCCTGCCGATCAGGGCGGGCGAGATCGGCACGGTGATGCTCGGCTGCGATGTCCAGGCCTTCACGCCGGACGGACAGCGCTGCGGGCCGGGCGCGACGGGCGAGCTCGTGATCGTCGCCCCGATGCCGTCGATGCCGGTCGGGTTGTGGGGCGACGAGACCGGCGAGCGGCTGCGATCGACCTACTACGCGACGTTTCCGGCGGTGTGGCACCACGGCGACTGGATCACGTTCTTCGACGACGGCGCCTGCGTGATCACCGGCCGGTCCGACGCGACGCTCAACCGAGGTGGCGTGCGCCTCGGGACGAGCGACTTCTACGTCGTCGTCGAGTCGATGCCCGAGATCGCCGACAGCCTCGTCGTCCATCTGGAAGACGACGAAGGCGGGCCGGGGGAGCTGATCCTGTTGGTGGCGTGTCTGCCCGGCGTCGCACTCGACGACGACCTGCGAGCACGCATCCGCACCGCGCTGCGCGCCGAGCTCTCGCCGCGCCACGTGCCGGACGTGATCGACGCGGTGGGGCAGATCCCCCGGACGCTCTCGGGCAAGAAGCTCGAGGTGCCGATCAAGCGGATGCTGCTCGGCATGCCCGCCGAGCGGGCCGCATCGCGCGATTCGCTCGCCGACCCGGCGGCGCTCGATGCGGTCATCGCCTGGATCGGTGGTCGCCGGCAACGGGCGGGTTGACGGGGCCTGTCCGCTGGTGCGAACATGTGTTCGTGTTCGCGTCGACCCGAGCCTCGCCGTCGTCACCCGTCGGAGGCGGGCCGCCGACTGCGTCGATCCTCCATGCCGATCTCGACTCGTTCTATGCGTCGGTCGAACAGCGTGACGACCCCACGCTCCGGGGCCGACCGGTCGCCGTCGGCGGCGGCGGTGTCGTGCTCGCGGCGAGCTACGAGGCCAAGCGATACGGCGTGCGCACGCCGATGCCCGGACGCGAGGCGAAGCGGCTGTGTCCGGACCTGACGTTCGTCGAACCACGGTTCGACGCCTACGTGACGGCGAGCCGCCAGGTGTTCGCGATCTTCGACGACGTGACGCCGATCGTCGAGGGAATCTCGATCGACGAGGCGTTCCTCGATGTCTCCGGTCTGCTCAAGCTGTCCGGAACGCCGGTGCGCATCGCCGCGCAATTGCGCGCCGACGTGCTGGCCGACGTCGGTCTGCCGATCACGGTCGGCGTGGCCCGCACGAAGTTCCTCGCGAAGGTGGCGAGTGGTGTCGGCAAGCCGGACGGGCTGCTCGTCGTCGAACCGGACGCGGAGTTGGAGTTCCTGCACCCGCTGCCCGTCCAGGCGCTGTGGGGTGTCGGCATCGTCACCGCCACGAAGCTCGAGGCGCGCGGCATCTTCACGGTCGGCGACGTTTCCAAGATGGGCGAGCATTCGCTGGCGGCGATCACCGGCACGGCATCGGCTCGACAGTTGCACGCGCTCTCGCACAACCTCGACCCGCGGCTCGTGACCGTCGGCAAGCGCCGCGGCTCGATCGGGTCCCAACAGGCACTGGGGAGGCGGGCGCGCACCCGGGACGAGATCGAGGTGATCCTGCGGCGGCTCGTCGACCGGGTGACGAGGCGGATGCGCTCCGCCCACCGGATCGGCCGGACGATCACGGTCCGGTTCCGGTTCACCGACTTCCGGCGCGCGACGCGCTCGCATTCGATGCCGCACCCGACCGCGGCGACCGCCCCGATCGCCGCGATCGCGCTCGGCCTGCTCGACGTCGCCTGGCCGATGATCGAGTCGGACGGGCTGACGTTGATCGGCGTGTCGGTCGGTCAGCTGACCGACGATGACGTCGTCCAGTCGACGCTGCCGTTCGAACGGTCCGAGGCCGCACAGATCGACGCTGTCGTCGACGAGATCCGCGACCGGTTCGGCGGGGCGGCGCTCAACCGGGCGGCCTCGGTCGGCAGCGATGTCGGGTTCACCGTGCCGATGCTTCCGGACTGACCCACCCGGCCGGTGTTCAGTCGAGCACGACGTCGAGTCGCAGGTCGGCGCCGAGCTGTGTCGTCGACACGAAGCGACCCCTGCGCAGGTCGGCGATCGTCGGCGCGCCCGAACCGATGAACGCCGGGTGGGCGTCGTCGCCGCCGAAGATCGCCGGCGCCATGTAGACGACGTAGCGGTCGACGAGGCCCGCGTCGTGGAACTCCGATGCAACGCCGGCGCCACCTTCGACCAGCAGTTGCAGCACGCCGTCGTCGCCGAGCTGTTCGAGCAGCTCGGGGATCGGGCCGACCCATTCGAGACAGGGGTGCACCTTCGCGTCCGGCGGGGCCGACCCGAGCACGACCCGGCGGGGGTTCGGGCCGTCGACGAGGCGGACGTCGAGCGAGGGGTTGTCCGCCCGCACGGTTCCGGCGCCGACGAGGATCGCCTGGCTCTCGGCGCGCATCCGGTGGACGTCGGTGCGGGTCTCGATGCCGGTGATCCACTCGCTCTCGCCGTTCGGTGCCGCGATCCGCCCGTCGAGCGACGAGGCCAGCCGGAGCACGACGTACGGCCGTCCGGTGCGGCGATGGTGGAGGTATGCAGCGAGCTGCTCGTCGGCGCTCTCCGCGCCGGCTCCCACCTCGACCGTGAGACCGGCTGACCGGAGCCGATCAACCGCCGCGCCGGAGGCGATCGGGTCGGCGTCGAGCACCGCGACGAGGACGCGTGCGACGCCGGCCCCGATGATCGCGTCGGTGCACGACGCAGGGCCGTCCGCGCACGGTTCGAGCGTCGTCGCCAGCGTCGCGCCTACCGCTGTGCCGCCGGCCGCACGCAACACTTCGACGACGGCGTGGTCGCCGCCGGGCGGCTGTGTCGCGCCGGTGTGGATGTCGCCGTCGGCGGTCGACAACGCTGCACCGACCCATGGGCGGGGAGCGGTCCGTGAGCGCACCTGCGCGCCCGCGTCGATCGCGCGGTGCATCAGCTCGTCGTCACCGGGTCTCACCATTCAAGTCTGGCCGCGCCGCCGCCGAAAACCGCGCCCGGTTGGCCTCGCCGGTTTCACGGCGATCGGCCGGCATCGTCAGACTGACCGGATGGATGTCACCGAAGCGGTCAAACGTCGCAAGTCGATCCGTGCGTTCCTGCCCGATCCGGTCACCGATGCGCAGCTCGCCGAGCTGCTGACGACGGCCGCCCGCGCGCCGTCGGGCGGCAATGTCCAGCCGTGGAGGATCTACGTGCTCAACGGCGACACGATGCAGCGATTCCGCACGTTCCTCGCCGATCGTCCGCCCGGTCCGCCCGCGTACGACATCTACCCGCCGAAGTTGCCCGAGCCCTATCGGTCGTCGCGCTTCAAGGTCGGCGAGGACATGTACGCGACGATCGGCATCGAGCGCGAGGACAAGACGGCACGCCTCGCGCAGTTCGCGAAGAACCTCGACTTCTTCGGTGCGCCTGCCGCGGTGTTCTGTTTCGTCGACCGCATCATGGGCCCGCCGCAGTGGTCCGACCTCGGCATGTTCCTACAGACGTTCATGCTGCTCGCCCAGGAGGCGGGGCTCGAGACGTGCCCGCAGGAGGCGTGGGCGGTCCACGAGGACGCGGTCTCGGAGTTCGTCGGCGCGCCGCCGGAGCAACGCATCTTCTGCGGCGTCTCGATCGGCCACGCCGACTGGGACCACCCGATCAACAGCCTGCAGACCGCTCGCGAACCGCTCGACGTCTTCGCCACGTTCGTGTGACCGTGCGCGTCATCCTTCGACCGAGATCGTCAGCACGGCGTCGGCGTGTGACGCGACCTGTTCGGGGGTCAGCGACCCCGGCAGTTCGACGATGAACGGCACGGCGTCGCTGTCCTGCTTCAGTTCGTTGCGCGCCCAGGTGGCCGCGATCCCCGTGTAGATCCCGCCACCGCCGCAGCAGTCGGCGATCGGCAGACCGGTCAGCTCGGCGTACCGGGCCCGAACCCGGCCGTCACGTCCCGTCGACGGGATCACGAGGTTCGCGTCCTGGTGATACCAGATCGCGATGTCGGGCCGCAGTTGCTCGATGAAGTTGACCATCGCCTGCGTCTCCGGCTCGCTGGCCGGCCCGGTCCCGGCGTACTGGCTGTCGCCGACCATGCCGATCGGCCCCCAGTTGTGCGGGAAGTTCCGGTTGAGATCGACCTGACGCGCGTTCTGACGTATCTGGGCGGCCTGACCGTCCGGGTTCATCGACTCGACGAGCCACAGCTCGACCGTCTCCAGCGGCGCGGTCCCGCCGATCGCCCGCGCCCGCAGTTGCTCGATGATCGCGACGCCGTCGTCCTCGTTGCCGTGGATCACGCCGATCACCAGCACCCGCCGACCGCCGAGCGTGCCGTGTCGTTCCGCGACGATCGGGCGCCCCTCGATCGAGAGCCCGAGCGTCAGCTGCGGCGCGGCGAGATCGAGGAGCCCGGCGATCGTGAACGGCGGCGTCGTCGTGGGCGGGATCGTCGTCGGTGGGGTCGTCGTCGTCGTTGTCGTCGTGGACGTCGTTGTCGTCGTCGTGCTGGTCGTCGGCGCGGCGGTGGTCGGGGGAGCGGTCGTCGGGGGTGCGACCGTCGTCGGCGGCGCGAGTGTGGTCGGGGGTGCGAGCGTCGTCGGCGCGGCGGTCGTCGGTGATGGGGGGAGCGCCGTGGCGGCAGGAGTGGCCGGTACGGCGTCGGCGTCGGACGTTCCGCACGCCGCCAGGACCATCGCCCCGGCGAGGAGCAGCGCGGCCGGCGTCGTGATACGGGGCATGGGCGGGACGGTAGCCCGGGTTGCTGATCCGTCGGTGGCACCTGCCAATCTCGGTGGATGGCCATCGACTTCTCCCTGACGCCCGAGCTCGAGAAGATCCGCATCCGCGTGCGCAACTTCGTCGACGACGTCATCAAGCCCGAAGAAGCCCGGATCGACGGCAAGTCCGGAGAGGGCGAAGCGCTGACGGGCCGGGACCGGATCGGCGCGCTGATCGCGCTCCGCAAGCAGGCGCACGAGGAAGGGCTGTGGCTGCCGCACATGCCGACGGAGTGGGGCGGCATGGGGCTCGGACACGTCGAGCTCGCGATGGTGCAGGCCGAGGCCGCGAAGTCGTACTACGGGCCGTGGGTGTTCAACTGCCAGGCCCCGGACGAGGGCAACATGCACACGTTGCTGCACTGGGCGACCGATGACCAGAAGGAGAAGTACCTGAAGCCGTTGTGCAAGGGCACGGCGACGTCGTGCTTCGCGATGACCGAGCCGGAGGTGGCGGGGTCCGACCCGACGCTGATCCAGACCAACGCCTACCAGGACGGCGACGAATGGGTGATCAACGGCCACAAGTGGTTCATCTCCAACGCCCGCAGGGCGAGCTTCGCGATCCTCGTGTGCCGCACCGAGGACAACCCCGACATCCCGCAGGCCGCGAACAGCGCGTTCATCATCGACCTCCCGCACGACGGGTGGAACGACGTGCGCGAAGTCGAGACGATGCACGGCGGCACCGGTCACTCCGAGATCGTGATCGAGGATCTGCGCGTCCACGACGACCAGATGCTCGGCGGGCGGGGCCAGGGACACCTGCTCGGCCAGTACCGCCTCGGCCCGGCCCGGTTGGCGCACTGCATGCGGTGGATCGCGCAGGCTGAGACCGCGCTGGACATGATGGTCGACCGCTCGCTCAACCGGTTCTCGCACGGCTCGCTCCTCGCCGAGAAGCAGGGGATCCAGTGGATGATCGCGGACAGCTCGATGGAGATCTACCAGGCGAAGCTGATGGTGCTCCACGCGGCGTACAAGATCGACCGCCAGGAGGACTTCAAGGCCGAGGTCTCGATGGCGAAGCATTTCGTCGCCAACATGCTCGGCCGGGTGATCGACCGTTCGATCCAGGTGCACGGAGCGCTCGGCTACTCGACCGACACACCGCTCGCCCACATGTACCAGCACGCCCGCTGGGCCCGCTTCGCCGACGGTGCCGACGAGGTGCACCAGATGCGGATCGCGCAACGCACGATTGCCGCCTACACCGACGAGGGGTCGACCCGCCGCGCCACCGGCAACCTCCCGATCTGAGCCCAGGTTCGCCGATCTCTGCGTTGCGAGAGCTCCTCGCTGACGGCAGTCAGCGTCGTCGCCTCGCGCCTTGATCTCGACGAACCTGGACTCAGATCGGGCAAGCCGAATCCTCGTTTCGACGTCGCCCGCTCTGCGACGGGTCAGCGTCGTCGCCTCGTGCCTTGATCTCGACGAACCTGGACTCAGATCGGGCAAGCCGAATCCTCGTTTCGACGTCGCCCGCTCTGCGACGGGTCAGCGTCGTCGCCTCGCGCCTTGATCTCGACGAACCTGGACTCAGATCGGGCAAGCCGAATCCTCGTTTCGACGTCGCCCCGCTCTGCGACGGCTCGCACGATCTGATCCCAGATCGGCAAGCCGATTCGGCCTCAGGCCGTGATCGCGTGTTGCTGCAGGTCGCTCAGGTCGATGAACTCGAGGGTCGAGACGTGGGTCGACTCGAGAACGACATCGCACGCCCGGCCGGCGTCGAAGGCCTCTTTCCAACGCATCGCACAGACGCACCACTGATCGCCGGGGGAGAGGCCGGCGAAACCGTAGGCAGGCATCGGCGTGGAGAGGTCGTTGCCGCGCTCGGCGGAGAACGCGAGGAAGTCCGCGGTGACGCGGCAGCACACGGTGTGCATCCCGGGGTCGTCGCCGCGGTTCTCGCAGCACCCGGTGCGGTAGAACCCGGTCATCGGGTCGTACGAGCACGGCCGCAGTTCGGTGCCGAGGACATTGATCTGGTCCACCGCCCCATCATCGCACGCAACGGGTCACGATCCCCGCGGCAAGCCACTACTGTCGCATCGGGCCGAACGATTCGGTGACACGACGGAACAGAGGGACATGGGAGCACAGCACGACGCAACCGACGTACTTGCGTCCCTGGCGGAAATGGCCCGCCAGCGCCGTCCTGACGATCCCGTGCTCGCCGAGTTCCTGCCCCGGTACTACCGCGAACTGCCCGACGACGACGCGGACGACCGAGGGCTCGACGAGGTGTACGCCGCCGGTGTCACCCACTACTCGCTCGGCCGGCACCGGGAGCCCGGCGAAGTCCAGGTGAAGGTCCAGTCTCCGGACCTCGAACGCGATGGATGGCAGTCCGATCTGTCGGTGCTGATGTTCGTCACCGACGACCTCCCGTTCCTCGTCGACACGGTGCGGATGGTGCTCGACCGTCACGAGATCGGCATCCGCCTCCTCGTGCATCCGATGCTCCAGGCGATCCGCGACGACGATCACCGCCTCGTGGGATTCGAGGATTCCGGCGATCCGAAACTGCTCGAGGCGTGGACGCAGGTGCAGCTCGACCGGTGCACGACCGAAGTCGAACACGCCATCGAAGCCGACGTCCGCGAGGCGATCTCCGATGTCGCACGCGTCGTGCGCGACTTCCCGGCGATGCGCGAACGGATGATCTCGGTGGCGGGCGACGATCCACTCCTCGCGTGGCTGGCCGACCCGCACTTCGTCTTCCTCGGGGCCGCCTCCTACGATCGCACCGTCGACGAACACGGGCACCCCACGCTCACCCTGCGATCGGGGACCGAGCTCGGCGAACTCCGCCCCGACGCTCCGCTCGACGCGGCCGACCCCGAACCCCCGTCGACGGCCGGCGACGACCGCAACGGCGACGTCGTGATCGCCCGGACGAGTGCGGTGGCGGCGATCCACCGGGCCTCGCGGATGACGAGCATCGCGATCCGGGAACAGGACGGCACGATCGAGCACCGCTTCATCGGCCTGCTCGGCAGCGGCTCGTACCGGGAGAGCGTGTTCGCGATTCCCACGCTGCGCGAACGTGCCACCGAGGTGCTCGACCTGTACGGCGCCGCCGTCGAGAGCTACACGGGGCGGGCGATCAAGAACGTCGTCGAGACGCTGCCGCGCGACTTGGTGTTCGAACTCGATGCCCATTCGCTCGCGGAGCTGGTGATCGACATCGTCGGCCTGCAGGAACGGCGGATCGTCCGGGTGTTCGACGTCGCAGAACCCGCCGGCCCGTTCACGACCGTGCTCGTGTACGTCCCGAAGGTGCGGTTCGAGGCCGACATGGCCGATCGTGTCGCGGCGATCGTCGGCCGGTCGTACGACAGCGAGGTGCGCGACGTCAACACGCTCGTCGGGGCAAGCTCGCTGGCGCGGATCTCGATGACGGTGCGCGCCGCGGAACGCGTCGACCTCGACCGGCTCGCCGACGTGATCGACGACGCGACCGCCTCGTGGGACGAGCGGGCGCAGGCCGCCCTGGTGGACGTCTTCGGCGACGTCGAGGGCCGCAGGGTCTTCGCCGCGATGCACGGTGTCATCCCGAACGAGTACCGAGCGCGCGTCAACCCGGCGCTCAGCGCGGGCGACCTCTCCCGAGTCGCGTCGCTCGTCGGCACCGACCCGGGCTCGCACGAGGCGCTGACGACATCGCTCGTCCGATCGGTCGACGACGCGACAGGGCACTGGCGGTTCCGCGTGTTCCGGCGTGGAGAGCCGGCGACGATCGCCGAACTCGTTCCGCAGCTGAACCACCTCGGCCTGCACGCGCTCGACGAACGCCCGTATGTCTTCGACTGCCCGGACACGCCGGTGCATCTCTATGACATCGGCGTCCGTTTCGAGGCGCTCGCCGAAGGAGACCAGTTCGACGAGGGCCGCCACGCCGAGGTGCAGCACGCGTTCCGGTCGCTGCTGCGCGGCGAGATCGAGGCCGACGGGCTGAACCGCCTCGTGCTCGCAGCGGATCTGACCGTTCGTCAGGTCGCGGTGCTGCGCTGCTACAGCCGATACCTGCAGCAGGCGAACTTCCCGTTCAGCCAGGCCTACATCGAGCAGGCGCTCGTCCGCCACGCTCCGATCGCCCATGGCCTCGCGGAGCTGTTCGACGCCCGCTTCGACCCCCACGGCGAGCCGCCGCCGTCAGCGACGTCGGTCGTGGTCAACGCGATCCGGGCCGACATCGTCGCCCGCCTCGACGCCATTCCTTCCCTCGACGACGATCGCATCTGTCGCGGCTTCCTCACGCTGATCGACGCCACGACCCGGACGAACGCGTTCCGCCGGCGTCCTGACGGGCGGCTCGCCGACGAGATCGCGGTCAAGTTCAACCCACGCCAGATCCCGTTCCTGTCCGAGCCGCGACCGATGTTCGAGATCTTCGTGTGTTCTCCGAAGGTCGAAGGCGTTCATCTCCGCGCCGGTGCGGTGGCGCGTGGTGGCCTGCGGTGGAGCGACCGTCCGGAGGATTTCCGCACCGAGGTGCTCGGCCTCGTCAAGGCGCAGATGGTGAAGAACGCGGTGATCGTGCCCGTCGGCGCCAAGGGCGGCTTCGTCGTGAAGCAGCTGACCGCCGACCCGACGGACCGCGACGCGATCAGAGCCGAAGGCGTCGATCGGTACCAGCGCTTCATTCGGTCCTTGCTCGACGTCACCGACAACCTGGTCGCCGGCGGCGGCGCGATGGTCGTCGAGCACCCGCCGGACTCGGTGATCTACGACGGCGACGACCCGTACCTCGTCGTCGCCGCGGACAAGGGCACCGCGACGTTCAGCGACATCGCCAACGCCGTCGCCGAGGAGTACGGATTCTGGCTGGGTGATGCGTTCGCGTCCGGCGGCAGCGTCGGCTACGACCACAAGGCGATGGGGATCACGGCGCGCGGCGCGTGGGAGAGCGTGCGCCGCCACGCCCGCGTCATCGGCAAGGACGTCGACACCGACACGCTCACCGTCGTCGGCATCGGCGACATGTCCGGCGACGTCTTCGGCAACGGGATGCTGCTGTCCCCGCATCTCAAGCTCGTCGCCGCGTTCGACCACCGCCACGTGTTCCTCGACCCCGACCCGGACCCCGCGACGTCACATGCTGAGCGCACACGGCTGTTCGAGCTCCCGCGGTCGAGCTGGGCGGACTACGACGAGACGTTGATCTCCGACGGCGGGGGCGTGTACCCGCGCACGCTGAAGTCGATCCCGATCACCGCCCAGGTCCGGACCGCGCTCGGCATCGACGACGAGGTCACCGAGCTCCGTCCCGACCATCTGCTGTCGTCGGTCCTGAAAGCGCCGGTCGACCTGCTCTGGAACGGCGGGATCGGGACCTACGTCAAGGCGACGACGGAGACCCACGACTCGGTCGGCGACCGTGCGAACGACGCGATCCGCGTCGACGCCACGGAGCTGCGCTGCCGGATCGTCGGCGAGGGTGGCAACCTCGGCTTCACGCAGCTGGCACGAGTGGAGTTCGCCGTGGCGGGCGGCCTGATCTACACCGACGCGATCGACAATTCCGCCGGCGTCGACTGCAGCGACCACGAGGTCAACATCAAGGTCGCGCTCGCCCAGCTGATCGCCGACGGGGAACTGACCGAGAAGCAACGCAACCAGCTGCTCGTCGAAATGACCGACGAGGTGGCCGAGCTGGTCCTCGACGACAACCGGGCCCAGACGCTCGCGCTGATGATCACCCGCCGGCAGTCGCTGAGCATGGTCAACGTGCACGCGCGATATCTCGACGCGCTCGAGGCGGAGGGTCACATCGACCGGGCGCTCGAGTACCTGCCAAACGACAAGCAGATCGCCGAGCGGCAGAGCGCCGGCAGCGGGCTCCGCACGCCGGAGTTCGCGGTGATGATCGCGTCGACGAAGAACGCCGACATCCAGGAGATCATGGCGACCGACCTGCCGGACGACCCGGCGCTCGAGCCGGACCTCTTCGCGTACTTCCCGTCCGCGATCCAGGAGCGCTACCCCGAGGTGATCCGCAACCACCGGCTGCGTCGCGAAATCATCGTGACCGGGCTCGTGAACAACATGGTCAACCTGAGCGGCATCTCGTTCGACCATCGGATGACCGAACAGTCGGGCGCGTCGGTCGCAGATGTGATGCGCGCGTTCGTCGCGTCGCGCAACATCGTCGGGTTCAACGAGCTGTGGAACGAGATCGACGCGCTCGGCACGAGCATCGACCTCGACACCCAGATCGACATGTTCCTCGACGCTCGCCGGATGGCCGAGCGCGGCACGTCGTGGCTGCTCCGCCGTCGTGCGGCGCCGCTCGACATCACCGACGCGGTCGAGACGTTCGGGGCGGGCCTCGGATTCCTGTCGGCCTCGCTCGACGAGGTGATCACCGGCCGGGTCGCAGCGGATGTCGCCACGCTGCGCCAGCAGCGGATCGCCGCGGGGGTGCCGGACGACCTCGCCGCACGGTCGGCACGATGGCCATGGCTGCACACCGGCTTCGACATCGTCGAGTTGGCCCGTGAGCAGTCGTGCAACGTCGGCGATGCGGCGGTGGCCTACTGGGCGGTGTTCGAGGCGTTCGACATCGGCTGGCTCTGGGACGGGATCGGCGCCCTGCCCCGCTCCGACCGCTGGCAGACACAAGCGCGCGCCTCGCTGCGTGACGACCTGATGATGGTGCTCGCGAGCCTCGCCGGCAACGTGATCCGTACCGCGGACGGTTCGCCGTCGGCGTGGATCGCAGCAAACGAGCGCGCCGTGAGCAGGG
>JAHEKY010000052.1 GCA_024644465.1 Ilumatobacteraceae bacterium | reverse complement strand
TCCTCGGCCTCCGCCTCGACGCTGACGAACAGCGTGGGCGAGCCGACCTCGGCCTTCAACTGGCTGGGCCGCCCCTTGCGGACGATCACACCGTTGTCGATGATCGCGATCCGCTCCGCCAGTTGATCGGCCTCCTCGAGGTACTGCGTCGTCAGCAGCACGGTCGTGCCGTCGCGGTTGAGCCGGCGGATCTCCTCCCACAGGGCGATGCGGCTCATCGGGTCGAGCCCGGTCGTGGGTTCGTCGAGGAACAGCACCGATGGTTCGTGGATCAGTGACAACGCGAGATCGAGCCGACGACGCATCCCGCCCGAGTACGTGCCGACGCGGCGGTCGGCCGCGGCGGTGAGGCCGACCCGTTCGAGCAGTTCACCCGCCCGGGTGCGGTGCCGAACCTTCGGCAGGCCGTACAGCACCGCCTGGAGGCGGAGCAGCTCGGCGCCGGTCATCAGCGGGTCGATCGCGGCATCCTGCAGCGCGACGCCGATGTTGCGCCGGACGTCGTCGGCCTGCGTGACGATGTCGAACCCGGCGACCCACCCGTGCCCGCCGGTCGGGCGCAGCAGGGTCGTCAGCATCCGCACGGTCGTCGACTTGCCGGCACCGTTCGGGCCGAGGAAGCCGAAGATCTCGCCGGGCTGGATCTGCAGGTCGACGCCGTCGACGGCCTTGATGACGTCGTCACCGGAGCCGAAGTAGCGCTGCAGCCCCTCCGCGACGATCGGCAGCGGCTCGTCAGCCACGCAGGAACTGGCGAATCAGTGGTTCGTAGTGCTCGAGCGGGTTGCTCGTGTAGTCCGCGTCGAACGCCGTCTGGTCGTACTTCGCGCAGAACTCCTCGGTGTACTCGAAGTGTTCACTGTCGCGGAACTGTTCCCGGGTGTCGCGATCCATCCCGAGGTGGTGCCAGAAGTAGTAGCCCTGGAAGATCCCGTGGTGCTGCACCATCCAGTGGTTCGCCTCCGACACGAACGGCTTGATGATGCCGGCGGCGATCTCGGGATGGTTGAACGGGCTGAGCGTGTCGCCGATGTCGTGGATCAGCGCGCAGAACACGTATTCGTCGTCGCGGCCGTCGCGTTCGGCGCGAGTCGCGGTCTGGAGGCTGTGCTCCAGGCGGTCGACCGGGAAGCCGCCGTGATCGAACCGCAGGTCGTTGAGCAGGCCGATGACGCGGTCGGCCACCATGCTCTGGGTGATGTTCAACTGCGGGGCGATCAGCGCCCAGTCCTCGGCGGTCGATTCCTCGAACGTCGTGAACGACGCTCGCCTGTCGGTGTCGGTCATGATCCTGTTCCTGCTGCTTGAATCGCCTGCCACACGCGCTCGGCGGTGGCGGGCATGTCGATGTGGCGGACGCCGAGATGGCTCACGGCGTCGACGACCGCGGACTGGACTGCTGGCGTCGAGCCGATCGTGCCCGACTCGCCGATGCCCTTCACGCCGAGCGGGTTGACGAACGTCGGGGTCTCCATGTGGATCACCTCGAAGCTCGGGAGTTCGGTCGCGGAGATCATCCCGTAGTCGGCGAGGTTCGAGGTGACCGGGTTGCCGTCCACGTCGTAGCGGACCTCCTCGAGCAGCGCCTGGGCGGCGCCCTGGGCGATCCCGCCGTGGATCTGGCCGTCGAGCAGCAACGGGTTGACGACGCGGCCCGCGTCGTCGCAGGCGACCTGGCGGAGGTGTGTGACCTGGCCGGTGTCGACATCGACCTCGACGACGGCGATGTGCGCCCCGAACGGAAACGTCGGCATGTCGGCGACGAAGGTCGTGTTGAGCGTCAGTTCGTCGCCGCTCTGCCTCGCCGCGACGGCGATGTCGCCCCATGACGTGGTGACCGCGGGTGTGCCGGTGACATGGAATGCGCCCGTGTCGGTGTCGAGCACGATGTCGGCCTCGTCCGCTTCGAGCAGCTGTGCCGCGATGCGCTTCGCCTTCTCGACGATCTCGCTCGCCGCCTGGCTGACGGCGAGGCCGCCTTGCTGCAGCGAACGGGAGCCCATCGTGCCGCCACCGACCGGATTGCGATCGGTGTCTCCGAACACGAGCGTGAACCTGTCGATCGGGATGCCGGTCTCGGCCGAGGCGAGCATCGACCACGCGGTGTCGTGGCCCTGGCCCTGCGGTGTCGTGCCCGTGTAGATCTGGGCGGTGCCGTCGTCGTTGACCTCGATCGTCGCGGTCTCCTGCTTCGGGTCGACGCCACCGGTGATCTCGACGTACACGCTCACGCCGATGCCGAGCTGCTTCGCATCACCTGCCGCGCGGCGCGCCGCCTGCTCGGCGCGCAACTCGTCGTATCCCGCCGCCTCGAGGACGCGATCGAGCGCACCCTCGTAGTCGCCGACGTCGTACGTCTGCTGGACCGACGTCGTGTACGGCTCGGAGAACTTCGGGATCAGGTTCCGCCGCCTGACGTCGACGGGGTCCTTGCCGATCTCGAGGGCGAACATGTCCATCGCCCGCTCGATCGCAGCGGTCGCCTCCGGCCGGCCGGCCCCGCGGTACGCCGTCGTCGGGGTCGTGTTCGTGACGACCGATGTCGTGCGCACCTCGATGTTCGGGATGGCGTACACGCCGGGGGCCATCGGCCGCGTGAAGAACGGGGCGAGGATCGTGCCCATGGCGACGAACCCGCCGCTGTCCTGGATCGCGTGGAGCTGGTAGTGCGTCACGTCGCCGTCGCGCGTCCCGCCGATCGTGACGTGCTGCAACTGGGCCCGGCCGTGGCCGAGGTTCATCATCGACTCGCTGCGCGTCTCCCGCCAGCGGACGGGTCGCCCGAGCTCCTTCGCGAGCGAACCGAGCAGCAGCTCCTCGGCGTACTGGTCGATCTTCGCGCCGAACCCGCCGCCGATGTCGGGGGTGATGATCCGCACGGCGTCGTCGTCGACCTTGTTCGCCGCGACGAACGCGGCTTTGGCTCCCTGCGCCCCCTGCGTCGACACCCATTGCGTCAGTCGGCCGCCGTCCCACACCGCGGCCGACGCGCGTACTTCGAGCGGGCACGGTGCGACCCGCTGGTTGAGGAACGTCGCAGCGACCGTGACCTCGCAGTCGGCGAAGAACTCCTCGGCCGGGGAGTTCTCCGGCATCCCGAGCGCCGTCGTGTCGAAGACGGCATTCGACCCGGCCGCCTCGTAGATCAGCGTGTCGGATGCGAGCGCTTCCTCGAGGTCGACCAGCGCCGGCAGGATGTCGTAGTCGGCGAACACGGTCTCGGCGGCATCGGCTGCCTGTTGCCATGTCTCCGCGACGACGACGGCGATCGGCTCGCCGACGTGGCGCACCTTGTCGCTCGCCAGCAGCGTGCGGCCCGCGGCCGGGTTGAACGGGGACGCGATCGGCTCGAGCCCGAGCGTTTCGGCGGTGTGGACCGCGAGGACCCCGGGCATCGCCCGCGCCTCGTCGACGTCGATCGAGCGGATCGTGCCGTGGGCGGCGGTCGATCGCACGAACACGGCTTGTGCCGCGCCGGCCAGGAGGGGGTGCTGGACGTCGTCCGCGTACTCGCCGCCGGAGGTCAGGAACTTCGGGTCTTCCTTCCGCTCGACGCGGTTTCCGAGAATGCTTCCACCGGCCACATGTACCCCTGTCGCAGTTCGGGGCGACCGCCGAGGGTGACGTTCGCCGACGGGAGTGAACCTAGTCGGTCGGCGCCGGGGCGGGACCAGCCGTACGAGCGGCGAAGATCTCGGTGACGACGTTGTAGGGCCAGCCGTCGGGAAGGTCACGCGGCAGCGGCGGGAGTGGCAGGACCGACGTACGTTTCTCGCCGGCCTCGACGTAGCCGATCTCCTCGCGGGCGGCCTCACGGACGCCTTCGTCGGTCAGCAGCCGGTCGACTTCGGCCGCGAGCTGGCCGTTGACGCGACGCAACTCGTCGAGCTGTTCCTGGCGCTGGCTGAGGTCGTCGTCCTGCTCGCGCCACGTCCCGATCGGGAGCACGAACACCGCGGCCGCGATCGTGCCGATCACCGCGAGCGCGCCGAGACCGGCGAACAGCGCGAACTTGGGGCGGCGCGAGATCCGCCGGTCGATCGGGATCGAACGGGTGATGTCGCCGAGACGTGACGCGCCGGCCTTCGACGCCGGCGCCTTCTTCGGCCGGCGGATCGATGTCGTCTTCGACCTGCTCACCGGATCAGTGTCGCAGGCTGGGCCTGTGAACTGGTGTCACTCACCCGAATGCGATCACGCCGACGACGCCGGCCATCACCAGGGCACTGGCGAGGTATTCGCTGCGACGGTGGCGATCGTGGAGCCACCACGCCGAGATCGCGAACGCCATCACGAGTTCGACCTGCCCGAGCGTGCGCACCTTCGCCGCGTTCGTCAGCGTGACCGCGACCGCCCAGCAGGCGGAGCCGGCGACGCTCAGGACGCCGACCGGGAGTGCGGCCCGCCACTGCCGAAAGACCGACCCGAGTTCGCGTGGGCTCGCCCCGGCGAGCTGGACACCGTTGAGCACCGTCTGGATGCCCAGCATCGCAGTCAGGGTGAACAACGCCCGGTTCCAGGTCGATCCGTCACCGAGCGTCGTCGAGCCGGCCCGGATCCCGACCGCCGCGACCGCGAAGCCGGCCGCGGCGAGCACACCCATCAGCGCGGCCGGGTCGGCGGCGCTCGACACGGCGTCGCGCACCCGGTCGGGTGCGGCCAACCAGACGACACCGACCATGCACACGACGACCGCGATCCAGCCGAGCGGTTCCAGCGGCTCGTCGAGCGCGATCGCGGAGACGACGGCAACGAGGATCACCTCGGTCTTCGAGTACACGGTGCCGATCGCGAAGTCGCGCAGGTCGAACGACCGCAGCAGCGCGAGCGTTCCGCCGATCTGGGCGGCACCCGCGCCGGCGACGATCGGCCAGAACCGCAGCGGGACCGACGGGATGTCCTCGCCGGCCACACCGAACGTCGCGATCGACGCCACGACGGCGAGCGGGAACCCGTAGGCGTAGCGCACATACCCGGCACCGTTCACGGTCAGCACCGTGCGGAGGCGGTGCTGGCGGGAGGTCCGCAGGATCTGGAACGTCGCCGCGGCCAGCGTGATCGGGATCCACATGGAGCGCGCCGGCTACGACGCTGGCTTCGACGGCGGATACCAGGTGTCGTTGTTGACGAGGATCGAGTCGGCCTCGGCCGGGCCCCACGTCTCGCGGAAGTAGGGCAGGACCGGCCCGGGGTCGTCGAGTGCCGGCTGCACGACGCGCCACGTCCCCTCGACGACGTCCTGGCGCGCGAACCGGCGCAGCGAACCGCGGAGGGCGTCGCCGAGCAGTCGCTGGTACGCGTCCTGGCGCTCTCCGAACGCCGCCGCGAAGTCGACGTCGACGTCGATGTCCTCACTGTCCATCTGGGGGCCGGGCGTCTTCGCCTGCAGGACGAACGTGACCCCGTCGTTCTTGCCGAGCCGCAGCCGGATCAGGTTCCGTCCCGGAGGTGGGCCACCCGCCTCGTCGAACAGCATCCGAGGCGGCTCGCGAAGTTCGACCACCGCCTCGGTCGCCGACTCGGCGAGGCCCTTGCCGACGCGGACGTACCACGGCACTCCTGCCCACCGCCACGAGTCGATCTCGAGCCGTGCTGCGACGAACGTCTCGACGTCGGAGTCCTCCTCGACGCCCGGCTCGTCCCGGTAGCCGACGTACTGCCCCCTGACCATCGCCGTGCAGTCGATCGGGCGCATCGCCGCGATGACCTTGGCCTTCTCGTCCTGGAGGAACCCGGCGTCTGCACCCGCCGGGGGCTCCATCGCGAGCAGCGAAACGACCTGGAGGAGGTGGTTCTGCAGGACGTCGCGGATCGCCCCGACCGAGTCGTAGAACGACCCCCGTCCTTCGACGCCGATCGTCTCGGCCATCGTGACCTGGACGCTGCGGACGTAGTTGCGGTTCCACACCGGTTCGATCAGCGTGTTCGCGAACCGGAAGACCAACAGGTCCTCGACGGCCTCCTTGCCGAGGTAGTGGTCGATCCGGAAGATGTGGTCCTCTGCGAACACCGAGTGCAGGGTCTCGTTCAGCTCCACCGCAGATGCGTAGTCCCGTCCGAACGGCTTCTCGACGACGATGCGACCACGAGTGTGGAGATCGACCGATTGCAGCTTCTCGGCGACCATCGGGAACAGCGACGGCGGGATCGCCATGTAGAACACCGCGACGCACGAGTCGTGGCTGTCGAGCAGGTCGCTCAGCTCGTTCCACGTGGCGGCGTCGGAGTAGTCACCCTGGACGAGGTCCAGCCGCTCACACAACGCGTCGATCGTCGCTCCGTCTACGTCGTCGACGTGCTGTTCGATCGACTCGCGGGCATGCATGCGGAAGTCGTCGTCGGTCCAGTCGCTGCGGGCGACACCGATCACCGGGACGTGGAGCGCGCCGTCCTTCTCGAGGCGGTAGAGCGAGGGGAACAGCTTGCGCTTTGCGAGGTCGCCCGTCGCGCCGAACAGCACCAAGGCGTCCGCCTCGGGCTGGTTCGTCTCGATCTGGGCGGTGTCGACGTGGCGGGCGCTCATCGCGAGCTGTCCTTCTTCTCGGCGTGCCCTCCGAAGCCCGCGCGCATCGCGGACAACACCTGATCGGCGACATCGGATCGACCGCGTGACGAGAACCGTTGGTACAGCGCCGCGGACAACACGGGCACCGGCACGCCCTCGTCGATCGCCGCCGCGATCGTCCAGCGGCCCTCGCCCGAGTCGCCGACGTGGCCGGAGAACGCGCTGAGGTCCGGGTCGGCGAGGTACGCCTCCGCCGTGAGGTCGAGCAGCCAGGACTGGATCACCGAACCGCGGCGCCACACTTCGGTGACCTTCGGGATGTCGATGTCGAACCGGTAGTACTCCGCGTTCTCCAGCGGCGCGGTCTCGGCGTCTTCCTCGTGGTCGATCGCGCCGATGTCTGCCTTCGCGAGCACGTTCAGCCCCTCGGCGTAGGCGGCCATCAACCCGTACTCGATGCCGTTGTGGACCATCTTGACGAAGTGCCCGGAACCGCTCGGGCCGCAGTGCAGCCAGCCGCGTTCCTCCGGCGCGACCGGCCCCTCGCGGCCCGGTGTGCGGGCGACATCGGCGAGCCCCGGTGCGAGCGTGTCGAAGATCGGTTCCAGCCGCTCGACGGCGACGTCGTCGCCGCCGATCATCAGGCAGTAGCCGCGGGTCAGTCCGTGGACGCCGCCGCTCGTGCCGACGTCGAGGTAGTGGATGCCACGCGGCGCGAGCTCCTTCGAGCGGTCGATGTCGAGGTGGTACCACGAGTTGCCGCCGTCGATCACCGTGTCGTCCTCGTCGAGCAGCGGGACGAGTCGATCGAGCGTGTCGCCGACGAACGCCGCCGGCACCATGATCCAGATCGAACGCGGGGCGGCGAGCCCGGCCACCAACTCCTCGAGACTGCGCGCGCCGGCCGCCCCCTCGAGTTCGAGTTCCGCGATCGGTTCCTCGGTGATGTCGTGGACGACGCAGTGGTGGCCGTCGGCCATCAGCCGCCGGACCATGTTGGCACCCATTCGGCCGAGGCCGATCATGCCCAGTTGTCGCGGGCTCGGCCTGTTCGGTGTGTCCATGCCGACAGGTTGCCACGCTTCGCTACGTTCTGAACATGACGAGTGATCTCGACCGCCACGTCGAACTCGCAGCCCGGGCTCACCAGCGGCTGCTCGCCGACCTCGATCAACTCGACGTCGACATCGGCGCGCCGTCACGGCTCCCCGGCTGGACGAAGGGCCACGTCCTCGCGCATCTCGTGAACAGCGGTGACGGTCATGCCCACATCTTCGACGCGGCGATGCGCGGCGAGGTCGTCGCGCAGTACCCGCACGGCGTCGAGGGCCGTGCCGCCGACATCGAGGCGGGCGCGCCACGACCGTTCGGTGACCAGCGCGACGCGCTGCGGCGCTCGATCTGGAACCTGGAGGGGAAGTGGGCGACGTCGACGTGGGAGGGCAGCGGGATCGCGCCGAGCGGCGCCGTCGTCGCGGTCACCGACCTGCCGTTCCTGCGGCTGCGCGAGGTCGCGATTCACCACGTCGACCTCGACATCGGCGTCGAGTTCGCCGATCTCGACGCCGAGTACGTGCGAGCGGAACTCCGCCGCATGGAGATGGCGTGGGCGGCCCGCCAGCCGATGGGAATGACGCCGTTGCCGGACGGCGCGCTCGCGCTCGACCCGCCCGAGCGCCTGGCATGGCTGACCGGCCGGCTCACGGTCGACGGCCTCGACCCTGCCGGCGTGTTCTGAGTCGGAGTCGGGTCCGGCAGGACTCCGGCTCGACCATCAGCCCGGCGTGGCGTCGACCGTGCCGGTGGCGGCGGCGAAGAACGTCTCGACGAGCACGGCGTCCGCACCATCGACACCGAGCTGGAACATCAGCGCACCGCGGTTCGAGAAGTCGATCGCCGGGTCGTCGGCCGCCGCGACGAGCCGGCGCCACGTGGTGTCGTCCAGCACGTCGAGGCCGGCGGCGGCCCGCAACTGTTCGTCGGCGACGACGAGCCGCAGCGCCTCGCGGGCGACGACGCCGTCGAGCGTGACGAGCGCGTCGTGTTCCGGGACACGGTCGATGCCGGTCGTGCCGTCCGGCCGGAGCTTCTCGGCGAGCTTGAGCACGGTGGTGACCGGCCGCACAGTCGGCAACGCACCCGCCAGCGTGAAGCCGACGGCGACGGCCCGGTCCTGCAGGCGGCGACGCGACGCGAGGAGATCGTCGATCCGCCGCTGTTCCAGTGTCGCGGCGTCGCCGAACGTCAGCGTGAGCGCCTTGACGGCCGGCTCGAGCCGCGTCCGGATGATGTCGCCCAGGTCGGCGGGGTGCGCCGACGCCGCGGTCGCCGTCGCCGCGTCCGGCACGACGCGGAGGCGTTCGACCAGGTAGTCGGTCAGCCCGATGTCCAGCAGTACCTGGGCATCGGCGTCGCGGACGACCCGGCCGTAGAGCGATTCGAGGTCGGCGTAGGTGACCGGGTCGCCGTCGACGGCGAGCGGCGCGGTCCCCGTGACGTCGAGGAACGAACCCGCCCCGGCATCGAGCAGCGGCCCGAGATGGCGCATGTGGGTGCCGACCGATGCGGCGATGCCCTGCGCCACGCCGGGCGGGAACGCCGTGCGCTCCGCCAGCGGCACGAAGGCGATCAACGCGTCGAGACTGCGGCCGAGCGCGGTCGCGTCGTCGAGCACGGCCAGGTGGAGGCCGGCTGCGACGAACTCGCGCACGGCGTCGGTGCGCAGACCGGCGCGGAACACGAGACCGTCCCGAACGCCGGGGTCGTGGAGCAGTTCCAGTGCGATGTGCGGCCACGTGGCGAGCTGGTCGAGGACGGCGCTCGTCGCCTCTGCAAGCCGATGGTGGTCGTCCGGCAGGGGGCCGAACGATGCCGCAGGGGAGAGCAGCCGGCGGCCGACCTCGGCGGTGAATGCCGGGCCGAACGCAGCGGTGGTGACCATCAGCGCAAGCGCCTCCGAGGCGCCCGCCGCAGCCAGCAATCGCTCGGCGAACGACGGGTCGCTCGCCACCCGCCTTGCGATCTCCTTCGTCGCGTCGTCGAACAGGTCCCCGGGTGGGACCGCACCGTGCTGTGCGACGACGGCGTCGATCAGGCGCTCGTCCGACCACGCCCGCGTCACCGAGTCCTCGATGGTCAGCCATGCTGCGGTCCGCGCCCACTCGTCGCGCACCGACGCGACCGGCGGCGGTGCTGCGGACCAGGCGGTCATCGCGTCGCTCGCCAGGATCTGGTGGAGCAGTGGCATCCAGAGGTCGGCGAGATTCCGCCGGGTCAGCCAGATGACGTCACGCGCGGCCGCGGCCGCGGGCTCGGAGCAGTCGATGTGCGCGAGGTCGTCGATTGCGGCGTGAGTCTGGGCGAGCAGCGCCCGGATTCGCCCTGGGTGGTAGCCGAGCAGCACGTCAGCCGTGGGCCAGCGCGGCGACGGCGTCCAGCTGCCGCGCCCGTTGCTCGAAGAGGTACGCCTGCCACCGCAGGCCGTCGACGGAGCGATGCAGTTGGGCGAGATTCGCCTGCAGCGTCGATCGGCAGAGCAGCGGGCGGCCGCCGGCCCACGTGTCGTCGCCGGCGAACTGTTCGAGCCACATCACAGGCGAGTGCTCGATGCGGACGGCGATCGAGCGGAGGTGATGAGCTCGGCGGCGGGCATGGTCGGCGGCGGCGTAGGACATCGGCGGCTCCGGGTCGGCAGGCGGGCGGGTGGACGGTTCACTCGCCAGTGGGTGCGCCGGCTCCTCGAACGGAACCCAGCCGCAGCACGATGCGCCGGTGCACGATGCCCGTGTCCGGCTCGACGAACTCCGGCCCGCCGAACCGGAAGCCGTGGCGGATGTAGAAGTCGTACGCCCCGGCACGAGCATTCGCCCACACGTGATCGGAACCGGTCGATCGCGCCCGGTCGACGCCGTCCATCAGCAGCAGGGAACCGTGTCCGCGGCCCCGTTCGGCCGGATCGGTCGCCATGCCCCGCAGCTGATGACCGGTGCGGTCGAGCTCGCCGGGGAACGGGCGCCGCATCCACGTCGAGATCGCGACGATCCGCCCGGCGACGTCGACGCCGAGGTGGAACGTGTCGGCAGCGTCGTCGCCGTCGAACACGACGACGGTCGAGGCCGTGCCGGCGCGCAGCACGGTCCGGCGCAGGTCGTGCGTGGCCGCGGCGTCGATCTCGACGACTCGGCGGTTCACCGGTGGGGCCTCATCGGTGCGTCCCGGGCGCGCCGAGGGTGACGGTACGGTCGGCGATCGCGGCGGCTTCGTCGCGGTCGTGGGTCACGAGGATCGCCGTCGCTCCCGCCGCTCGCAGGATGTCGCTGACCTCGACGGTGAGCCGATCGTGGAGCTCGCGATCGAGGCCGGTCAACGGTTCGTCGAGCAACACGACGGCGGGCCGGGTCGCGAGGGTGCGGGCCAGCGCGACTCGTTTGGCCTCGCCGCCCGACAGTTCGGTGACCGGGCGGGACCCGAACCCGTCCAGTCCGACCCGCGCCAACCAGTCCGCGGCCGCAGCGTCGCGTTCGCGGCGGCCGACTCCAGCCATCTTCAACCCGAATGCGACGTTGTCGAGGGTCGATCGGTGCGGGAAGAGTTGGTTGTCCTGGAACACCATGCCGATCCCGCGACGGTGGGTCGGCAGTGCGGAGACGTCGACGCCGTCGAGCGACACCGTGCCGGCGTCGGGCGCGATGATCCCGGCGATCACCCGCAGCAGCGTGCTCTTGCCCGATCCCGAAGGGCCGAGCAGCGCGACGACCTCACCGTCGGCCACGCTGATGTCGACGTCGTCGAGAACGGTCGTGCCGTCGAACACCACGGTCACGCCGGCGACGTCGAGCCGGCTCATGTCCGCTCCTGGACCCGGTCGACGATCGTCACGAGCACGATCGTCGCCGCTGCGAGGATCGTCGCGAGCGCATACCCCTGCGCCTGGAGCAGCGAACCGGTGCGCCCGAGCAACCGCTCGATCGCGATCGGGATCGTCTCGCCTCCGGAGCGGGACAGAAAGCTCGTCGCGCCGAACTCCCCGAGCGAGATCGCCGCGGCGAGCGCCGCGCCGACGGCGAGTGGCCGCCACAGCATCGGCACGACGACCTCCCACCACGCTCTCGTCGGGTTCGCGCCGAGCGTCGTGGCGGCTGCGCCCAGCATCGGGTCGACCGAACGGAGCACGCCGATCGTCGTGCGGATCACGAACGGGATCGCGATCAACGCGTGGCCGACCGGCACGAGCCACCATGACGCCCGCCAGTCGAACGGCGCGGTGTCGAACGCGATCAACATGCCGAACCCGATCGTGACGGCTGACGTCCCGATCGGCAACATCAACCCGACGTCGAGCAGCCGGCCTGCCCTCCCGGCCGCGGCGATCGCGAGCGAGGCAAGGGCGCCGAGGACGACGGCGAACAGCGTCGCCCACAGCGCGGTCCGTACCGAGTTGGTCAACGCGGCGACCGGGTCGATGCCCAGCCGGATTCCGGGCCGGATCTCCGTGCGCCCGAGGTTCGTCCACGCACTCGACGACCAGCCGGTCGGCGTCGAGAACGAACGCACCGCGAGCGCGACGAGCGGCATGGTCGCCACGAGCGCCGTTGCGCTGCCGATCGCCGCCACCGTCGACCGCTCCGCTCGGGTGCGGGCGGCGCGCCGCGGTGCCTCCGGCCGGAGATCGAGTGCCCGGCTGTGTCGCCGCTGCGTCCTCGCCGACCAGCCGACGACGACGACGAGCACCGTGAGCTGCAGCAGTGAGAGGACCGCCGCGCCGCCGACGTCGCCGAGTTGCGTCGCGCGTCGCCACACCTCGACCTCGATCGTGCGCGTCCCCGGGGCCGCGAGCACGCGGATCACGCCGAACGACGTGAACGTGAACAGGAAGACGATCGCGGCGGCAGCGGTCAGCGCCGGGCGCAGCAGCGGCAGCGACACCTCGGTCACGACGCGTCGGCGCGATGCCCCGAGCGTTGCGGCGGCCGCCTCCATGTCCGGCGGCAGGTGCTCCCACACCGCGCCGACCATGCGGATCACGACGGCCAGGTTGAACACGACGTGCGCGGCGATCACGGCCCACACCGTGCGGTCGAGTGAGGTCGGCAGGAGTGCGAGGAACGCCGCGCCCATCACGACGGTCGGCAGGACGAAGACCGCCGTCAACAGCCCGACGAGCAGGCGCCGACCCCGGAACCGGTAGCGCGCGATGACGTGGGCGGGCGCCAGCCCGACCGCGATCGTCGCGACGGTCGACACCACCGCCTGCCAGGCGGTGAACCAGACGACGCGCCACGTGGTGCCGCGGCGGAGCGTGTCGCCGACGGCGCGGCCGTCGACCGCCTCTGCGAGCAGCGTGGCGAACGGCCACAGGAAGAAGACGGCGAGCGCGGTGGCCGGGCCGACCGCCAGCAGCGCGACGAGGCGACGCGGCAGTCGGTTGGCCGGGTTCAGCCGAGGACGACGCTCGTCCATTCGTCGATCCACGTGGCGCGGTTGGCATCGATCAGGGCGGGGTCGAGCGTGCGCGACGTCGCAGGGACAACGGCGTGTTCGGTGAACTCCGGCGGAAGCGGAACGCTGGTCTTCGCCGGATACACGAACAGGTTCAGGGCGAGTTCGGACTGGAACGAGTCGCCGACGAGGAAGTCGACGAGGCGCCGCGCTTCGGTCGGGTGGTCGGTCCCGGCGAGCACCCCGGCGAACTCGATCTGGCGAAAGCACGTCGACTCGATCACGCCCGTGGGCGCGTCGACGCGCGGTGGGTCGGCGAAGATCACCTCGGCGGGCGGGCTCGAGCCGTAGCTCACGACGAGCGGACGGTCACCGCCGACCCAGGAGAAGCTGCCGTAGTACGCGTCCGTCCAGCCGTCGACGACCTGGACGCCGTTCGCCGCGAGATCGGCCCAGTAGCGCTTCCAGCCGTCCTCGCCGAACTCGTCGATCGTGGCGAGGAGGAAGGCGAGGCCGGGTGACGACGTCGCCGGGTTCTCGACGACGAGCAGATTCGCGTAGGCCGGGTCGGTCAGGTCCTGCAACGTCGACGGCACGGCGAGCCCGGCGTCCGCGAACCACCCGATGTCGTAGTTCACGCAGACGTCGCCGAAGTCGACGGGCACCGCCTCGCCGCCGGGCGCGAGCGCCACGAAGTCCGCCGGCAACTGGTCGGTCGGCGCGTCCGGGTACGGCTCGAAGACGCCGTCGCCGATCGCCCTCGACAGCAGCGTGTTGTCGACACCCCACATCACGTCGCCCTCCGGGTTGCCCGCGGCCAGTGCGGCCTTGGCGAGCATCGTGCCGGTGTCTCCCGCGATCAACAGGTCGACGCCGATCCCCGTCGCCGACGTGAACTCGTCGAGGGCGGCGTTGAGCGACGTGTCGGCCTCGGGGAACGAGTCGTACGCGACGAGCGTGATCGTCGCCGGTTCCTGCGCCGCCGGGTCGTCGCTCCCGCACGCCGCGAGCGCCAGCGCGGCGACGGTCAGCGCGGCGATCGGGTTGAACCGCCGGGTCATCGTGCGTCCCCGGCCGGCTGGTCGAACACGAAGAGCACGCCCCGATTCAGCCGGATCGTGACCGTGCCGGCGTCGTCGTGGCTGAGCACCTCGTTGCTGATCCCCAGCCCCGACACCGGTTCGAGCCGTGCGCCGGCGAGTTCCCACCGGACACCCGTGATCGTGACCTTCTCGCAGGGGCCTCGCAGCGCGAGCAGCGACAGCGTGGAACCGGGCACGAGGTGGAGCGTCGCCGTGCCGGGGCCGTGCACGACGTCGATGTGCTGGCCGTCCCACCACGCGTCGATCGCCGGGACATCGGTGAGGTCCGGCGCGGCGAGCGCGCCGAGCGCGGCGATCGTGTGGTCGAGCCGGTCACCGCCGCCGATGACGGTGATCGCGCTCGGCATCATCTCCGCGGCGAACGACAACGCCAGCTCGGTGTCGGTCTGGTCCTTGTCGGTCGGATGGCGGGCGATCGTGGAGTGCTCCTCCGCCCAGGCCAGACCGGCTTCGCTGACGGAGTCGAAGTCGCCGATCAGCCCCGACGGCGCCAGCCCGGCGGCCCGCGCGTGGTCGAGGCCGCTGTCGACGGCGAGCACGATCGCGCTGTCGGGGATGGTTGCTGCGACGTCGGGAGGGACCGGATGTGCCCCGGTGATGATGACGATCGGTTCGTTCACTCGATTCCTCCGCCGGCATTACCCGGATCAGGTTCTCGGGTCGGTGACGGCGTGTCACCCTCTCAGCCCACCGTTGCCGTGAGCTCCCCGTTCTGGAGAGGCCAAGGGTACCTATGCGAACGTGCGAACGCACAGCGCGATCGACGAGACGGCGAGCATCGCGATGATCGCCAGGTCGAAGCCGCGCACCGAGAACCGATTGCGCAGCCGCCGTCCGAGCGGGATCGTCGCGATGACCGGGATGCACGCCAACAGCGTCGCGACGACGCGGCCGGAGAGTTCACCGTTCGCGATCAGCACGACGAACTGCGTCGTGCCGGTGATGAAGAAGAGCGCCGTCACTGAGAAGATGTGCGCCCCGCGCGGGAGCCGGTAGCTGTGGATCCACGAACCGACGATCGGCCCGGAGATGCCGATCGCACCTTGGAAGCCGCCGGCGACGGTGCCGACGACCGGTGACCACCGTCGCGACTGCTCCGCAGAGGTGACGAGATCCGGCTTGAGGAAGAACGCCGCGATGTAGAAGCCGATCGCCACGAGCAGCGCAACGACGAGTGGCTCGTCGGGGACGTTCACGAACAGCAGCGTTCCACCGATCGCGCCGAGGACGCCGACCGTCGCGAGCACGGGCAAGTCGCGCGTGTCGTGGACGTGGCGACGTTCATGGGCTGCGAGCACACCGTTCGCGACCATGTTCGGCAACGCGATCACCACGACCGCATCCGCGAGGTCGACGAACAGGGCCGCGATCGGGATGACGATCACCGGCAGGCCCATCCCCGTGACCGACTTCGCGATCGACCCGACAACGACGGCCGCGAGGACGACGGCGAGTTGCGTCGCGCTCACGACTCGGCGGTCAGCCTGGCGACGCCGTCACGCAGGCTGAGCACGTACAGCTCCCCGTCGGGACCCTCCGCCCATCCGGTCATCGTGTGGACGGCCGGCGCGTCGAGGCGGGAGACACCCTGCTCGCCGATCGCCCAGATCGGCCCGGTCAGATCACCGAAGACGAACGCGCCGCGCAACTCGGCGATCGCGTCGCCCCGATAGACGTGGCCGGCCATCACGGCGACGCCGACGCTGTGGGGGTAGTCGTAGACGGGCGGGACGACGCCGTCGGGAGCGCCGCTGTGGCGTTGATTGTTGCCCTCGAACCAGTACCAGCCGAAGTTGAGCCCGCGCTCGCCGCCGCGCATCACGCTGATCTCTTCGAACTCGCTGTTGCCGACGTCGCCGACCCACAGGTCGCCGGTGTCGTCGTCGATCGAGAACGTCCACGGGTTGCGGAACCCGCGTGCCCAGATCTCGGGACGGTCGGCGACGCCGTCCGCGAACGGGTTGTCGTCCGGGATCGTGTAGCCGTCGCCGTCAGGGTCCGGGATGATCCGCAGGATCGCGCCGAGCAGCTTCGTCGTGTCCTGGGCGTCGCGACCGTTGCTGGCGCCGCCGTCGCCGGAGCCGATGTACAGGTTGCCCGCCGCGTCGAACAGCAGGCGGCCACCGTTGTGGCCGACGCCCGGCTGCTCGATGAACAGCACCTCGCGTCGTGACGCGGGGATCGCCGCGCCGGCGTCGTCGAGTTCGAACGAGATCACCCGCGTGTCGTTGTCGAGGTCGGTCATGTCGATGAACATCCGGCCGCTGAGCGGATCGAACGCGATGCCGAGGATGCCGCGTTCGGAACCGGGCAGGTCCTCGAAGGTCTCCGCCGTGAGGTCGATCACGGTCGTGATCTCGCCGTCGAGCACCCGCAGCACGGGCCCCGGTTGGGTGCTGACGTACATCGCGGGGTCGCCGTCGCGCCATGCGACCGCGGTCGGCTTGTCGACGTCCGCGACGATCTCGAGGCCGAACTCGACATCCTCGAACTGCTCGTTCGGTGGCGGTGGATCGGGCGGGATCGTCGTCGTCGGTGGTGCCGTCGGCGCCGTGGTCGCGTCCGGCGCGCCGGTGTCGGGCGGGCTGGTGCCCGGCGCGGTCGTGCCCGCCGACGCAGTGTCGGTCGGCGCGGTCACCGGCGTGCTCGCGAGCGGTGCGTCGGTCGCCGGCGGCCGGGTGTTGACGGGTACGGGTGTCGGGCCCGGCGACTCCGTGGTCGACGTCGCGCCGCACGCTGCGAGAGCGACTGCGCCCAGTGCGAGCCAGGCTCGCCGCGATCTCTGCACGGCGCCAGTGTCGCGCAACCGGTACCCGGACGTCAGGCAGCCTGGGCGATCGTTCGGCTGAACACCGTCGACCCGTGGCGGCCGACGACGGTGCCGACCGGGAACGACGCGCACACCGCGGCGATGCACTCGATGTGCTCGTCGACCAGCTCGTCCGCATCGGCAGGGTCGATCAACTCGAACCAACCGTCGCGCTCGAGAGCGCCCTCGATCACGTCGCGCACGTCGCGCTCGCTGAGGTGGGCGAGGTCGACGACCTTCGCGGTCGTCGTGGCCCGCGAACTCGCGAGGCCGGGGAAGCCGGCCGCGCAGCCGCACGTGTCCGGCGTGCAGCATTCCGCGACGACCGGCGTCACCAACTCGCCCTCCACCGTCCAGCAGTAGTCACCCGCAGCGGTTCCCTGCAGGTCCTTCGTTGCCACCAGTACCAACATGTCTGCTCCGATCCTCGATTCCTGGTCGCAGTCTGCACGGGGGGTGTCACACCGGCTTGCGGTCCTGGTACTCGGCCCACTCCCACACACTGCCGTAGTCGTCGAGCAGGTCGAGGAACGGTCGCGCCGGCAACGCCTCCGGGCCGACGACCCCGACGTCGGCCCACACCCCACTCGCCATCAACTCGATGGCCACGGCGGGCATCACCGCGGTCTGCGCGACGACGGCCTGATGACCGAACTCGCGCATCGACTGGGCGTTGTCGACGATGTGGTACACGTACACCTCTCGCGGCGCACCGTCCTTGCCCCGGCCACGCACCCACGTACCGGCGCACGTCCGCCCGGTCATCTTGTCGCCCAGCGTCGCCGGGTCCGGGAGCAGTGCGGCGACGACGTCGCGCGGCGAGACGCGCACACCGTTGACGTCGACGGTCTCCTTCGAGTCGAGGTCGAGCTTCTGGAGCGTCTTCAGGACGGCGATGAACTCCTCGCCGAGGCCGTACTTGAACGTCACGCGGTCGACGTCGATCCACCGCGGCATCAGGATCACCTCTTCGTGCTCGACGTTGACGCACTGGATCTCACCGATGCCTTCGGGGAACGTGAACAGTTCCGGTTCGCTGAACGGTTCGGTCGTGAACCAGCCCCGTTCGCGCTCGTAGATCACCGGCGGGTTGAGGCATTCCTCGATCGTCGTCCAGATCGAGAACGTCGGCGCGAAGTCGTGGCCGTCGACGACGAGGTCGGCGCCGTCCCGAACGCCGATCTCGTCGATGTGCGAGAACAGCTCGTCGGCCGCGTACCGGGCGGCGACGTCGGAGAACCCGGGCTCGACGCCCATCCCGACGAGCGCCATCAAGCCGCGGTTCTTCCATGTCGGGTGTTCGGCGAACTGGCCGTCGCCGAGGCGGATGCCGGTCTTGTTGTACGGATCGGCGTGATGCGGCGTCGAGAGGTTCATCGCCATGTCGACGTAGTTGCACCCGGCGTCGAACGCCCCGAAGAAGATCGGAGGGTTGAAGCGGGGGTCGCAGGCGTTGAGGATCACGTCCGCGTTCGCCGAGCGCGCGAGCGCGGTGATCGCTTCGCGCGACGATGCGTCGACCGACGCCGCGACGAGACGGCCGCTGGCGTCACCGCCGGCCGACGCGACGGCGGACTCCGCCTTCGAGATGTCGATGTCGGCGACCGTGATCTGCTCGTACACCTCGCGTCGCTCCGCGATCGCCACGAACGCCGAGCCGACTCCGCCCGATCCGACGACGAGCACACGCATTGGCGCAAGTTAGTCCCAATCCTCGGCACAATGGGGAGATGTCGATTCGTGACCAACCGATCCAGATCATCAGCGTCCCGCTCGATCTCGGCGCGTCCCGACGGGGAACCGACGGCGGGCCGTCCGCGCTGCGCGTCGCGGGGCTCGGCGAAGGTCTGCGCCGCCTCGGATACGAGGTGCTGACCGATGTCGACATCGACGTGCCCGCGATGGAAACGCGTGAGACGGCGAGCAAGGACGCCCGGTTCAAGTCCGAGATCCTCGCCGTCTGCACGTCCCTCGCTGCGAAGACGAAGGAAACGATGGATGCGGGGCGTACCCCACTCGTGATCGGCGGCGACCATTCGATCGCGATGGGCACGGTCGCCGGCGTCGCCGCCCACTTCCGCGAGCGGGGCGAGGACATCGGGCTGATCTGGTTCGACGCCCACGGCGACATGAACCTGCCGGCGACGTCACCGACCGGCAACATCCACGGGATGCCGCTCGCCCACCTGCTCGGTCGCGGCGACCCGGAGCTCGCGGGGATCGCCGGCTTCACCCCGGCGGTCAAGCCCGAGAACGTCGCGCTGATCGGCATCCGCGACATCGACCAGGGCGAGCGCAAGATCATCGCCGAGTCCGGGATCACGACCTTCACGATGCGCGACATCGACGAACTCGGGATGCGCGAAGTGTGCATGCGGGCGATCGACACGGTCACCAGCGGTACCGCCGGATTCCACGTCAGCTTCGACGTCGACGGGTGCGACCCGTCGGTGATCCCCGGTTCGGGGACGCTCGTTCCCGGCGGCGTCAACTTCCGCGAGGCCCATCAGCTGTTGGAGAACTGCGCCGACACCGAGCGGATGACGTCGATGGAGGTCGTCGAGTTGAACCCGTTCCTCGACCAGGCGAACGTGTCGGCGGAGCGGACGGTCATGCTGATCCAGAGCGCATTCGGACGGAGCATCCTCTGAGAGTCGCGTTCGGCGCCGTCCTGGCTGGGGCCGGGTTGCTCGCGGCCGGTGGCGCGCTCGCCGCGTCCGGTGTCGTCTCGACGAGTGCCGCCGCGACCGAACCGGCGGGTCGGAGTGCGGCGCAGACGGTCGTCAACGCGCCGCCACCGCCGCCCGCGGCAACGGCGCGCTACCGCATCACGATCGACATCGCGTTCGATGCGTCCACGCATCCGGGCACCGCGCCGCCGAACCCCCACGTGTCCCCGCCGGTGATCGCGACGCATCGCGGCTCGGGCGTGATGTTCGGCGCGTTCGCGACGCGTGGTGTCGAGGCGATGGCCGAGCTGGGCCAGACCGTCCCGCTCGTCGCCGAACTTCGAGCGAACCCCGACGTCGCGGACGTGCAGGTCACGACCGGGGTCGCGGGCATCGGCACGCGCACCGTGCTCGTCGACCTGACGCACTCCGCGGACAGCCTCTCGTTGGTCACGATGCTCGCCCCCAGCCCCGACTGGTTCATCGGTTTCGCCGACCTCGACCTGCTGGGCTACGGCGGGTGGGTGCCGTCGGTGACGTTCGCGCTCGGCAACTACGACGCGGGGACCGACAGCGGCGCGCAGTTCACGTCCCCCAACGCCGACACGCAGCCGCGCCAGCCGATCAGCGGGCCGCGTGACGCGGCGTTCGTCGCCGCCGCCGGGCAGAACCCGTTCGGCACGGTCACGATCACCCGCATCGGCTGACCGCCCCCCAGCCCTTGCCCGTCTTCCGGTGAGAGGTGAGAGCACCTGTGCCTCTCACCTCTCACCGGAGCGGGCCGGAGGGGACCGGAGCGGTGGTTCGCCGTCTTCCGGTGAGATCTGGGTGGACCTGTGCCTCTCACCTCTCACCGCAGCGGGCCGGAGGGGACCGGAGCGGAGGTTCGCCGTCTTCCGGTGAGATCTGGGTGGACCTGTGCCTCTCACCTCTCACCGCAAGTGTTGTGGCGGGGTTCAGCGCGTACGGTGGGGCCATGACAGAGTCGGTGACGGAAGATCCCGTGTCGGAGCGCCCGGTCTACAACCCGCTCGATCCGGCGTACATGGCCGACCCGTACCCGCACTTCGCGGAGATGCGCGCCGGCGACCCGGTCCATCTGTCGCTGATCGACCTGTGGGTGCTGTTCGACTACGACGACGTGTTCCGCCTGCTGCGCGACCCCGCGATGAGCGTCGACGACGACAACATCGAGGTCCGCGACGAGGAGCGCTACGCCGAGCTGGTCGAAGCCGCCGGTGGCGAGTTGGAGCGGAGCACGAGCATGCTCAACACCGACCCGCCGGATCACACCAGGCTGCGGCGGTTGGTCAGCAAGGCGTTCACGCCCGGGGCGATCCAGTCGCTGCGGCCGCGGATCCAGCAGCTCGTCGACGAGGCGCTCGACGCGATGGCAGCCCGAGGATCGGGCGACGTCGTGTCCGAGCTCGCGTTCCCGCTGCCGTTCGACGTGATCTCCGAGATGCTCGGCATGCCCGAAGCCGACAAGGACCAGATCCGGGAGTGGTCCGGCACGCTCGTGAAGTCGCTCGATCCGATGATCGCCGCCGACGTGTTCACCGAGATCGTCGCCGCCAGCGACGCGATGAACGCCCACATCGACGACGTCGTCACGTGGAAGCGCGCCCACCCCGCCGATGACCTGATGACCGCGCTGATCGCCGCCGAAGAGGACGGGGACCGGCTCTCGTCGGTCGAGCTGCGCGACCAGATCGCGCTGCTCTTCGTCGCCGGCCACGAGACGACCGTCAACCTGATCGGCACCGGCATCTACGACCTGCTGCGCAATCCGGAGCAGGCGGCGATCCTGCGCGACGACCCGTCGCTCGACGCCACCGCGGTCGACGAGTTGCTGCGCTTCGTCAGCCCGGTGCAGTTCTCGCGCCGGATCACACTCGCTGACGTCCAGTTCGGTGGCACGACGATCCCGAAGGGGATGTTCGTGCTCGCCGGCCTCGCGTCGGCGAACCACGACACGGCGAAGTGGGGGCCCACGGCCGACGAACTCGATCTACGGCGTGAGGGTGCCGGCCAACACCTGTCGTTCGGCAGCGGCGCCCACTACTGCCTCGGCGCCTCGCTGGCGAAGCTCGAAGCCCAGATCGCGATCGGCACGTTCCTGCGCCGGTTCCCGGACGCCGCCGTGTCGGGCGACCCCGAATGGAACGGCCGCATCAACCTGCGCGGGCTCGAACATCTGCCGGTGACGCTCGGTGGCTGAGGCGGACGCCGCGTCGGAGACGCCCGCGGCCTCGGAGTCGCACGAGTCGCCGGAGCCACACACGTCGCCCCATCGCCGCTCGGTGATCGCTGCGATCTCCGCCGAGGCCGCGCGCCGCTGGCAGGTGACGTTCGCGCTGCTCGTCGTCGTGCTGATCGCCGGCGTGTCCGCGTTCGGGTTCGGCCTCGATCGGGAAGGGTTCCCCCCGATCAACACGCCGATCTCGGTCGTCACCGGTACCTACTTCGTCGACGACGCAGCGCGGGTCGACGCCGAGGTCGTGCAGCCGCTCGACGCCGCATTCCGCAACGTCGAGGGTGTCGTCACGACCGAAGCGTTCGCCCAGCCGAGCTCGTTCACGATCGTGGTCGAGTTCGACAGCGACATCAACTCCGACGTCGGTACCCAGCGGCTGATCGACCTCGGCCTCGACGTGCCCGACGGTGTGCAGATCCTCTACAACCCGGTCAACGCGGCGAAGCTCGTCGGGC
>JAHEKY010000051.1 GCA_024644465.1 Ilumatobacteraceae bacterium | reverse complement strand
ACCGCGTCATGGCGCTGGAGATGTCTGCCCTGGCGTGCTCGATGTGCGGCCGGTCGAACAACCGGTACCGCACGGCACGCGCGAGGCCGGCGATCGACGGGAAGCGGCGCCGAGTCGCGTCGATCAGCCGGTCGAGCGTGCCCCGGAACGCGGGGTCCGCGAGCGGGTCGCGCAGCAGCGCGGCGACGATCGCGACCTGTTCGTCACGACGCTGCTGCGACACGAAGATCAGGTGGAGTGCATCCCGCAGCGCGGGTGAGGGGTCGAGGTCGGTCACGCCGTAGTGCGCCAGCGCGCGCAGCAGGCGGTCACGGAACCAGTCGGGCAGGCCTTCGCGCTCCGCGTCCAGCGAGCGCAGGTACGTGTTGAAGTACTCGCGGGCACCACCGCGGCCGTCGCTGTCGGCATCGACGCGTTCCGGCGCGAGTGCACAGAGGTCGGCGAATGCGTCGAGGACCGGCGCCGCTCCCGCGGCCGCTCGTTCGACGTCACCGCCCTCGACGAGCGCGCACGCGCGCTCGGTCGGCACGTCGTACCCGAGGATCGAGGCACGAACGAGTTCGGCCGCATCAGGGTCGGTCGGCGTCGCGAGCGGCGCCATCGAGACTCGTTCCCGGCCGCCGGACGATCCGCCCGTGTCGCCTTCCGGCTCGATCCGGATCAGCGGGGCGCCGGCGACGACCTGCGCATTCGCGGCCACGAGGACGTCGCGGACGCGGCCGCTCACCGGCGCGTGGATCGCGATCTCCATCTTCATCGCCTCGACGACCGCGAGGCGCGACCCCGCTTCCACGACGTCGTCGACCGCCACATCGAGTCGCACGACGAGCGAGGCCGACGGCGCACGCACGACACCGGCGTCGTCGCGCGAGAAGCGATGCGCGACGCCGTCGACCTCGACGAGGTGTTCGCTGTCCTGGACCGTCGACACGACGGCATACCGTTCGGCGCCGACCGTCAACCGGCTGCGGGCGCCGCCGAGCCGTTCGACGTCGACGACGACGGTGACATCGTCGAGCACGACCTCGTACCGGTCGGCGAGGATCCGCCGCAGGCCGACGCGGTAGGAGTCGCCTGCGAAGCGCAACTCGACGTCGTGGCCGACGTCGGCCTCGACGTGCGGGCGCCCCCGCGCCGCCGTGCCGAAGAACGCCTCCTGGTCGATCACCGCGAGGAGGTCCGCGGCGTCCAGGGCGGCGGCGACGATCGCGACGTCGGCCAGGCGGGTCGGGAGATGTCCGTCGGCCGCGGTCAACCGGTCGAGCCACGACGTGTCGACCGTGCCCGCGCGCACTTCTGGCCGTTGCAGCAGGTCGAGCAGGAACGACTTGTTGGTCGTGCCGCCGCGGACGAGCACCGTCATCTGCGACAGCGCCCGATGCAGCCGCCCGAGCGCCTCGTCGCGAGTTCTGCCGGCGGCGATGATCTTCGCGATCATCGAATCGAACTCGGGCGGGATCACGTCGCCTTCCGCGACGCCCGTGTCGACCCGGATCCCGGACCCGACCGGCAGCGACAGCGTCTCGACGACGCCTGGAGCCGGGGCGAACGCACGCTGCGGATCCTCCGCGTTGAGGCGCGCCTCGATCGCGTACCCCTCGGTGGACGGGGGGTCGCCGTCGAGCCGGCCGCCGCTCGCAACGTGGATCTGGAGTTTGACGAGATCGAGTCCCGTCGTCAGTTCGGTCACCGGGTGTTCGACCTGCAACCGGGTGTTGACTTCGAGGAACGCGAAGGCGTCGTCGGCGGGTTGAAAGAGGAACTCGACGGTGCCGGCGTTCGAGTAGCCGGCCGCCTCAGCGAGCCGGACCGCCGCGGCACGGAGATCGCGATCCTGCTGCGGCGTCATCGCGACACAGTGCGACTCCTCGATCACCTTCTGGTTGCGCCGCTGCATGCTGCAGTCGCGAACACCCACCGCCCAGATGCTGCCGTGGTTGTCGCCGATCAGTTGCACCTCGACGTGACGGGCGTCGGTCACGACCCGCTCCATGAACACCGTCGGGTCGCCGAACGCCTTCGCCCCCTCCGCCCGGGCGCTCGCGAACGCCTCGCCGAGGCCGGCGGCCTCGGTCACCTTGCGGATGCCCCGCCCGCCACCGCCGGCGGTGGCCTTGATCATCAGGGGGAAGCCGATTCGCTCGGCGTGTTCCTGCGCGTCCTCGACCGACTCGACGGGACCACCGCTCCACGGGGCGACGGGGACGTCCGAACGCTCCGCCAACAGCTTCGCCTCGATCTTGTCGCCGAGCCGGCGCATCACCTCGGGCCGTGGGCCGATGAACGTGACGCCCAGTCGTTCGCACAATTCGGCGAACTCGGGTCGTTCCGCGACGAACCCCCAACCGACCCAGGCCGCGTCGGCCCGCGTGGCGACGAGCGCGTTCTCGAGTACCTCGAGGTCGAGGTACGGGCTGCCGGCATCGGTCGGACGCCCCAGATCGATGCAGATCGCCTCGTCGGCCTCACGGACGAACATCGCCGTCCGCTCGACGTCGGTGTGCAGGGCGATCGTGCGGACGTCGACATCGTGCTCGTAGCGCAGCTCCCGTACGGCGTTGATCAGCCGCATCGCAGCCTCGCCCCGATTGATCACGGCGATCCGCTGAAATCCGACGTCCATGGATCGAACCATACGCGAGGTGGCCGTGACGCCTCTCACGCCCAGGCGGACCCACACGGCACGTGGTCGCGCGCGTAGGGTCCGCAGCGATGTCGGTCGCCAACGTGCTCTTCGACGTGCTCACACCGGTTGCGCTGCTCGTCGTGCTCGGTGCGGCTGTCGGGCGACGGCTCGACTTCGACGTCGCCAGTCTGTCCCGGCTGTCCTACTACGTGCTCGGCCCGGCGTTTGTCTTCGCGGTGTTGGCCGACGCCGAGCTCGACGGCAGCGTCGTCGTTCGGCTCGTCGTGGCAGGACTCGCCGGCATGGGCGCGGCGTTGCTGGTCGTCGCTGCGTGGGCACGGATCGCTCGCGTCGACCGCGAGATCGCGGCAGCGACTGCGATGACGAGTGCCTATGGCAACGTCGGCAACGCGGGCCTCGCGATCGTCGGGTTCGCGCTCGGAGAGGATGCGCTGCCGATCGCGGGCGTGCTGATGCTCACGATCAACGTCGGCGGGCTGGTCCTCAGCGTCGGCCTCGCCGAGGCCAGGACGAGATCACCGCTGCACGCGCTCCTGCGGGCGTTGAGCGCGCCGATGGCGATCGCGGGTGGGCTCGCGCTCGTCGTCAATGTCGGCAACGTCGAGCTCCCGCTCGTCCTCGACCGCCCGATCGGCCTGCTCGCGAACGCGTTGATCCCGATCATGCTGTTCACCCTCGGACTCCAACTCGTCCAGACGGGCGTCGTCGGTGTCACGGCTGATGTCGGCGTGATGCTCGCCTGCAAGCTCGCGCTGGCACCACTCGCAGCAGGTCTGGTCGCTGCGGCGATCGGCCTCGAGGGCGACTTCCTCGACGCCGTCATCATCCAGTCGGCGATGCCGCCCGCGGTGTTCTGCGCGGTCGTCGCGATCGAGTACGACCTCGCCCCGGACCGGGTGACGACCGGTGTCGTGCTGGGCACCTTCGCATCGGTGGTCACGCTGCCGCTGGTGCTCCTCGCGCTGTGATCGGCAGGATCGGCTCCGGTGGTCAGCGGGGTCCCGCCGGGACGAGCAGGATGGTGGCCCGCACGGGCACGTCGTCGACGTCGCGGCGGTCGATCTCGTAGATCACCGGTCGATACGATCGCCGGCTCTCGCCGGGCGGCTGCCAGACCTCGATCACCTCCGACGACGGCATGAACAGCTTGCCGTGCAGGCCGTCGGTGAACTGCTGATCGACGTCGTGGCGCCACGCCGCGTCACGGCCACCCGCCTCGTCGACGAGGTCGCTCCAGCGATGGATCGCCTTGCTCTCCTGAGCGCGGAACAGCGACAGCGTGTAGCTCGTCGTGTCGTCCTTCCCTTCGACGACGGCGGCGTCGAGCGGGATGCCGGTCCATTCGTCGGGGGTCGCCGCGGCGGTGAGATCCAACACGACCCGATGGCACGGACGATAGGTGTAGCTGTCCACACGATCGGCGGCCAGGCCGGTGGCGACCGCATCGGCGTACGCAGCGGCGATCAGCTCGGCGATCGAGCGCAGCTGCACATCGTCCGGTTCGGGCACGAGCGCTCCCCGTTGCCAGTCGTCGCTGACCCGCCACGTCGTGGTGCACAACGGTCGGAGGAACTTCGAGACGAGGTCTCCGGCCTCGGCGCGCACGCCCTGGACGTGGGCCAACGGGCCGGGCGGTGAGCCGGCCGGGTCGTAGATGCACACGACCGAACTGTCCTCGGTCGCATCGAAACGGGTGAACAGGCCGACCTCGAACAGGCACCAATCCCACTGTTGGGCCGGCGTCGTGAACAGCAGGACGAGCAGATGGCTCTGTGCCAACGTCTCTTTGATCTCGCGCTCCCAGTCCATCCCGACGGTGATGTCCTGACCGGACACCCAACACTCGATCAGGTCGGGTGCCAGCGAGACGAGGGCACCGTCGAGCAGGTTCGCCAGCTCCTTGTCGGCGTGCTTGTGGCTGATGAAGATGCGGAACTTGTCCTGATTCAACCGGGCCATGGCGGTCCCTCCTCGCGGTGCAACGGCGCCGCTGAAGTCCATCGTAGGCGCCGGGGATCGGACGCGCATTCAGACGTTTGCGACGATGCGAACCGCTCGATCATTTCGCAATTCAGCGCTACGACCTGACGCCACTTCCCGGAATCGCGCTGAACCCTGACGGCCGGTCAGAGGCGTTCGGTGACCGGCACGAACGACGGCCGGCGGCGTTCGACGAAACTCTGGACGCCCTCTTTGAAGTCGGGCTGGCGCAGCGAGTGGAGCATCCGTTCGGTTGCGTCCCGATTCGACATCTCGAGATCGCGATCCCACCCGTCGGTCACCTGACGCTTGATCACCCGCGTCGACGTCGACGCGACGTTCGCTGCGATGTCCTCCGCATATTCCATCGTCTCGTCAAGCAGCGTCTCGGCGGGGAACACCTTGTTGACCAGGCCCATCGCATGCGCCTCCTCGGCGAGCACGACGCGCGCCGACAGCAGCAGGTCCATCGCATTCGCGTGTCCGACGATCCGCGGCAGCATCCACGCGATGCCGTGTTCCGCGATCAGCCCGCGGCGGCCGAACGCGGTCGTGAACTTGGCACCGGCGGCGGCGAAGCGGACGTCGAACATCGTCGCCTGCACCAGGCCCAGTCCGGCACATGCACCGTTGATCGCGCCGATCACGGGTTTCGGAACGGTCGTCGTGTACGTCTGATGTTCGTCGCGCAACCGTTCGGCCCGATGTTCACCCGAACCGATCGACTGCAACAGGTCCATGTCCGCCCCGGCGCAGAATCCGCGGCCGGCTCCGGTCACCACGATCACCCGGACGCCGGCATCGCACGTCGCCTCGTCGAGCGCGTCCCAGTATCGACTCCCCATCTCCGCAGTCCACGCGTTCAGCCGCTCGGGCCGATTCAGCGTGATCACCGCGACGCTGTCGCGCTTGTCGTACAGCACTACCTCGGACGGGTGTTCGGACATGGTTGCTCCCACGGTCGACGTCGGACCTGATCGTACGGTGCCGGCCGTTCACACTCCCGATCGGGGAGGCCCGCCGAGCCCGTCAGCAGAACCGGACCGAGTGGATCGGCGGGAGGTTCGCGGACACCAGTTCGAATCGGTCGCCGGCGTCGCCGGACCACCACAGCGAGCCCGTCGTCGAGCCCATGATCAGCTGTTCGCCGCTCGCGTCGACATCGAGGCCGTGCCGGTAGACGAGGTCGTACGAGGCGCCGGTCGGCAGCCCGTTCGACAGCACGTCGAACGTTCGGCCACCGTCTCTCGTCCGCGTGACGACGAAGCGGCCGTCGACCGGCACGCGCACCTCGTCGTTGACAGCCGGGACGAACCACGCCGTCTGCGGATCGTCCGGATGCGCCGCGACGGCAAAGCCGAACGTCGACGGCCCCGCCTGTTCGATCTCGATCCAGCGGTCGCCGTTGTCGCTCGTGCGGAAGATCCCGCAGTGGTGCTGGCACCAGATGACGTCGGGGTCGGATGCGCACCTCGCCAGGCGATGCGGGTCCTGAGTGTCCGGGTCGCCCGCGAGCTCGGGCGGGACGAAGTCGGCACGCATCCCGGACGCCGCGATCTCCCAGGTGGCTCCCCCGTCGGTCGTCCGCCAGGCGCCGCCGCACGACAGCCCGATCACGACCCGGCCCGGGCCCCGTGGGTCCACGCTGACCGTGTGGATCCCCGCCTCGTCGTACCCTCCGCCGAACCATTTCGCCCGAGCGGGGACGTTCCACAGCGATTCGACCAGTCGCCACGTGTCGCCACGATCATCCGAGCGGAACAGCCCACCCGGGATCGTGCCGCACCACACCACGCCCGGTTCGTCGGGGTGGCCCGGCTCGATGGTCCACGCCAACTGGGTCGCCCAGACGGTCTCCTGCTGGGTCATCGGGTTGACGTCGACGACGCCGTCGGGCTTCGGCGGATACTCGGGCGCGGCGATCTCGGTCCACGACGCCCCGTCGTCGTCGCTGCGATGCAGGTGGACACCGAAGTGTCCGTGGTCGAGCGACGCGTACAGCGCCCCGTCGCGCGGATCGCGTACCGCGTTCGTCACCGGCACGCCGACGAACGCCGGTTCACCGATCGTCGGCGTGCCGGCCGGGTCGACGGACACCGTGAACAAACCCTTGCGGGTGGCGACGAGCGCGGTGCTCATGACGTGACTCCTTCGTTGACGGGGATCATGCCGCTCCACCGGAGAGCGCCTGGAAGACGTGGACGTCGTCGTCGGCTCCGACCGGATCTGCCAGCCCGACCCGGTCGACGATCAGCTCGCCGCCGACGAACACCGCGATGTGGCGGCGCACCGCTCCCTGTTCGTCGAGGACGTAGCTGCGAGCAGCGGGAAACTGCACGAAGTAGCCGTCGAGCACGCGCCGCAGCGAGTCTGCCTCGATGCTCGCGGTCGGGCACGTGACGTGCCGTTGGAGCGCCTTTGCGAACGTCACCTGCGCCACACCCCGACTGTACTCAGCCGGCGACGACCTGCTGTTCAGGCGCGAGTGCCGCGTTCGATCGTCGGTGGCGCAGCGTTGAACGCGTCGATCGATTGCCGCGCATCGCGACGGAAGTCCGCGATGTAGCGCTCGACGTCGGCGGGTGCCACCGCATCGAGGTCGTCGAAGATGCTGCGGCTCCGTTCGTCGAGTGCGCCGAGCACCGATGCCGGTCCGGCGAGCCGGCTGTCGACGACGAGCTCGGACATCTCGTCGAGTCGACCGACTTCGAACGCCCGCAGCGCCGCACGCCCGACACCGTGGTCGAGGAAGGCCTTGCCGACGAGTCGGGCGTCGACGATCGCCTGGCTCGCGCCATTGGAACCGACGGGATACATCGGATGTGCGGCGTCGCCGATGAGCGCGACCGAACCGTGCACCCACCGGTCGACGGGATCGCGATCGACCATCGGGTACTCGTACACGACCTCCGACGATCGGATCAGTGCCGGCACGTCGAGCCAGTCGAACGCCCAGTCCTCGAAGTCGGCCAGGAATTCGTCGGCCGAGACGATCGTGTTCCAGTCGCCGCGCCGCCATCCGCGCATCGGATCGAATTTCAACTCGGCGATCCAGTCCTGCCGCTGCATCCCGCTGACGGGGTCGGTGGCCGCGATCGGGAACGTGACGAATCGCTGCCGGCGGTTCCCGACGACGACGAATGAACGGCCACCCCGGACCGGTCGATGGTCGGCGACGCCGCGCCAGAGCACCGATCCACCCCAGCGCGGCGAGCCTTCACCCGGGAACATCTGCGCCCGGACCGCCGAGTGCAGGCCATCCGCGCCGAGTAGCACCGATGCCTCGGCCTGCTCGACGGTGCCGTCCAGCAGGCCGCATTCGACGCGGACTCCGTCGAGTGTGTGCCCGTACCCGGTGACCCGGCAGCCGGTGACGATCGCCGCCGGTCCGAGCCGCTCGACGGCCTCTCGGTACAGCATCATCTCCAGGGCACCGCGATGCACCGACAGCTGCGGCCAACGCGACCCTGCGTCCAGCCCACGGGGTTCCGACCACACCGCCGCCCCGTCGCGCGCGACGAGCGCGACCTCGTCGACCGGCACGCTGATCGAATCCAGCGCGTCCTCGAAGCCGAGCGCGTAGAGCGCCCGGACAGCGCTCGGCTGCATGTTGATGCCGAGCCCGAGCGGGCGCAATTCGTCGGCGGCCTCGAAGACCGTGGCCGGAACGCCGATCTCGTGGCAGGTCAGCGCCATCGTCAGGCCCGCGATCCCACCTCCCGCGATCAGTACGCCGTCCATCGACCGAGCGTAGAACGGCGGCGGGGTCGTCCGTCAGGTACGAAGGTCCCGGTCCTCGAAGTCCTCGAAGTGGGATCGCCAGCGCCGCAACAACTCGTAGAGCTCGTCTCGGGCGGTTGCCGGAAGCGGCACGGTCGTGAACACCTCGGCGTTGAGCAACTCGGCGGCTTCCGCGACCAGTGCCCTGCCCTGCGCCGTGATCGCAGCCAAGACGCTCCGGCCGTCGTCGGCGTTGGGCCGGCGCGTGACGTGGCCCGCGCCCTCCAGCCGCTTGACCGCGTTCGTCACGCTGGCCGGGTGGACCTGCAGCCGTTCGCCGATCTTGCCCACCGGCAGTTCGCCGGCGCGGCTGAACTCCAACAGCATCAGGACCTCGAAGCGGGCGAACGTCAGCCCGAACGGCTTGAGCAGCTCGTCGATCGTCGTCAAGAGGACCTGCTGGACACGCATCACCGACGTGACGAGCGCCATGCCGTCGCTGCTGTCGACCCAACCGGCCGCGTTCCAGTTCTCCCGGGCCAGTTCGATCGGGTCGCGCGACAGGCCCACGACCGCGACCCTAGCGACCTCCTTGTCTTTACTTTGACATCAAAGTAAACTTCCCGGGATGCCGACCAACCGTGAATTGTGGACCAACGCGTTCGGGGCATCGACATTGCGCGACGCCGATTTCACGACGATGTCCGGCATCGCGCTCGACCCCGTCTACGGCCCCGACGACGGCGAGTTCCCCGGTGTCTACCCGTACACGCGTGGCCCGTACGCGTCGATGTACCGCTCGAAGCTGTGGACGATGCGGATGTTCGCCGGGTTCGGCACCGCTGAGGACACGAACTGGCGCTTCAAGGAGATCATCAAGTCCGGCGGGACCGGGTTGTCGACGGCGTTCGACATGCCGACGCTGCTCGGCCTCGACTCCGACGACGAGATGGCGCTCGGCGAAGTCGGGCGGTGCGGCGTCGCGATCGACACGCTCGCCGACATGGCGGACCTCTATGCAGGGATCGACCTCGGCGAGATCACGACATCGATGACGATCAACTCCCCCGCCGCGGTGATCCTCGCGATGTTCATCGCGCAGGCGGAGCTGAACGGCATCCCGCGAGCGGCACTCGGCGGCACGCTGCAGAACGACATCCTCAAGGAGTACCAGGCGCAGAAGGAGTTCGTCTTTCCGCCGCGACACTCGATGCGGCTCGTGCGCGACACGATCGACTTCACCGCCGCCGAGATGCCGAGATGGCACTCGATCTCCATCTCGGGCTACCACATCCGCGAAGCGGGCTCGACGGCCGTCGAGGAACTCGCGTTCACGCTCGCCAACGGATTCGCGTACGTCGAGCTCGCCTTGCAGACCGGTCTGCCGGTCGACGCGTTCGCGCCGCGGCTCAGCTTCTTCTTCAACGCCCACATCGACTTCTTCGAGGAGATCGCGAAATACCGGGCGGCGCGGCGAATCTGGGCGCGCTGGATGAAGGAACGGTACGGCGCCCGGAACGAACGCTCGATGCAGCTCCGATTCCACTGCCAGACCGCCGGCGTCTCGCTCACCGCACAGCAGCCGGAGGTGAACATCGTGCGCACGGCGATCGAGGCGCTCGCCGGCGTGCTCGGCGGCGCGCAGTCGCTGCACACGAACTCGATGGACGAAGCACTCGCGCTGCCGACCGAGAAGGCCGCACGGATCGCGTTGCGCACCCAGCAGGTGATCGCCCACGAGACAAACGTCGCGCACGTCGCCGATCCCCTCGGTGGCTCGCACTTCATCGAGTCGCTCACCGATGAGATGGAGCGCGAGGCCGAGGAACTGTTCGCCCACCTCGACGACATCGGCGACGGGTCGATGCTCGAGGGCGCGATCCGAGGCATCGAGGAGAACTGGTTCCAGGGCAAGATCAGCGACTCGGCATACGAACTCGAACGGCTGCGCAACGCCGGCCGGGCGATCATGGTCGGCGTCGACGACTTCACCGAGGGCAACGAGGAGGCGCAGATCGACCTGCTCCGCATCTCCGGCGAGGACGAACAGCGGCAACGCAAGCGCCTCGAACGCGTGCGCCATGATCGCGACCAGGTGGCGGTCGATGCCGCGCTCGAGCATGTCCGCGCCGTGGCGGCCGATCCCGAGATCAACCTGATGCCGGCATTGATCGATGCGGTCAAGGTGTACGCGACGATCGGCGAGATCATGGGCAGTCTCGAGTCCGAGTTCGGACGCCACGTCGAAGTGCCGGTGATCTGAGTGCCGCTCGTGCCGACCGACGGGGGGAGCTGACGTGGCCGGGGAACGCATCCTCGTCGCGAAGGTCGGCCTCGACGGCCACGACCGCGGCATCAAGGTGGTCGCCCGCATCCTGCGCGACGCGGGCTACGAGGTGATCTACACCGGGCTGTTCCAGACTCCCGCCACGGTCGCGGCGGCAGCCGTCGACGAGGACGTCGACGCGATCGGGTTGTCGATGCTCTCGGGCGCGCACATGACGCTCGCGCCGCTCGTCGTCGAGGAGGTTCGCTCCCGCGGCAGCGACATCCCGGTGATCCTCGGCGGGATCGTGCCGGACCACGACCTCGACGCACTGCATGCGGCAGGCATCGCCGCGGTGCTCACCCCCGGGACGACCGCCGACGAGATCGCCGCGGAGGTCGCCCAGGTGCTCGCTCTTCGCTGAGCGCCCGGTCGATCAGCTCGATCGGGTGGAGGGTGGCACAGCCGCCGGCGGCGAGATGCATCGTGCACCCCGGATTCGCACTGGCGACCACATCGGCCGAGGCCCTCGTGATCGCCGCGAGCTTGCGGCTGCGGACAGTGCCGGCGAGTGCCGGATGGAGGACGGAGTAGGCGCCACCCGCACCGCAGCAGAGACCGTCGTCGTCCAACTCGACCAGTTCCCGGACGAACGGGGCGAGCACGGTACGCGTCGCACCGTGGACCCGTTGGACGTGACGCAGGTGGCACGGATCCTGGACGGCGACGCGCAGATCGAGCGGGTCGACCGTCGGCAGCCGGTCGAGGATCGGTGCGAGGAACTCGTGCACGTCGACGACCCGTTCGGCGAACGCCCGGCCCTCGTCGGTGTCGAGCAGGCGGCCGTAGTCCTTCATCGCGGCACCGCACCCGGCCGAGTCGACGACGATCGGCACGTCCGGTTCCAGTTGTTCGATCATCCGGCGGGCGAGCCGTCTCGTCTCGTCGAGCAGCCCGGCATGGGCCTGCAGCGCTCCGCAGCACGGCGCAGCGTCACCGGTCGGCGTGACACCGCAGCCCGCTGCCTCGAGCACACGTGCGGCAGCGTGGTGCACGTCGCGCTGCCACGCATCCATCACGCAGCCGGTGAACAGGTAGACGTCCCGGCCGGACACGACATGCGGGTCGCGGCGCAACGGCAGGCGCGCCGGCAGGCCGAGTCGCTGCGGCACGAGATGCGCGCGCTGGGCGAGCGCGAGGACCGTGGTTCCGGCGCGCAGCAACCGGGGGCGCGCGAGTTGGCGGAACGCCAGCCGCTGCCACCACGGCGTCGACGCACCACTGGCGACGAGCACAGATCGCGTCTGCTCGATCAGGTGCCCGTAGGGCACGCTCGACGGACACGCCGGCTCGCAGCCGCGGCACTGGATACACGTTTCGAAGGCGTCGACGACCTCTGCGGTCAGGGGCGCGCCACGGTGCTGGACGTGGCGCATCAGCGCGATCCGGCCGCGGGGCGACATCGTCTCGTCGCCGGTCACGCGGTATGTCGGGCACGAGCTGAGGCACAGCCCACACTGCACGCACTTGTCGAGATCGTCCGACGCGAGACCGAGGTCCATCAGCGCGCTGCCGGATCACGGCCGGGGTTCAAGCGGCCGTCGGGGTCGAAGTTCCGCTTCAGCCGCTCCCCCACCGTCCGCGCCGCGGGGTCCAGGATGCGTGACGGCTGCGGTTCCGCGGCGAACACGAGGCCGGCGCCGACGACGGCGACGAATCGCCCGGTGGCGTGCGCACCGATGTCACGCAGCCCGCTCGGCGTGAGCGACCAGCGATGCGGCGGGAGCTCGGGCCAGCCGTCGCCATCGGTGAACGTTCCGTGCACGGCGATCGCCGCCCGTTCGCTCGCGACGTCGTCGGCCTGCCCCTCGAGCAGTGCCCATGTCCGGCCGCCGTCCCACAGCACGGCGCCGGGCCGCAGCAGGACGTGGCGCACGGCGAAGGGGTCGGCGTCGTCACTGACGACCCACTGCGACACCGCAGGGTTCGGTTCGGTCCGCAGGATCACCTCGGCCAGCAGGCCGAGGGTGCCGAGTGAGCCGACCATCAGCCGCGGCAGGTCGAAGCCCGTGACGTTCTTGACGGTCGGCCCACCCCCGTTCACGAGGACACCGTCGGCGGACACGTAACGCACCTGCAGCAGCGAAGACCGCACGCGCCCGCGGCCCAGCAGGCCGGGATGGTTCTCCCCGACGGCGAGCGCCCCGCCGACCGTGCCGCCCCGGTCGGGCAGCGGCGTGCGCTGACCCCGTGAACTCAACTCGGCATCGAGTTCGGCGACCGTCGTGCCTGCCCGGACCCGTACGGTCATCTCCTCGGGGGCGTACTCGACGATGCCCGCGGGAGCACGCACCGTCCGGACGTCGGGCGGCGGCGCGCCCCCGACGAGCCACCGTGTTCGCCCGCCTTCGACGGCGACCGGCCCCTCCGCGCCGACCTGCTCAGCGAAGTCCGCGAGCACCGGGTCGGCGGATGCGAGCGTGGCCGCCATCGTCACCCCCAGACACCGGTCGGCACGGCACGCAACGACTGGATGTCGGCACAGCTGTGACCGACCGGCAGCACCTTGCCGGGGTTCGCCCGGCACGTCGGGTCGAACGCCCGCCGCAGACGATCCTGATGATCGAGGTCGTCGTCGGTGAAGAGACGGTCCATGTACTGCTGCTTCTCGACACCGATACCGTGTTCGCCCGAGAGCACGCCCCCGGCGTCGAGCGAGGCAGTGATGATCTCCGCGCCGGCGAGGTGGACCCGCTCGAGCACACCGGGCTCGCGGGCGTCGAAGATCAGCAGCGGGTGCAGGTTGCCGTCGCCGGCGTGGAACACGTTCATCACGAGCAGTTCGTGGCGATCCGCGATCGCGTAGACCTGTTCGAGCACGTCGGCGAGCTTCGAGCGCGGGACGACCGTGTCGTGGAGGTAGTAATCCGGCGCGATCTGCGCGATCGCCCCGAAGGCGGTCTTGCGGCCCTTCCACAACAGCGCCCGCTCGTCGTCGTTCGCGGCGAGGCGGACGTCCGTGGCACCGTTCGCCCGGCCGATTGTCGCGATCGTCTCGGCATCGTGATCGACCCCGTGCGCCAGCCCGTCGACTTCGGCGAGCAGCACGGCCGCCGCGTCGGTCGGATAGCCCGCGCCGACGTACCGCTCGACGGCGACGGTGATCCGCTGGTCCATCACCTCCATCGCCGCGGGCACGCAGCCGGCGGCGATCACGGCCGACACGGTGTTCGCCGCATCGACGACCTCTGCGAACGACAGCAGCAACGTCCGCACCGCGGGCGGGTTCGGCGTGATCGTGACGGCGATCCTGGTCGCGATGCCGAGCGTGCCCTCGCCGCCGACGAAGACCCCGCGAAGGTCGTACCCGAGCGGTTCGGCATCGAGCCCACCGAGCATCGCGACCTCGCCGTCGGGGAGCACGACCTCGATCGCGCGAACGTGGGCGTTCGTGACGCCTTCTGCGAGGCAGTGCGGCCCGCCCGAGTTGTTGGCGACGTTGCCACCGATCGTGCACACCTGCTGGCTGGACGGGTCGGGCGCGAAGTGGAAGCCGAGCGGGCCGAGATGCCGGCTCAGATCGAGATTGACCACGCCGGGTTCGACCCATGCGATGCGGTCGTCGACGTCGACGTCGAGGATCCGGTTCATCCGCGTCGTCGACACGACGATCGGTGCGCCGAGCGGAATCGCCCCACCCGCGAGGCCGGTCCCCGCACCGCGGGGCACGACGTTGTGCCCGCCGGCCGCGGCGATCCGCATGATCGCCTGGACCTCCGACGTCGACACCGGAAAGCAGACCGGGCCCGCGACGCCGCCCTCGAACACGGACGCGTCGCGGCTGAGCAGTGCCCGCTCCGCGCCGTCATGGCGGACGCGGTCCGGGGCCAGCGCCTCGCCGAGTGCCGCGACGAGGTCGTCGACCGCAGGGTCACCGGACACCGACTTCGCACCACGGTGCCGCAGCCGGGTGATGTGCTCCCGTACCCTCACGATGGTGTGACGCTCAGCGTGATCGTCGCCGGCCTCCGGAGGAACACCATGCGGCGAAACTAGCCCACTTCAGGATCGGGCCGGGAGTGGGACGGCGAGGCGCGGAAGCGTCGCGTCAGGTGGTCGCGGCGATGTCCCGGCGGCCGAACGACGCGGCCGCCGCGCCGACGATCAGCGCGCAGTAGGCGAGCAGCGTCGCCGACGCGATGATCGGGCCACGGGAGAAGTCGGCCGTCTCGAGCTGCGCCCACGTCATCACCGTGGCGAGGTTCTCACCCCACAGCCATCGCTCCAGCGACGGCCGCAGTCCGCGGATCAGGTTCTCGATGACGACGAGCCAGGTGAAGACGGCGATCACCGCGAACGCCGTGTTTCGAGCGGCCGTCGCGAGCGCGACGGCGAGCACGGCGGCCCCGGCGGTGATCAGCGACGTCCGCAGCATCGCGATGACGAGGCCGTTCCAGAACGCGCCGTCGACACCTTCGGTCGTGCCGTTGACGAACACTGCGGGCAGGAACGCCGCGAGGAACAGCACCTGCAGTGCGAACGAGATCACCAACGAGAGCACACCGGCGCTCGCCGACCGGGCTGCATGCAGACGCAGGCGGCGTGGTTCCCATGTGAGCACGGTCGTGACGGTGCCGGCACGCCACTCGCCGCCGGCGACGGTCGCCCCGCCGAAGAACGCCCCCAGGAACAGGAAGAACATCGCCGCGGCGAGGTAGCCCTCGTTCGTGTCGGCGATCCACCAGTCGGTCATGACGGCCGGGCTGCCCTCGTCGTCCAGCCGCAGCTCGGCGATCGTCTTGCCGGCCGATCCGACGAACGCCACGACGCCGGCGAACACGCAACCCAGCAGCGCGATCGAGATCAGCACCCGCACGGCCCGCCGGCGCAGCGCTCGGCGCATCTCGGTTCGCAACAACCTCATCCGACGACCTCCTCGATCGAGTGGGCGAGCGACGCCTCCTCAGCCGGTGGGGACTGCCCGTCGAGTTGCAGCGAGGTCAGTTCGAGGAAGACGTCCTCGAGGCTGAACCGTTCCAGTCGCAGCTCGGTGACCCATTGGTCGGCGCCCGCCAGCGCACGCGTGACGTCGGCGGCGTGCTCCGCTGAGGCGTGCACGCGCAGCGCGCCGTCGAGTCGTTCGACCGACAGGCCGACGGCGCGCAGTGCTCGCGCCCCGGTGTCCGGATCGGCGACCCTGACCAGGATCGACGAGCGATGTCCGGCGCGGGCGACGACGTCGTCGACCGTTCCTTCGGCGACGCACCGACCGGCCGAGAGGATCGCGACGCGGTCACATGTCGATTCGATCTCGGCGAGGATGTGGCTGGAGACGAACACGGTGCGCCCGTCGTCCGCGAGCCGGCGCAGGAGGTTGCGGACCTCCCGCATCCCGGCCGGGTCCAGCCCATTGGCCGGCTCGTCGAGGATCAGCAGTTCCGGGTCCTTCAGCAACGCGGCAGCGAGGGCGAGGCGCTGGCGCATGCCGAGCGAGTACCGCTTCACCAGGTCGTCGGCGCGGTCCGTCAGACCGACCGTGTCCAGCGAATCGTCGACGGCGGCAGGACCGATTCCGTCGATCCGCGCCAGGAGGCGGAGGTTCTCGCGACCGGTCATCGTCGGGAACAACGCGGGCGTCTCGACGATCGCGCCGGTGCGCGCCACGGCGTCGCGCAGACCCGCCGGCACGGGGCGACCGAGCAACCGCACCGATCCGGACGTCGCCCGCGCCAATCCGAGGATGCAGCGGATCGTCGTCGTCTTGCCCGACCCGTTCGGGCCGAGGAAGCCGTAGACGCCACCCGCGGGCACGGCGAGGTCCAACCCGTCGACGGCGACGGTTCGCTTCGCCCGGTGGCGGTAGGACTTGTGCAGCCCGTCGATCTCGATCACGTTCATCGCGTCATACCCCTTCCAACGGACAGACGACCGAGTGCCCGTCGCGGGTGACACCGAACGCGAGACGATCAGGAACGAAGGAAGTCGGCGACGCGATCGGCGGCGCGCTCCGGGTGGCCGATCCACGGTGCGTGGCCGGCGGCCGGCCAGAGCTCCAGCTCGGCGGCGGGGAACCGCCGGACGAATCGTTCCGCGACGTCGGCGCCGCCGAGGGGGTCGTCCTCCCCCCAGACGAACCGCACCGGGCAACGCACGTCGGCGACGACGTCGGCGGGCAGCAGCGCAGCGCTTCCCTGCGGCTGCAGAATCTTGCGCGGCGCGTTGGTGTCGTTGCGCATCGAGCGGGTGTGTCGCAGCAGCGCGAGGAACCAGTCGAAGAACTCCGGGGTGACCCGCCCGTCGGTCAGCGCAGGGCCGTGGCCGAGCTGCCGGAGGATCGCGCGTACCGCGGATCTCGTCGGCGGGATCCTGGTCATCACCCGCTGCAAACCCGGCAGCGTCGCGATGCGTATCGACAGGGGGATGTGCGTCATCGGTGCGCCGATCGTGAAGCCGAACTCGACGATCCGCTCGACCCGATCGGCGCGTGCGGCGGCGCCGCGCAACGCGTAGAACCCACCGAGCGACGTGGCCACAACCGCCGCGCGATCGAGATCGAGTGCCTCGACAACGTCGCCGACGAGGGCGTCCGCGGCCGCCAGGAACCGCGCTGCGTCGCGCAGATCCGCGCCCAGTGGTGGGCTGAGACCACACCCGGGCCGATCGAGCAGCACACAGCGGAATCCGTCGAGGAACGGCAGCATCGGCGCCCAGTTCGCACCGCTGGACGAGCCTCCGTGCACGAACAGGATCGTCGGCCCGTCGCCGTGCTCCTGCACCCGCACGGTCGTGTCGAGGGTTCGGAGGCGCAGGTCGCGCTCGGTCGGACGCAGCCCGATCGATGCCCAGAGCCGCGACTCCGCCTCGCGGTAGCGCGCCTCGTTCATGACGACGAGTCTCTCACGGGTCGACGATGCCGCCGATCATCATCATCAGCATCGGCGGGCCGAGCGTGACTGCGAGCAGGATCAACACGATCACGAGCCATCGTGGGAGCGGACGGCCGACGCGTGTCGAGTTCGAGATCAGGGCGACGACCGGGAGGGCGACGATCGTGATCGAGTGCAGCAATCCCATCACGAGCAGCAGGCCGCCGACCCGCCACCCGAGCTCCTGGACCTGCTCGGCCCAGACGGTCGACCGATCGAGGTCGAACCGCGCCGACAGCAGGATGTAGCCGCTGAAGACGAGAAGGTACGCGATGTCGAGCAGCCGGAGCAGTACGGTCGCGAGATGAGGGGTCGCTCGCCAGAGATCCGTGGCGTAGTTGCGGCCGAACCGCCGGATCGCCGGGCCGAGGACGGCCACGAGCACGACGAGCGCGGCCGTCTCGATCAGCTGCATGACCGGCAGCCGGATCTGGCGGCCGGGCGAGTGGCCGCCGACGACCGGTGTCGCGTCCGTCAGGTTGACCAGCCCGACGGCGACCAGCCCGACGGTGACGGCGACGACCACGACCGTGGACGTGGCGACGCGGCGACGATGGGCCCGATCCTCTTGGATCGAGTGGACCACCCGAGACCACAGGTCGTCGCTCGGCTCGACCCGATCGGTCGACCGCAGCGCGGCGATCAGGCGTTGTTCAACGTTCATCGATCGGCCTCCAGTCTCGATTCGAGGGAGGCCAGGCCACGTTTGCAGTGGGTCTTGACCGAGTTCTTCGAGATGCCCAGCGTGTCGGCCACTTCCGAGATCGACAGCTCCTCGTAGTAGTGGAGGACGAGACAGGCCCGTTGCCGCTCCGGAAGGGTCCGCAGCGCCGCGAGCACCTGCTCGGCATCGTCGTCGGCGACCGCCTGATCGTCGGGCTCGGTGACGGGCGGTGGGGGGACCGCGGCGACACTGTTGCGGTGGCGCAGCGACATCAGGCCACGCCGGTTGTGATCGCGCGCGAGGTTGATCACGATCGAGCGGAGAAACGCCGGAGCGCGCTCGAGGTCGCGGATCGAGCCCGCCGACCGATGGAGGCGGATGAACGCCTCCTGCACGAGGTCCTCCGCGGCGTTGCGGTCGTCGCAGAACACCCGGGCGAGCCGCACGAGCGAGGTCGCCTCGACGTCGAACATCCGCGCCACGAGCGCGTCCGCGTCGGCGGTGCTCTCCGGTGCCGCGGCGAGCGCCTGGTCGAACATCGTGCGAGGTGTGGATCCCCGAGCGGCGGCGTCCGGCTCAGGCCGCCTGCGGCCCCGCGACGTCGTCGTCGAGCTGGCGGTTGAGCGTGAAGATCCGGCCGATCACGGGCAGCGTCAGCACGTTCAGGCCGTGGAGCAGCCCCATCAGCAGGAGCATCCCACCGACGCGGACCACCGACCCCTGGAGCTGTTCGGCGTTGACCTCTTGCCCCCAGCCCGTGTCACGCTCCCACTTGACGACGAACAGCACGAACGCGCCGAAGATCAAGTAGTACGCGAAGTCCATCAGCACGAGATAGCTCTTGCCCGTGCGCGGGTTGACCCGGAAAACGTCCGCGGCGTACGCCTTGCCGAACCGCTTGATCAGCGGGCCGAGCACGGCGACGACGGCGATCAGCACCGCCGCAGTGATCAGCTCGAGAATCCACCAGTCCATTTCAGCCTCCTCCTGTCGTTGTCTTGACAGACGATCGAGGGGGCGCAACGGGTGACGTCGTAACGAGATCGAGTGGCAGCTCGATCGTTTCGTCGGGCTCGACGAAGATGCATTCACCCGGGCAGTCGAGCGCCGCGGCCACGACGTCGGCCTCGTAGCGTGGCGGGACGGTCACGATGCTCGCTCGCCCGCCCGGGTCGTTGGCCACGACGGGGCCGTCCCGGACGTAGGAGATCCCGTCGTCGAGCAGCACGAACACGTCAGGGCAGTGGTCGGTGCACAGGCCGTCACCCGTACACAGGTCCTGATCGATCCAGGTTCGCATCCGCGCCTCCGTTGAACGCTCGCGTCTCTACGATCTTCCTCCAACCGTGGCGGGCGGGCAACCACCGGCCACGGTTGTCGGGCAGTTCAGTTCGGTTCAGGTCAGGTCAGGTCGGCGCAGGCGATCCGCGGCCCGGCCGGTTCGTGGACGACGACCGACCGTGCGTTCGTCTGCGACGCGCTCGACGTCCTCGCCTGCCACGTCGCGGTGCCGGCGCCGTGCGCAACGCCGCCGGGATTCGCGACGAGCGTGCCTCCGGCGTTCGTCAGCCACAGTTCGTTCGGCGGCTCGATCGCTCCCTCCTCGTCGTCCTGGTAGTGGCTCCCGCCGCCGCTCGCGCAGGATCCGTTGTGCAGATGGGCCGGGTACTCCTTGGTCGGGTCGAGCCCGGAAACCGTGATCTTGACGGTTGTCCCCGGGGCGCCGACGGTCATCTTCGCCGAGCCGTGGATGTCGTAGCCGAGCGGATCGGCTGCGCCGGCGTCGGTCTCGTGGAAGACGCCGTGATACGACGATCCGCCCCCCGCCGACGCAGCAGCGCCGGACATGGCGAGCAGCATGCCGATCGCGATGCCGGTCCGAGTTCGGGTGTTCAACATGGTTGTCCTCCTGAGTTTCGTGCGCCGAGCGCAACGGGCGGCGCCGCTGATGGCACCTACAGGACAGACGAACAATTCGCGATCGCGGGTGACGGAACGCCGTTCGACGCCGTAGCGTTTCGTCACATGATCGTAATGTTCGGGACCGTCCTCGAGGTCCTTCTGCTCATCCCCGTCGCCGCGGTCGTGTCATGGGCCATCCGCCGCCTGATCCGGGTGTTGACGCGGCGCGCGATGCGCCGGTCGCAGGAACGCCCCGGCACCTGGCGCATCCGGCTCCGTCGCATCGCCGAGACCGACACCGACACCGAGACGCGCCGGCGCCAACGCGCCGACGCCGCCGCGCGGATGCTCGGCCACATCGTGACCTCGTTGATCTTCATCGCCGCGATCTTCGTCGGGCTGCAGGTGCTCGGCGTCGATCCCGTCTACATGATCTCGAGTGCCGGGTTCATCGGCTTCGCGATCGCGCTCTCGGGCCAGGAGATCATCAAGAACCTGCTCGCCGGCACGATGGCACTGCTCGAGGATCGGTACGCGGTCGGCGACCAGGTGCTGATCACGGTCTCGGGCAACGACGTCCGCGGCACGATCGACCTGATGGGTCCGGCATCGATCCGGTTGCGGACCGCCGACGGCGCGACGTGGCATGCAGGCCACGCGTCGATCGAGTGCATCACGAACTTCTCCCAGCTCGCCGCGAGCGCCGAGATCGCGATTCCGACCGACCACTGGAACGACGTCGAGGACGGCGCCGCGAAGCGGCTGACCGCGGCCTCCAACGACATCGGGTTGACCGGCGTCGTGTTCCTGCCCGATCTCGCCGCCCAGCAGCATCCTGCAGGTGTCACCACCGTGACCGTGCGCTCGAACCGCGCCCTCACCGACGACCAGAAGTGTCTCGTCCAAGAACGCCTGACGGGCCGTCCCGCACCGTCGAACTGATCCGCGCCGGCACCGCTGCGCTTGCCGTCTGCTGGCAGTCTGACTGCCCGTTCGGTCACCGACGACGGTCGGCGACCGTTCTCGGCGTTCGCCTTTCCGTCACTCCGAGTGTCAGCAGATCCACTCTGTGTCGTGATGAAGGGGCATCGCCCCACCGTGCCGACACCAACGGACGATCGTGGCTGGCCGCGCGCGTCGACCGGGCCCGATCCGGAAAATTCAAGTTGGCAGCGCTGCTGACCGAAGACAGCGGAGAGCGCCTGTCCATCGGGGATGCGCGCAGGAGAAAGGCAACCACCCCCTCATGAAGAACCCACGCAAGAAGGCCCTCGCCATCCTCGCCGGTCTGGCCGTCACGGGCATCGTCGGCGCTTCGGCCGCGAGCCTCGGTACGGTCTCGAACCAGAGCCTCGGCGCGGCGACCGAGGTCGTCGCCAGCTGCGACAGCGACGGCGTCACCGTCGCGTACGACACGTCCTACGACGCCGCGACCGACACGATCATCGTCGATGCGGTGAACATCAACGCCGTCGCCGCGGCGTGCAACGGTCTCGCATGGGAAGTCGTCCTGACCGGCGAGCCGCTGGCTCCGCTCGGCGCGCGCGTCATCCTCGGTTCCGACAACGGCACCGTGGCCGCGACGACGTTCCAGGCGAACGGCTTCTCCCCGGCGATCGACGCCGAGGACGTGACCGGCATCGCCATCACGATCTCGGGCTGACGAGCGACCTGACCCGGACAACCGATTCCGATCGGCCGAGGCTGGCCGCATGGCAGTGCTCTCACATCGTGCCCTGGTTCGCCGGGGCCTCGTGGTCGCCATTCTGGCGAGCACGGTGAGCGCCGCTCATGCGGCCAGCCTCGGGCTGTCCTCGGACAGCCTCGACGCCTGGAACATGGCGACGCAGATCGACATCGGCCCGGCGAGTTGTGCAACCGCTCCGCCGAACCAGCCGTGCGTCGTGCCGTTCGGGACGGTCCTGAAGGACCTGAAGCACGAAGCAGACGTGCTGATCCTCGGCACGATCGAGAAGAAGGTGAAGGTCAAGGGCGGATCGGTCACGATCGGCTCGACCGGAATCATCGGCGACGACATCGACCAGAAAGGGGCAGGCAGCGTGATCGTCGAACCTGGGGGCATCGTCAACGGCAAGGTCAAGGAAGACGGCGACGGATCAGTCGTCATCGGCGGCGCCGTCGCCGATGACGTCGAAGAGAAGGACGCCGGCGACCTCACCATCGAGTCGTCCGGAACCGTCGGCGGCCATGCGAAGGAATCCGGCAACGGCTCCCTGACCGTGGCCGGATCGGTCGTCGGCGACGTCGACGAGAAGGACGCGGGCGACCTCGTCGTGTTGGCCGGCGCGACGATCGGCGGCACGGCCACCGAAGACGAAGACGGGCACCTCACGATCAACGGCGTCGCATCGATCGGTGGGAGTGCGATCGAGAAGAAGGACGGCGACATGACCGTCACGGCAGGTGCGACCGTCGCCGAGGACGCCGACTCCGAACCGGGCGGCATCTGCGTCATCGACCCCGA